>NZ_JCBANU010000082.1:0-1054 GCF_059816145.1 Methylobacterium sp. 001424705 | reverse complement strand
CGACGCGATCCCGATGCCTACCTCACCGCCCTCGAACGCCAAGCCCAACAGTTAGATTTGCCAGCCTAGTTTTTTTCCACGTCACCGCGCGGCAGGCGAAGAAACGCCACAGCGTGCCCAATCCGACCGAGACGCTGCGCTCGGTACGCAGGCGTTCCTGCATCTCGGCAAGCGTGATGTCGCTGCGCGGTCCTTCGGTTCGTCCTTCTCTTCGGTGAGGGCAAGCAGAAAGGCTTCATGCACGTCGAGCTTGGAGCCGGGTGGACGGCCCTGACGCTGAGCCCGCGTCTCTCCTGTCATCGTCGCATGCGCGGCCCAGCGGATCACCGTAGCGATACCGACTTGATAACGCAGGGCCGCGGCCCGGCGGGACAGACCTGCTCCCACTGCGTCCAGGACGCGAACACGCAGGTCGTGACTGTAGGCACGGGCCATGGCGGTCTCCCTGACAAACCTTCAAGGATCAACGCTCACCTCGCCGCAACGACTTAGGGATCGTGGAAAACGCTCTAGTAGAACGATTTTGGCACCCACAATGTGCTCGAGGAAAAGGGCGCGATCTTCGGCGACGCCTGTCAGTCGCGCCTGGTTGGCCTCATTGAGGAGCGCACAGACTCGCACGTCACCTCATGCCCCGGGGGGCTCGTCATCGTCAATCCGTTGGATACATACCGGCTGCCAGGGGCCCTCCACCTCCAGGAATGCCAAGTTTAGCAGCTTCAGAGTCGTATAGAACGAATATATGTGCGTCCATGATGCATAAGTCATGGTTTCGAATAGATCGCAAACTTTGATTTGCATCAATGTGCACCGTTAAGATATGCTCTATTCGGAGCCACAGTTTTAGAGCTGAACGCTGGGTTGGGGGCTTGGCAGCGAGAGTTCGATCCTCCGGCCAAGTATATTGTTCTCCGTCTTGAAGGGATCAATTCGGGCTGCAGATTGGCCGAAGCACGGCGAGTCCGCGGTGAGGAGTACCCCATCTACACTGAGGCGGCCTGCTGGCGGTTCGGGAGGGTGGGTCGGTAAGGGTGCGCGTTACACGAAGAGGAAG
>NZ_JCBANU010000081.1:0-1080 GCF_059816145.1 Methylobacterium sp. 001424705 | reverse complement strand
GACCGGTGCGGTGACGGTGGAGAAGACGGAGAGGACCTTCTGGACCTCGGTGAAGGGGGCGTTGGAGACGTAGACGAGGTCGCGGTTGCGCATGCGGAAGGCCTGGGTCAGGAACAGGCTGTTGGGGTCGCGCATGTTGATCCGGTAGACCACCGGGACCAGGGGCGTGCCCAGCAGGGGACTGCCCGGCTTCAGGCGCCGCACCACCGCGGCCGGCTCGAAGCGGAAGATGAAGGTGCCCGAGGGATCGGCCTGGAAGTCGGACAGGCCGCGCGCCTTGGCCAGCGCCTGGGCCAGGGTGATGCCCTCGGCCTGGAACGGGATCTCGGTGGAGTTGCCCAGCGCGCCCACCGCCAGGAAGGTCTGGGGATCGCGCACCAGGGTCAGGGTGTCGCCCGGGCGCAGGAAGATGTTCTCGACCGGGTTCGACACCACCGTGGTCAGCGGCACCGTGGCGGTCTGCTGGCCCCGCGAGAGCCGCACGAAGGTCTCGTTGACCGGCGCGCGCACGCCCCCGGCGGTGGCGACCACGTCGAGCAGGCGGTCCCCCTTGCCCGAGAGCGGCACCCGGGCCCCGGCCACGACCTCGCCGGTGACGGTCACCGTCTGGGACACCGCCTTGGTGACCGAGACCAGCACCTGGGGCTGGATCGCCTTGCCGGCGAGCTCGGTCTCGATCAGGGCCTGCACGTCCTGGGGCCGGCGCCCGGCCACCTGGATGCGCCCGGCATAGGGCACGCTGATGGCCCCGTCGCGGGGCACCACCTGCTCGGGGATGAGGGCGGACTTGGAGCCGGCCGAGAAGCGGTCGGCCACCAGGGGCCCGGAGAACAACCCGCCCGAGCCGGCCTCCCAGACCGAGACGGCCACGTAGTCGCCCACCCCGATCACCGGCTCGAGGGAGGGGCGCCGGTCCCCGAAGGAGGCCAGCAGGCTGTCCAGCGCACGCCCGCGCAGCGCCTCGATCGTGGCCGCCGACAGGTCCACGATCTCGTAGCGGGCGAACGTCCCCTCGCTCGTGGACACGTCCGCCCCCTCCACAACCGCCCCCGTCGTCGGGCCGGCCGCAGGCAGAAGCGA
>NZ_JCBANU010000080.1:0-1115 GCF_059816145.1 Methylobacterium sp. 001424705 | reverse complement strand
CCCCATCTACACTGAGGCGGCCTGCTGGCGGTTCGGGAGGGTGGGTCGGTAAGGGTGCGCGTTACACGAAGAGGAAGTCGTGTGCGTCGAGCTGAGCCGCGTGGACGTTGGTGAGCGTCAGGGTCGTGTGCGCATCGAAGGTCAGGACCACGTCTTTGCCGACGTCGCGCATCGTGAGGTGATCGAGGCTCGTTGCGAGGACGTGGTCGATCTGGATGATGTCGTGCAAGGGGCCGGTCTCGGCGTGGAAGCCCTTGATCACGTCCTTGCCGAAGCCGGCCGAGAACACGAACGTGTCGGCACCAAAGCTCGTGAACACGTCCGTCACGCCCGCATGCGCCGCCAGGGTCTGGCCCGCCGCCAGGGCCGTGATCGCGTGACTTCCGTCGGACGCGGTCACGTCCGTCCAGAGCTTCTGCCCAGTCGCGCCGAAGTGATCCTGCCGCACGGTGCTGGCGACCGGGGACGTGCCCAGGTAGCTCGACGTGACGACGTCGCGGGAGTGATCGGCGGCCGTGATGGTGCGCGACGTCTCGCGCCCGGCGGTATCGTAGTTGTGCACCTCGGACGACCCGTCCGTGTGCGTGCTGGACGAGAATGCCAGGACCTTGTTCGCGCTGTCGTAATGCCGGACCACCTCGACCAGCTTTCCGGCGGTGTCGTAGGTCAGGTGCTGTGTCGCGAAGGCCTTCCCGGCCACCGCGAGGTTGACCTCGACCCGCGACTTGTCGGCATTGAACACGGTGTAGGCGGTCTCGCTGCCGGTGCCGGCATCGTAGGAGTGGGTCTCGCGCGAGCCGTCGGCGTTGCGCATCTCCGCGTAGACCCGGGTGCCGTCGGCGTCGAAGCGTTCGCTGGAGATGAGGGCGCCACTGCCCGCCAGGCGGTTCAGGGTCAACTCGCCCGTCGCGGTCCAGCTCTTGACGATCTGGGTACCGTCCGGCTCGGTGCGCGTGCTGAGCACGAGCTTGCTGCCCTGGAAGCGGTCGGTTTCGAAAGCCTTGCCGTTGGCATCGTACGAGATCGTCTGGCTTGTATAGGCCTTCCCGGCCACCGCGAGGTTGACCTCGACCCGCGACTTGTCGGCATTGAACACGGTGTAGGCGGTCTCGCTG
>NZ_JCBANU010000007.1:0-153614 GCF_059816145.1 Methylobacterium sp. 001424705 | reverse complement strand
GCGCACGCCCGGAAGGGGCGCGCCGCCGCCGCCGCGGACCGGCCCGGCCCTTCCGGGCGTGCGCCACATCGTGGCCGTCGCCTCCGGCAAGGGCGGCGTCGGCAAGTCCACCACGGCCTGCAACCTCGCGCTCGCCCTCTCGGCCCAGGGCCTCAAGGTCGGCCTGCTCGATGCCGACATCTACGGCCCCTCGGTGCCCAAGCTGTTCGGCCTGTCGGGGAAGCCCCGCGTCATCGAGGAGCGGCTGCTGGCCCCGATGGAAGGGTTCGGCATCAAGGTCATGTCGATCGGCTTCCTGATCGAGCCCGAGACGGCGATGATCTGGCGCGGGCCCATGGTCCAGTCGGCCATCACCCAGATGCTGCGCGAGGTCGCCTGGGGCGAACTCGACGTGCTCGTGGTCGACATGCCCCCCGGCACCGGCGACGCCCAGCTCACCATGGCGCAGGCGACGCCGCTCTCCGGGGCGGTCATCGTCTCGACCCCGCAGGATCTCGCCCTCATCGACGCGCGCCGCGGCGTGACGATGTTCCGCAAGGTCGCGGTGCCGATCCTCGGCGTCATCGAGAACATGGCGACCTTCATCTGCCCCCATTGCGGCACGGCCTCGCACATCTTCGGGCATGGCGGCGCCCGCGCCGAGGCCGAGCGGCTGGAGGTGCCGTTCCTCGGCGAGGTGCCGCTGAACATGACGATCCGTGAGACCTCCGATGCCGGCCGCCCCGTGGTGGCGGTGGACCCGGACGGGCCGCACGCGCAGATTTATCGCGGCATCGCCGCCAAGCTCTGGGGCAACCTGACCGGCGGTCCCGCGCCGCGGGCGGCTCCCCGCATCGTCATCGAGTAGCCGCGATGGCGCCGGTGCTGGGCGTGATCCTCGCCGGCGGGCTGGCGCGCCGCATGGGCGGGGGCGACAAGCCCCTGCGCACCCTCGGCGGCCGCACCCTGCTCGACCGGGTGGTCGCCCGCTTCGCCCCCCAGTGCGCCGCCGGCGTGATCCTCAACGCCAACGGCGATCCGGGCCGCTTCCCGGATTTCCCGGGTGCGATCGTGCCCGACGGTGTGCCGGACAATCCGGGGCCGCTCGCCGGCATCCTCGCGGGGCTGGACCACGCGGCCATCCATCATCCGACCACGCGCCACGTGGCCAGCGTCTCCGGCGACGCGCCGTTCCTGCCCCGCGACCTCGTCGTCCGCCTCGCCGAATCGGCCGGGCGGGAGGGCGTCATCGCCATGGCGGCGTCGGGCGGGCGCGAGCACTTCACCGTGGCGCTCTGGCCGGTGGCCCTGCGGGCGGACCTGCGCGAGGCCCTGGTGGCCCGCGGCGAGCGCCGGGTCGGCGGCTTCCTGAGGCGCCACGGCGCGGTGGCGGTGTCCTGGCCATCGGAGCCCGCGGACCCCTTCGCCAACATCAACGCGCCGGAGGATCTGGCGGCGGCCGAGGCCCGGCTTGCCGGGAACGACGACGCCTGACGCCTCAGGGCGGGGCGCTCTCGACCGCGGCGCGCGCCCGCCAGCGCGGAGAGAGCAGCCCGAGGGCGAGGCCGCCGAGGACGAGGCCGGCGGCGGCGAGCTTCCAGGCCGGCAGCGGCTCCCCGAGCCAGACGGCCGAGGCCCCCATGCCGAAGACCGGCACCAGCAGGGCCATCGGGGTGATCTGGGCGGCGGGGTGGCGCGCGAGCAGCCAGCCCCAGATCGCGTAGCCGAACATCGTATTGCCGACGGACTGCCACACCACCGCGGCCCAGGTCGTCAGGTCGGCCCGCAGGAGGCCGTTGCGGATGGCGTCCCAGCCTTCGAGGAGGACCGAGGCAGCGAGAAGCGGGGGCGCCGAGAACAGGCTCGCCCAGACGACATAGGGCAGCATCGCCCGCGCCCCGCTGCGCTTGGCCGCCATGTTTCCGCCCGCCCAGCTCAGGGCGGCGCAGACCACGAGCCCGAGGCCGAAGGGCGTCGTCGCGGCGTCGGTATGGGCGGCGATGACGGCGAGCCCGGCCGCGGCGAGGCCGAGGGCCGCCCATTGCGGGCCGGACACCCGCTCCCCGGTCAGTTGCATCGACAGGCCGATGGTGACGAAGACCTGGATCTGGATCACCAGGGAGGCGAGGCCGGGGGCGATGTGGCCGCGCAGGGCGATGAAGAGCAGGCCGAACTGTCCGGCCCCGATCAGCAGGCCGTAGGCGGCAAGGTTGCGCCAGGGGACTGTCGGGCGAGGCAGCAGGAACACACCCGGCAGGGCGGCGAGCACGAAGCGCAGGGCGGCGAACAGCAGCGGCGGCAGGTGGTCGAGCCCGATCCGGATCACCACGAAGTTCGTGCCCCAGACCGCCACCACCGCCAGGGCGAGGAGGATGTCGCGAAGCGGAAGCGTGCCGGTCATGGGCCGCCATGTCCCAATTGGCGAGGGCCCTGCCTAGGCGTGGCGGGCCTCGAAACGAAAGAAGTGTCCGCACCTTCGCGCGGACACTTCCCTCGAACGCGGATCGAGCGAGTCGGATCAGGCGGCGCCGACGGTCGCCTTGACGATCTTGTCGGGCGAGCGCGGCGGCTCGCCCTTGTTCAGGGTGTCGACCACGTCCATGCCCTCCACGACCTTGCCCCAGACGGTGTATTGCTTGTCGAGGAAGCGGGCATCGCCGAAGCAGATGAAGAACTGCGAATTGGCCGAGTGCGGGAAGTTGGTGCGCGCCATCGAGCAGGTGCCGCGCACGTGCGGCTCGGCGTTGAACTCGGCATTGAGGTCGGGGAGATCGGAGCCGCCCGATCCCGTGCCGGTCGGGTCGCCGGTCTGGGCCATGAAGCCGTCGATCACGCGGTGGAACGGCACGCCGTCGTAGAAGCCTTGGGCGGCGAGCGTCTTCAGGCGCTCGACATGGTTGGGGGCAAGGTCGGCGCGAAGTCCGATCACGACGCGGCCCTTGGTGGTCTCCAGGATGATGGTCTCGGTCTCTGCCATGGGTTTAGACTCCTTTTCCCTTAGGTCCTTGGTAGATGAAGCGGAGCGCGATGGGGCGCCCTGCGATGGCCGCGCCGAGGTCGGGGGTGATCCGGGCTGGCGTGCAGCGCCGGATCGCCGCCAGGGTCGCATCCGCGAGGATGCGATGGGCGCGGGGGTCTGAATTCGGGGCCGAGAAGGTCACGCGCGGCGTCCCGAGGACGCTGCCGTCCCGCCGAAGTGCGAAGCGGGTGGTGATCTCGGCCTGGGCCGAGCGGGACAATCCCCGGGGGGCCTCCCAGCAGGCCGCGAGGGTGGGATAGAGGTCTCGCAGGGTGTCGGCCGGTTTCGCGCTCTCGGCCAGGCCGCCCAGCGGGCCTTGCTTCAGGGGAACCCGGACCGTGCCGCGCAGGGTTTCCGGAAGGGTCAGCGGGCCCGTGGAGGGCGCCGCCCACGCGGGGAGCCCTACGGCGACGAGCGCCGCGAGAGCTCCGAGCTGGACGCCGCCCCGCAAACTACTTGGCTCCCTGCGCCATCTGCATCTTCACGATCTTGTCGGGGTTCTGCACCGCCCCGCCCGGCGCGCCGGGGGACGCCTTCTTGATCGCGTCGACGGCTTCCATGCCCGAGGAGACGAGGCCGACCACGGTGTACTGCCCGTTGAGGAAGGGGGCGTCGCCGAGGCAGATGAAGAACTGCGAGTTGGCGGAGTTCGGGTCGGACGAGCGGGCCATGCCGACGGTGCCGCGCTTGAACGGCGCCGGCGAGAACTCGGCCGGGATGTTCGGCAGGCTGGAGCCGCCGGTGCCGTTGCCCTTCGGGTCTCCGGTCTGGGCCATGAAGCCGTCCATCACCCGGTGGAACTTGAGGCCGTTGTAGAAGCCCTGCTTGATCAGGGTCTTGAGCTGGGCGACGTGCTTCGGCGCGATCTCCGGGCGCAGCTCGATGGTGACGCGGCCGTCCTTGGTGTCGAGGTACACCGTGTTGTCGTCCGCCGCCCAGGCTGCAGGCGCCGTCGCGAGGAGACCGGCGAGGCTGAGGAGGGCGATACGGCGATTCAGTCCAAAGGCCATGGGGTCAGCATGCTTTCGTTGGTCGTGGATGGAGAGATCAGGCCGCCCGGAAGCGCTGCGCGAGGCGCGTCGCCACCAGCGGCGGCACGAAGGGGGAGACGTCGCCGCCCATGGCGGCGATCTGGCGGACGAGGGTGGCGGTGATCGGCCGGACGCCGGTGGAGGCGGGCAGGAACACGGTCTGCACCTCCGGCGCCATGGCACCGTTCATACCGGCGAGCTGCATCTCGTAGTCGAGGTCGGTGCCGTCGCGCAGGCCGCGGATGAAGACGCTGGCGCCGACCCGCCGGGCCGCGGTCACTGCGAGGTCGTCGAAGGTCACGATCGTCAGCGCCGTGCCCTCGGCCTCGGCCAGGGGCTCGCAGGTGGCGCGCAGGAGCTCCGCCCGCTCCTCGGGCGAGAACATCGGCGCCTTGCCGGGATGCACGCCGATCGCGATGACGAGAGTCTGCACGAGCCGGCACGCCTGACGGATGACGTCGAGGTGTCCGTTCGTGACCGGGTCGAACGAGCCGGCATAGAGGGCGGTGCGGATCATCGCGGCCCGGGGTAGAGCATTTCGACCCGAAACGGAACCTCCGGCCCCGGCACGAAAACGGGCTAACCCCCGCGCCCTGGGATGCGGACGGCCGCGGGGCCGTCCGCTTGACGGGGTGCGATCGGCCTTACGCGGCCTCGTCGCCGCCCTCGCTCTCGTCCTCGCCCTCGATATGCTCGACGGACACGACCTTCTCGGTCTTCTCCGTGTTGAACACCGTCACGCCCTGCGAGGCGCGGCCGACGATGCGGATGTCGTCCACCGGCACGCGGATGAGCTGGCCGCCATCGGTCACCAGCATGATCTGGTCGGAGGGTTGGACCGGGAAGGAGGCCACGAGGTGGCCGTTGCGGGCATTGACCCGCATCGCCGTGATGCCTTTGCCGCCGCGGCCCGAGGTCCGGTACTCGAAGGACGAGGTCCGCTTGCCGAAGCCGCGCTCGGAGAGGGTGAGGACGAACTGCTCGTTGGCGCCCATCTCGTTGTAGCGCTCGAGGGAGATGGCGGTGGCCTCGGCCACCCCCTCCTCCGCCTCCGGACTCGCCGTCTCCTCGCCCTCGACCCCGTCGCCGATCACGGCGCGGCGCATCTTGAGGTAGCCCGCCCGCTCCTCGGGCGAGGCGTCGAAGGCGTTGAGGATCGTCATCGAGATGACGCGGTCGTCCTTGCCCAGGCTGATGCCGCGCACGCCGGTGGAATCGCGGCCCTTGAAGACTCGGACGTCCTCGACGGGGAAGCGGATGCACTGGCCGGCCTGCGTGGTGAGCAGCACGTTCTGGTCGGCACGGCAGATCTCCACGTGGACGATGTGGTCGCCCGCATCGAGCTTCATGGCGATCTTGCCGGCGCGGTTCACCTGGACGAAATCCGAGAGCTTGTTCCGGCGCACGCTGCCGCTCGCCGTGGCGAACATGACGTCGAGGGTCTCCCAGGAGGCCTCGTCCTCGGGCAACGGCATGATGGTGGTGATGCGCTCGGTGCCGGCATCCATCGACAGGATGTTGACCAGCGCCTTGCCGCGGGCGTTCGGCGCCGCCATCGGCAGGCGCCAGACCTTCTCCTTGTAGACCTGGCCCTGGTTCGAGAAGAACAGCACCGGCGTATGGGTGTTGGCCACGAACAGGCGGGTGACGAAATCCTCGTCGCGGGTCGCCATGCCGGAGCGGCCCTTGCCGCCGCGGCGCTGGGCCCGGTAGGTCGAGAGCGGCACGCGCTTGACGTAGCCCGCATGGGACACGGTGACGACCATGTCCTCGCGCTGGATCAGGTCCTCGTCCTCGACGTTCGAATCCCAGTCGAGGATGACGGTGCGGCGCGGGGTGGCGTAGGCCTCGCGGACCTCCGCGAACTCCTCCTTGACGATGCCCATGATGCGCAGGCGCGAACGCAGGATGTCGAGGTAGTCGGCGATCTCGTCGGCGAGCTTCTTCAGTTCGTCGCCGATCTCGTCGCGGCCGAGAGCGGTGAGGCGCTGCAGGCGGAGATCCAGGATGGCGCGGGCCTGCACCTCGGAGAGGCGGTAGGTGCCGTCGTCCGAGACCCGGTGGCGCGGATCGTCCACGAGGGCGATCAGCGGCGCGATGTCGTGGGCCGGCCAGTCGCGCGCCATCAGCGCGTCGCGGGCGGTGTTGGGATCGGGCGAGGTCCGGATCAGGCGGATCACCTCGTCGATGTTGGCCACCGCGATGGCGAGGCCGCACAGGACGTGGGCGCGCTCGCGAGCCTTGTTGAGGAGGAACTTGGTCCGCCGGGACACCACCTCTTCGCGGAAATCCACGAAGGCCTGGAGCAGGTCCTTGAGGTTCATCAACTCGGGGCGGCCGCCGTTCAGCGCCACCATGTTGCAGCCGAAGGACGACTGCAGGGGCGTGAAGCGGTAGAGCTGGTTCAGCACCACGTCCGCCATGGCGTCGCGCTTGATCTCGACGACGATGCGCATGCCGTCGCGGTCGGACTCGTCGCGCAGGTCGGAGATGCCCTCGACGCGCTTCTCCTTCACCAGCTCGGCGATCTTCTCCATCAGCGTCGCCTTGTTCACCTGATACGGGATCTCGGTGAAGATCAGCGCCTCGCGCTCCTTGCGCAGCTCCTCGACGTGGGACTTCGCCCGCATGATGATCGAGCCGCGACCCGTGGCGTAGGCCTGGCGGGTGCCGGCCCGGCCGAGGATCGAGCCGCCGGTGGGGAAGTCGGGACCGGGCACGTACTCGGTGAGCTGCTCGATCGACAGGCCGGGATCGTCGATGAGCGCGACGCAGGCGTCGATCAGCTCGCCGAGATTGTGCGGCGGGATGTTGGTGGCCATGCCCACCGCGATGCCGCCGGCGCCGTTGACGAGGAGGTTGGGGAAGCGCGCCGGCAGGACGGTCGGCTCCTCGCGCGACTCGTCGTAGTTCGGCTGGAAGTCGACGGTGTTCTTGTCGATGTCGGCCAGGAGCGCGTTGGCCGGCTTGGCCAGGCGCGATTCGGTGTAGCGCATGGCCGCCGCCGGATCGCCGTCCACGGAGCCGAAATTGCCCTGCCCGTCGATGAGCATCAGGCGCATCGAGAAGTCCTGCGCCATACGGACCAAGGCGTCGTAGATCGATTGGTCGCCGTGCGGGTGGTAGAGACCGATCACGTCGCCGACGATGCGAGCGGACTTGACGTATTTGCGCTCGGGCAGGTGCCCGCTCTCGTAGGCCGCGTAGAGGATGCGCCGGTGCACGGGCTTGAGGCCGTCGCGCGCGTCCGGCAGCGCCCGGCTCACGATCACGCTCATGGCGTAATCGAGGTAGGAGCGCTTCATCTCGTCGGTGATGGAGACGGGCTTGATGTCGGAGGCGGGCGGCGGCGTGCCGGCGCCCGGAATGTCGTTCTCTGCCAAGGTCTTCGGTCTCTACCTGTCCGGGGTCCGGAGCAAGGGCGGCCCGTGTCGGCTCCGCTCGCTCACGGCGTTGTCGCGCGCGTCTCCGGCCGCTCAGCCGGACCGTGCGATGTCCTGCCCAAACCTATAGCGCATCTCGCCGGCCCAGGCCAACAAATCGCGGCTTAACCCCCTGGTAACGAACGGTTTGCCCGCGCGGCCGGAACTCCGTGCGCGCCCGGCTTCCTAGAGGAACTTCGCCGGGTCCGCGCTCGGCGGGGCCGGCTTCACGTCGGCCCGGTTCCACCAACCGCCGCCGAGCGCCTGGAACAGGGCGGCGGTGTCGGCATACTGGTTTGCGCGCGCGCCCGCCGAGGTGACGAGGGCCGAGAGGTAGGATTGCTGGGCGATCAGCACCTGCGCGCTGTTCAGGGCACCGGCCGCGTATTGCTTGCGGATGAGGCCGAGGCTCTCGTTGGTGGCCCGCTCGGCGGCCGAGGCCGCCGCCACCGCCCTGGCGTCGGACTGGAGCGCCCGCAGGGTGTCGGCGACGTTCTGGAAGGCGCCGATCACCACCGCCCGGTACTGGGCCTGGGCCTCGTTCAGCGTCTCCTCCGCGGCGCGCTGGCGCCGGAACAGGGTCCCGGCATCGAAGACCGGCTGCGCCACGGTGCCGACGATGCCGTAGAACGAGGCGGCCGAGGTCGCGAGCTGCGCGATCCGCACCGCGCTGGCGCCGCCATTGGCGGTGATGGTGAACTGCGGCAGGCGATTGGCCACCGCGACCCCCACCGCCGCGCTGGCCTGCTGGACGTTGGCCTCCGCCGCCTTCACGTCCGGGCGTTGCTGCACGAGGCGCGACGGCAGGCTCACCGGCAGGTTGGTGGGCAGGCGCAGGGAAGCCAGGGTGAAGGTCGGCGCGATCTCCTCGCTCGGCAGGCGCCCGACCAGGGCCGTGAGCAGGTTGCGCTGCTGGGCGAGCTGCTTCTCCAGGGGCGGCAGCAGCTGCATCGAGACCGAGAGGGCGGCCTGCTGCACCACCACGTCGGCCCCGGCGATCTGCCCGAGCGAAAGCTGCTTGTTGTAGAGGTTGAGGACCTCGGTCTGGGCCTGGATCACCTTGCGGGTGGCGTCGATCTGGGCGCGCAGCGACGCCTCCTGGATCGCCGCCAGCACGACGTTCGTGGTCAGGGTGAGGTAGGTCGCCTCGAGCTGGAAGCGCTGGTTCTCGGCCTGCGCCTCCAGGGATTCGATCTGGCGCTGGTTGCCGCCGAACACGTCGGGGGTGAACGAGACCGTCACCTGCGGCGTGTAGAGGCTGTAGAACAGCTGCCGGGTGTCGTTGAGCGGCCCCTGCAGGGCACCGCCGGGGGCCTTCTGGCGCGAGCCGAGGCCGTTGGCGCCGACCACCGGGAACAGGGTGCCGCGCTGCGCCTCGACGTTCTCCTGCGCGATCCGGAGCGAAGCCTGCGCGGCGTCGAGGTTCGGGTTGTTGGCGAGCGCCTCGGCCACGAGGCGGTCGAGGGCGGGGGAGCGGAAGAGGGTCCACCACTGGCCCGGCACGTCGGCCCCGGAGACGAAGGTCTGGTCGGCGGAGCCGCAATGGGCGGTGCGGATGGTGTCGGCGGCGGTGGGGTTGCGCAGGGGCTCGCGGGTGTAGCGGGTGACCGGCGGATCGGCCGGCGGCACGTAGTCCGGGCCGACGACGCACCCCCCGAGGCCCGTGAACGCCAGGACGAGCAGGCCGTCCCGGAGACGGCGCGACCTCCGGCCCCGGCCGGCGGGCGCCGCGTTCTGGGGGGATGCCACCATGGTGCCAAGGAATCCTGTCGCCGTCCTGGGCCGTAGAGGCGCCGGGCCGGGATCGAAGTCAACGCGGCCGGCGGCGCGCGCGCGAGGCTGTGACCGGCCCATCACGCGTGCTCCGCGCGGGCCGCCGCCCGGGCGGCCCCCTCCGACGGGATCGCGGCCGGCACCCGCCGGGAGAACAGCGCGATCAGGATCGGAACCACCACGAGGATGAGGTTCGGTGCGAGCAGGATGCCGCCGACCACCACCAGGGCGAGCGGCTTCTGCACCTGCGAGCCGATGCCGGTGGAGATCGCCGCCGGCAGCAGCCCGACGCAGGCGGCGACGCAGGTCATCATCACCGGGCGCATGCGCACGTTGGCGGCGTGCCACACCGCCTCGGTCCGGGCCCAGCCCTCGTCGATGAGCTGGTTGTAGTAGGAGAGCAGGATCACGCCCTCCATGGTCGAGATGCCGAACAGGGCGATGAAGCCGATCGCCGCCGAGATCGAGAACGGCGTCATCGTCAGGAACAGCGCGAAGATGCCGCCGATCATCGCCATCGGGATCACGCTCAGCGTCAGCACCATGTCGGTGACGGAGCTGAAGTTGACGTAGAGCAGCAGGGCGATCAGCGCGATCGTCACCGGGACCACGACGGTCAGGCGCTGCACGGCATCCTGCAGGTTGGTGAACTGGCCGACCCATTCGAGGTGGAACCCGGGCGGCAGGGTCACCTCCTCGGCGATGCGGCCCTGCGCCTCCAGTACCGCGCCGCCGAGGTCCCGCCCGCGCACCGAGAACTTCACCGGAATGTAGCGCTCCTGATTCTCGCGGTAGATGAAGGCCGCGCCGGAGACCAGCTCCACGGTGGCGATCTCCGAGAGCGGGACCTGGATCACGCCGCCGGCGGGGTTGGCCGCCCCGACGGTGATGTTGCGGATGGTCTCCAGGCTGCGGCGGTACTGCGGCGCGAGGCGCACCCGCATGGGGAAGTGCCGGTCGGAGCCGTACTCGTAGAGATCGCCCGCGGTCTGGCCGCCGATCGCCGCCTGGACGGTGGTGTTCACGTCGCCCGGCGACAGGCCGTAGCGGGCGGCCTTGCGCCGGTCGATGTCGATCCGCACCGTAGGCTGGCCGAGGGAGGCGAAGACCGCGAGGTCGGCGATGCCCGGCACCTTCGCCAGGGTGGCCTTGATCGCTTCCGCGGTCCTGGTCAGGTCGTTGAGGTCGTTGCCGTAGATCTTGACCGAGTTCTCGCCCTTCACGCCGGAGGCGGCCTCCTGGACGTTGTCCTCGATGTACTGGGAAAAGTTGAACTCGATTCCCGGGAAAGCCTCGTCGAGCTTGGCCGAGAGGTCGCGGACCAGCCCCTCCTTGTCGAGCCCCTTGCGCCAGGTGTCGAAGGGCTTGAGGGGGGCGAGGATCTCCACGTTGAAGAAGCCGGTGGCGTCGGTCCCGTCGTCCGGGCGGCCCTGGTGCGAGAGCACGGTGACCACCTCCGGTACCTCGGCGATGATCTTGCGCAGGCGCTCCACGTAGGCGTTGCCGGCCTCCAGGGAGATCGAGGCCGGCATGGTGCCGCGGATGTAGAGGTTGCCCTCCTCCAGCTTGGGCAGGAATTCGAGGCCGAGCGTACGGGCGGCGATGCCCGAGACGCCGAGCACCGCGGCGACCACGAGGAGCGACAGTACCTTGTTGCGCAGGCCGAAGCGCAGGATCAGCACGTGGCCGAAGCGCAGGAGCCGCACCACCAGGGTGTCGCGCTCCTCCACATGTTTGGGGAGGATCAGGGCCGAGAGGGCGGGCGAGACCGTGAAGGTGGCGATGAGGCCGCCGAGCAGCGCATAGGCGTAGGTCTTGGCCATCGGGCCGAAGATGTGTCCCTCGACGCCCGTCAGGGTGAAGAGCGGCAGGAAGCCCACGATGATGATCGTGGCCGAGAAGAAGATCGCCCGGTTCACCTCGGCACCCGCGAGGGCGATC
The DNA here is from genome assembly GCF_059816145.1 of Methylobacterium sp. 001424705. Taxonomy (NCBI): domain Bacteria; kingdom Pseudomonadati; phylum Pseudomonadota; class Alphaproteobacteria; order Hyphomicrobiales; family Methylobacteriaceae; genus Methylobacterium; species Methylobacterium sp. 001424705. Next base: position 142,449 of record NZ_JCBANU010000007.1, on the reverse strand, counting down.
GTGCCGAGGCGCCCGGTCAGGCTCCCGGGCGGCGTCTGGCCCTCGCCGTGTTCCGGTTCGGCGAGGTGCCGGAACACGTTCTCGACCATGATGACGGTGGCGTCGACGATGAGGCCGAAATCGATGGCGCCGAGGGAGAGGAGATTCGCCGAATCGCCGCGCAGGACCAGGATCAGGATGGCGAATCCGAGCGCGAAGGGAATCGTCGCCGCCACGATGATCGCGCTGCGCAGGCTCCCCAGGAACAGCCACTGCACCACGAAGACCAGCGTCACCCCGAAGACGAGGTTGTGCATCACCGTGTGGGTGGTGGTGTGGATGAGCCCGCTGCGGTCGTAGATGCGCTCCACCCGCACGTCCGGGGGCAGGATGCCGCTGGCGTTGATCTTGTCGATCTCGGCATTGACGAGGCGCAGGGTCGGCAGGCTCTCGCCGTCCCGGCTCATCAGCACGATGCCCTCGACGATGTCGTCGTCGCCGTCATGGCCGACGATGCCGAGGCGCGGCGCGTGCGAGACCCGCACCTCGGCCACATCGCGCACCAGCACCGGCACGCCGTTGACCTGGGTCAGCATCGTGTCGCGGATGTCGTCCATGTCGCGGATGAGGCCGATGCCGCGCACCACCGCCGACTGCTCGCCCACGTTCAGGGTCTGGCCGCCGACGTTGATGCTCGAATTGTTGAGCGCGGTGACGAGCTGCACCAGGGTCATGCCCTGGGCCTGGAGCCGGTTCAGGTCGACGGCGATCTCGTATTCCTTGGTCCGGCCGCCGAAGGCCGTGACGTCGACCACGCCGGGAATCGCCTTGAAGCGGCGCTGCAGCACCCAATCCTGCAGGGTCTTCAGGTCGGTGGAGGAATAGCCCGGCGGTCCCGTCACCTTGTAGCGCATGATCTCGCCCACGGGGCTGGTCGGCGAGATCTGCGGCTGGGCGCCGTTGGGCAGGGGGGGCAGCTGCGACAGGCGGTTGAGCACCCGCTGCAGGGCCTCCTGGTAGGTGAAGGCGTAGCTGAACTGCACCTTCACGTCCGAGAGGCCGAACAGCGAGATGGTGCGCACCACCGTGGCGTTGGGGATGCCGGCGAGCTGCACCTCCAGGGGAATCGTGATGTAGCGCTCGATCTCGTCGGCCGATTGCCCGGGATTCTGCGTGATGACGTCGACGAGCGGCGGCACCGGATCGGGATAGGCCTCGATGTTGAGCTGCGTGTAGCTGGCATAGCCGAGCGCCAGCATCACCAGGAACAGCAGGCAGACCAGCACGCGCTGGCGCAGGGCGAAGACGATCAGGCTGTTCATGGCAAAGTTCTTCCGGCCGAGGCCCGAGGACGAGGAAGGGGCCCCAGGCCCGACGGGTCAGGAGGCCTTGTCACCGCTCGTCGCCCGATCCATGAACACGGCGCCGCGCGTGACGATCGCCTCTCCCGCCGCGACCCCGGCGGTGACCTGCACCATCCCGCGGGCGGTCAGGCCCAGGGTGACGTCGCGGGCCTCGATGGCCCCGTCGGGCCGCGCGATCCAGACATGCGCCCGCGCGCCCTCGTACACGATGGCGGCGGCGGGCACGGCGGGCGCCGTCTGCCCCGGCCCGGTGAAGATCGTGAAGGTGGCGAACATCTCGGGCTTCAGGACCTGGTCCGGGTTCTCCACCTCGCTGCGCACCGCCAGGCGCCGCGTCGCCGGGTCGAGGCTGGCGGACATGTAGTCGACCCGCGCCTTGAAGACGCGGTCGCCGAAGCCCGCCACCGTCGCCTCCACCTCCTGGCCGATCCGGATGCGCGGGATCTCGCTCTCGCGCACGTTGGCCACCAGCCAGACGGTGGAGAGGTCGCCGATGACGAAGACCGGGTCGCTGGCGGTGGAGAGGTACTGGCCGAGGCCGACCTTGCGCTGGACGATGGTCCCGGCGATGGGCGCCCGGATCTGTGTCTCAGGGCTGAGGGTGCCCTTCTTCTCGAAGGCCGCGATTTCCGCGTCGGTCTTTCCGAGGAGGCGCAGGCGGTTCTTCACCGCTTCGAGCCCGGCCTCGGCGGTCTTCAGGTCGCTCTGCGCCCCGATGACGTCGTTCTGGGCCGACTGATAATCCTTCAGCGCCACCGCCTTGGCCTGGAACAGCTCCTGCTGGCGCGCCGCGATGGTCTGGTCGAGCTTCAGCAGCGCGGTCGCCTTGGCGAGGGTGTTGAGAGCGGCCTGGTAGTCGTTCTGGGCCTGGACCATGTCCGTGGCCTCGAGGGTGAGGAGCACGTCGCCGGCCTTCACTGCATCGCCGGCGCGGACCAGCACCTTGGTCACCCGGCCGGCATAGGGCGAGGTCACCGGCACGTTGTCGTCTTCGTTCAGGGCGATGCGGCCCTCGGCCGTCCCTTCCGGCCGGAAGCCGACCGTCGCGATGGGGGCGATGTTCAGGGCGGCGCGCTGGGCCGGGCTCGGCCGGAAGAGCCGGGCCGGCCCGCCCTCGCGGGGCTCGCCGCCCGCGGCGGTCTCGGCCTCACTCGTTCCGAAGCGCTCGCGAATCGCCGTGCTCAGCCCCGTAAAGACGCTCATGACCGGGGCCGGCCAGAGGGTAACGGCCACCACCACGCAGATCAGCAACCCGAGGGGCGCGAGAAGGGTCGCGATCGTGCGCTTTGTCCCAGTCATGTGCCGCAAAAGTGCTTTCAGGTTGGTGGCCGGTGGTCAGGTCGGAGGCGTGTGCGTGGCTCGGACGACCTGATCGGGCGATCCGGATGCTGGAGATCGGGGTCAAGTGTGGCGGGGAATACGTATCTCACCAAAGCAACGACCTCCCCATCCGAAGGTCGGACAGGTCGAGGGCGACCGCTGCGACTGTCTTAGCCAAGTCGCGTCGTGTTTGTGTGACGCCATTCGTGGCAAATTTCCGATTGGAGTCCCGCCTGCGCACCGACGACCGGCCCGTCGTTCTCCCCGGGGCCGGGGACGGCCACGGACGGGCGGTGACGCCCGCGGGCGGTGCGCCGGGAGGAGTGAGAAAGCCAAGCTTGCGCACGAGTCAATCCGCCGGTCGCGCCTCGCGACGAGCGGCGGCGGCCGTCCTCTCGCGAGGCGCGGGGCGGCTGACGATTTCGTGTTTGCGGGGGGGCTGCCGAGACCGGGAGTGCGCAGGGCACGTCGCGCGATCACCGCGCGGGCCGCGCGCCGAGGCCGGTATCCGGGCGCTCACGGGGCCGGTCATCGATGGTCAGGATTCTGGACATCTCATTGTGGGGGCAATGAGCTCGAATGGTCGGAGCGAGAGGATTCGAACCTCCGACCCCTAGTCCCCCAGACTAGTGCGCTAACCGGGCTGCGCTACGCTCCGACGCCCCTCGCGGGGTGAGGGGTCTTTAGCTTTCCGGTTTGCGAGGCGCAACCCCAAAACACGAAGCCCGGATGCGAGGTTCGCATCCGGGCTCGGGTCGGTCTCAGGCGTGGGAGGGCGCCGGGAGCGGATCGTGCTTGTCCGGCGTGGTATTGTGCGGGTCCTTGCCGCGCTTCTTGGCGAGCCAGATCAGGAAGTTCCGGATCACCACGTAGAAGACCGGGGTCAGGAAGAGGCCGAACACCGTGGCGCCGATCATGCCGAAGCAGACGGCGGTGCCGAGCGCCTGGCGCATCTCGGCACCGGGGCCGGTGGCGATCACCAGCGGCACCGTGCCGAGGATGAAGGCGAAGGCCGTCATCAGGATCGGGCGCAGGCGCAAGCGGCAGGCCTCGACGGCGGCGGCCACGGGGCCCTTCCGCTCGGTCTCCTCCAACTGGTGCGCGAACTCCACGATCAGGATGGCGTTCTTGGCCGCCAGACCGATCAGCACGATCAGGCCGATCTGAGTCAGGATGTTGTTGTCCTGGCCCCGCAGCTGCACCCCGAACAGGGCCGCGAGCACGCCGGTGGGCACCACGAGCAGGATCGCCAGCGGCAAGGCCCAGGATTCGTACTGCGCGGCGAGCACGAGGAAGACGAGGAGCACGCCCAGCGCGAACACGTAGATCGCCGTGTTGCCCGCGGCCTTCTGCTGGTAGGCGATCTCGGTCCAGTCGTAGGCGTATCCGTCCGGCAGGTTGTCCTTGGCAATGGCCTCCATGGCGTCGAGGGCCTGGCCGGTGGAGATGCCGGGCTTGGCCGTGCCCTGGACCGGCACCGAGTAGTAGAGGTTGAAGCGCTGGACGATCTGCGGGCCGGTGATCTCGCGGATCGTGGCCAGCGTCCCCATCGGCACCAGGGCGCCGGTGGAGGAGCGGACCTTCAACTGCTCGATGTCCTGCTTCGAGACGCGGAACGGGGCGTCGCCCTGCACGCGGACCTGATAGATGCGGCCCAGGGTGTTGAAGTCGTTGACGTAGGCGCCACCGAGCGCCGTCTGCACCGTCGAGAACACGTTGCCGAGCGGCACGTTGAGCATGCGCGCCACCGTGCGGTCGATGTCCAGATAGAGCTGCGGCGTGTCGTTGCCGAAGGTGGTGAACACCCGCTGCACGTCGTTGCTCTGGTTCGCCTTGCCCAGCACCTCGCCGACCGCGCCGAGGAGCGGGCCGATGGCGGAGCTCTGCCGGCTCTCGATCTGCATCTTGAAGCCGCCGCCCTGGCCGAGGCCGCGCACCGGCGGCGGTGGGATGACGATGACGCGGGCTTCCTGGATGTCGGCGGTCGCTTTGATCACCTCGTTGGTGATCACCGCCGCGCTCCGCCCCTGGCCCGCCCGCTCCTTGGCGCCCGCCAGGGTGATGAACATCACGCCCGAATTGGTGGTGTTGGTGAAGGTCGCGCCGTCGAAGCCCGCGATGATGACGGTGTTGGTCACGCCCTCGATCTTGCGGGCCGCCGCCGCTGCCCGGTTCACCACCTCGGTGGTGCGGTCGAGGGAGGCGCCCGAGGGCAGCTGCACCACGCCGATGAGGTAGCCCTGGTCCTGGTCCGGGATGAAGCCGGTGGGGGTCGTCTGGACCAGGTGGAGGGTCGCGGCGATGACGGCCGCGTAGACGAGCAGCATCGCGATCAGCCCGACCGCGTAGTTCGTCAGGCCGTAGATGATCCGCCCATAGGTGTTCGAGAGCCAGTCGAAGCCCTTGTTGAACATGTCCGCCAGCCAGGCGACGAAGCGGAAGAGAAAGAACTTCGGCTTGGCGTGCGCGTGGTGGGGCTTCAGGAGAAGCTTGCAGAGCGCCGGCGACAGCGTCAGCGAGTTGAACATCGAGATGATGGTCGAGGCCGCGATAGTCAGCGCGAACTGCTTGTAGAACTGGCCGGTGATGCCGGGAATGAAGGCGGTCGGAATGAACACCGCCGAGAGCACCAGGGCGATGGCGATGACGGCGCCGCCGACCTCGTCCATGGTCTTGTGCGCGGCGTCGCCCGGCGACAGGCCCTCGGCCATATTGCGCTCGACGTTCTCCACCACCACGATGGCGTCGTCGACCACGATGCCGATGGCGAGCACGAGCCCGAACAGGGTGAGGTTGTTCAGGGAGAACCCGAAGGCCGACATGGCCGCGAAGGTGCCGACCAGCGAGACCGGGATGGCGATCACAGGGATGAGCGCGGTGCGCCAGCTCTGCAGGAAGACCAGCACCACGATGACGACGAGGCCGACGGCTTCGAAGAGCGTCTTGTAGACCTCGTGGATCGACTCCTCGATGAACTCCGTCGGGTTGTAGGCGATGCGGTACTCGATGTCCGGCGGGAAGTTCTTCTTGAGGTTGTCCATCACCTTGCGCACCGACGCGGCGGCGTCGAGGGCGTTGGTGCCCGGGCGCTGGAAGGCGCCGATGCCGATGGCGGGCGTGTCATTCAGGAACGAGTTGGTGGTGTAGTCCTTCTGGCCCATCTCGACGCGGGCGATGTCCTTCACCCGGACGAGGCGGCCGTCGGAGGCCTTGACGATGACGTCGGCAAATTCCTCGGGGCTCTGGAAGCGCCCCTGAGACTGCACGATGAGCTGGAAGGCCTGGCCCGTCGCGGCCGGCGGCGAGTTCAGGGCGCCGGCGGCCACCTGCACGTTCTGCTCGGACAGGGCCGTGATGACGTCGGAGGTGGTGAGGCCGTAGGCCGCGAGCTTGTTCGGATCGAGCCAGACGCGCTCGGCGTACTCGTTGCCGCCGAAGATGGTGATGTCGCCAACGCCGTCGAGGCGCAGCAGCTCGTCGCGGATGTTCAGGTAGATGTAGTTGGCGAGGTAGTTCTGGTCGTAGGTTTTCTTCGGCGACAGCAGGTGCACCACCAGCATCAGGTCCGGCGAGGCCTTGCGGACGGTGACGCCGAGGTTGCGCACGTCCGGCGGCAGGCGCGGCTGGGCGACCGAGAGGCGGTTCTGGACGAGAACGTTCGCGATATCGAGGTTGGTGCCGACCTTGAAGGTCACCGTCAGCAGCATGTTGCCGTCGTTGGTCGACAACGACGTCATGTAGAGCATGTTGTCGACGCCGTTGACCTCCTGCTCGATCGGGGTCGCGATCGTCGCCGCCACCGTCTCGGCGTTGGCGCCGGGGAAGCTCGCACGCACGGTCACGGTCGGCGGCACGATCTCGGGGTACTGCGCCACCGGCAGCGACAGGTAGGCGACGTAGCCGAGGATCAGGAAGACGATCGACGTGACCGACGCGAAGATCGGCCGATCGACGAAGAAGTGGGCAAAACGCATCGCTTGAACCTCTCGCCGCATGCGGCCCGCACGCGCGGGTTCGAGTCGGCACCGTTTCTTCGTCCGCGGTCTGGTGGCCGCTCCCCGGCCGTGACCGGTCGGGGATGATCCTCGTAGGGGCTGCGCCTGCCTCGGGGCTCACCCGTCAGGTCATAATGGGCGTCAGGTCTTGCTGGGCGGCAGGGTAGAGGATTCGGCCGCCACCTTGGCGCCCGGACGGACGCGCGTGACGCCGTTGACGACGACGTTCTCGTCGCCCTTCAGCCCCTCGCGGATCACCCGGTAGCCGTCGACCTTGGGACCGAGCTTGACCTCGCGCAGGGACACCGTGCCGTCGTCGGCGACGATGTAGACGATGCGCTTGTCCTGGTTGGCCGAGACCGCCTCGTCGGGCAGCAGGATGCCCTGATAGGGCTTGGTGGCGGGCAGCGAGACGACGCCGAACAGGCCGGGCTTGATGAACCCGTCGGGGTTCTCCACGGTGGCGCGCAGCAGCACCGTGCCGGTGGCGTTGTCGACCCGGTTGTCCACGAAGTCGAGGGTGCCCTTGCGGGTCGGCTTCGCCTCGCCGGTAAGCGCGATCAGGATCGGGACGCCCTTGCCCTTCTGGGTCTCGCCCATGCCGATTCCGAGGCTGCCCTGGTACTTCAGGAACGAGCGCTCATCGACGGTGAAGCCGAAATAGATCGGGTCGAGGGAGACGATCGTCGTCAACAGGGTCTGGTCGGTGATGACGATGTTGCCCTCGGTGACCAGGCGCCGGCTGATGCGGCCCGAGATCGGGGCCCTCACCTCGGTGAAGTCGTAGTTCAGCTGCGCCTGGCGCAGCTGCGCGTCAGCGCTGTCGACATCGGCCTGCGCGGTCTGGGAGGCCTGCCGGCGCTGGTCGGTGACCTGCTCGGAGATGTTGCCGGACTTGCTCAGCGTCTGGGCGCGGTCGAGGTCGGTCTGCGAGAAGTTCAGCCGGGCCTTGGCCGAGACCAGCGCCGCCTGGGCCTGGTCGAGGGCCGCCTTGTAGGGTCGCCGGTCGATGACGAAGAGCAGGTCGCCCTTCTTCACCGTGGCGCCGTCGGTGAAGTTCAGCTTCTCGAGGTAGCCGGTGACGCGGGCCCGGACGTCGACGATGTCGACGGGGTCGAAGCGGCCCGTATAGGTGTCGGTCTCGACGATCTCGCGGACCACCGGCTTGGCCGTGGTGACCTTCGGCGGCGGTCCGCCCGGGGCCTGGGCCTGGGCGGGGGATACGAGGACCGGCGCGACGAGCGCCGAAGCGACCAGTCCGACGATCGGAAGCAAACTGAAGATCGAGCGCATGCGCATATGGTTATTCCCTACGATGCGCCAGCTAGAGGTCCGCCGCGACCTATGTCGTGCGCTGCCACACATGCTCCGCGCATGCCTCAGACCTCGACCGGTTCGCCGGAGCCTGCCCAATCCTTGAATCCACCCCGGTAATGCGCCTCGATCGGCAAGCCGGCGTTCTGGGCGGCTGCCAGCGCGTGAACCGAGCGTACGCCCGACATGCACGAGAAGACCGGTGTCCGGGCGTCCTCGGCAATCAGCGCCGCGAGGGTCCCCGGGTCGAAGGTCGAGAGCGGATGGGTAACTGCGCCGGGGATGTGTCCTTGTTCGAATTCATGCGGCTCGCGCACATCGATCACCAGCATGGACTGGTCGGCGAGGCCGGCCTTGATCGCATCCCGGTCCAGGTCGACAACCTTCATCCGTTTGTCCTCTCTCGCACCGTCCCGTGCACGGTCGGTCACTGACGGATGTTCTTAGGCGTCAGTCGTCAGGACGGCAAATGGTGCGTGCCAGAACCGCCTCGACGGTCTCGAAATGCGCGGTCCAGCTCGGCAGGTCGGTGTCGGCCGTCCGGCATGCGAGCGCTTCGCGAAGCGTGGAGCCCGGCACCGAGAGGTCTTCCACCGCCTGGCGCCAGCCGAGCCCGTCGAGGGGATCGAGGAACCACGCGAATCCGGCACCGATCTCCCTGTGGACGGCAAGGTCCGAGGCGACGACCGGCAGGCCCGAGGCCGCGGCCTCGACCACGGGCAGGCCGTACCCTTCCGCGAACGAGGGCATCAGCAGGGCGGTAGCTGATCGCAGCAGCGCCGCGAGGCCGTGGCTCGACAGGCCGCTGACTTCGGTCACGTGCGTGCGGATGGCGGGGCACCGCTCCAGCATGTCGATGATGTTCTCCGCCTCCCAGCCCCGTCGGCCGACCAGGACGAGGCGGGGCGTTTCGGGCCCGTGCCGCTCGGCGAGGTCGCGCCAGAGATGCAGCAGCGCCAGGTGGTTCTTGCGCGGCTCGATGGTGCCGCAGGCGACGAAGGTCGGCCGCGCGGGCGTGAAGGACGGTCCCTCCCCCGCCGGCCGGAACACCGGCTCGACCCCGAGGAGTGCCGCCGTCACGGGCGGCGTCGGCCGCCCCAGCGCCGCGCAGTATACGGCGAAGCGCTCGCCGACGTCGCGGGAATTGACCAGCACGTGCGCGGCGTGGCGGGCGACGGTCTCCATCCGGACCCGGTGCCGCTCCGCCTCCCCGGGCCGCCCGTATTCCGGATAGTCGATGGGGATGAGGTCGTGGACGAAGAAGATGGGCCGGACGTCGCGCCGGTCGTAGAGCCAGTCGAATCGGCCGGGCTTGTCGAGGCGCAGGTGCGAGCTATGCAGGTAGACGGTCCCGGCCGGCAGGATCTCGGGGCCACGCGCGCGAAGGGTCGTGGCCGCCGTCCGGGCCTGGATCCGCCGCCTGTCCCCGGTGCCGCCGCGCGCGGGCGCGGGGGTCGGCGGACCGGCCTCGCCCGGCGATCCGAGGGTCGAGACCAGCCGGCGGTAGACCGGATCCTGCGTCGCGTCGCGGTCCTCGACCCAGGCCGCCGCCACGGCCTCGACGATGCCGAGCGCCTCCGCCCGGGCCAGCACGCGCGGGCCGAACGCCGTCGACACCAGGCCGAAGCGGTCTCCGGCCTGGGCCAGGACGTGCCGGGCATAGGCGAGGTCGACCCGGTCGATCCCGCTCGGGCTCGGATGCCGCAGGCGGGTGATGAGACGGGTCAGGTCGAAGGCGAGGCTCGGGACGGGCATGATCCTCCGGTGGCGTTCAGGTGCGGTGCCGTATGGCCGGTCTCCGCCTCGCGCCTATATGCGCACGCCTCAGCCCGAGGCTACCCGCGGCCGACGCCGCCAACGAGAGCAACGCTTCGTGTCTCCCGGATACCTGCCCTTCGCCGGCGCCCTCGACCTTCCCGCCTACACCTGTGACAATTGCGGGTTCTGGCAGCGCCATTTCGATCGCCCGCCGGCCTGTCCGATGTGCCTCGACGCCCGCCACGTGGTACCGCAGAAGGGTTGGCAGTTCTGGACCGAGCGGGAAGCGCAGGACCGGTTTCCCTGCCATTGGGAGGAATTGGAGCCCGGCGTGTGGCGGTTCTGGAACGATCCCGTCTCGGGCATCGGGCCCAGCGCCTATCTCGTCCAGACTCCGGCCGGAAACATGGGATTCGAGGCCTGCCCGGTCTTCAGCGAGGCCGCTCTCCAGCACATCGCGCGCCTCGGAGGGATGCAGGTGCTGTCCTCCTCGCACCCGCATGCCTACGGCGCGCTGGTGCAGCTTCAGGACCGCTTCGATCCGGAACTCTGCTTAGCTGCGGCGGACTTCGTCTGGAGCGCGGCGCTGCAGGTGTCCTGGCCCTACGACGATTTCCTCGAGCCCCTCCCCGGCCTCGAACTCCATCGCACGGCCGGCCACTTCGACGGCCACGCGGTGTTGTTCGATCGCAGGCGAAAGATCCTGTTCTGCGGCGACGCCCTGAAGTTCGAGCTCGACCCGCAGGACTTCCGGCGGGCGCTGACCATCTCGGCCCACAAGGCCTTCGTGCGCGGGGTGCCCCTGACCACGAACGAATTGCGGCGCTACCGCGACGTCTTCGCCCAGCTCGACTTCACCCAGACCTGGACGCCCTTCGAGCCAGCCGCCAATTGCGGCCGGGCCGAAGTGCTGGCGCTGATCGACGGCATGCTGGCGACCCGCCCGCACGCCGCCCCGGTGCCGCTCGACACCCTGAGGCGCTGAGGACACGGGCAGGCCCGATCCGATCGATCCCGCCGGGAGAGCGGATCGGAGCGCGCCAGGGCGCCCCCCGGTCCGGGTCAGCCGCGCGTCGCGGCGGTCTGGCCGAACATCACCTTCTTGGCCTCCTCGCTCAGGGTCTTCCCGAAATCCGGGTTGATCTCCGGAGCGCGGGCATAGGCGGCCTTCGTCCCCGGGCGCTCGGCGATCGCCCGGAACCAGCGCTGGAGGTTCGGGAAATCTTCCAGGCGCTGGCCCTGCTTCTCGTAGGGCACGATCCAGGGATAGCAGGCCATGTCGGCGATCGAGTAGTCCGCGCCGGCGACGAAGGGGCGGTCGGCGAGGCGACGGTCGAGGACGCCGTAGAGGCGGTTGGTCTCCTTGACGTAGCGGTCGATGGCGTAGGGCACCTTTTCCGGCGCGTACTGGGTGAAGTGATGATTCTGGCCGAGCATGGGCCCGAGGCCGCCCATCTGCCAGAACAGCCATTGCAGCACCTCGGCGCGGCCGGGCACGTCCCCGGCGATGAAGCGCCCGGTCTTCTCGGCGAGGTAGAGCAGGATCGCGCCGGATTCGAACAGTGAGACGGGGGCGCCTCCGCCTGCCGGCGCGTGGTCGACGAGCGCCGGCATGCGGTTGTTCGGGGCGATGGCCAGGAAATCCGGCTTGAACTGGTCACCCTTGCCGATGTTCACCGGCTTGAGGGTGTAGTCGAGCCCCGCCTCTTCGAGGAACATCGTGACCTTGTGGCCGTTCGGGGTCGGCCAATAGTGCAGATCGATCATCGCGGTCTCCGTGCTGCGCGCCGGGGCTCGGTCCGGTCGCGTCGGGCCCGAGGTGGGCCTCGGAGGAACGGGGGTCAAGCCGGGACGGAGGAGGGCCGCGGTCGGTCGTTCAAATGCGCCGTAGTTTCACAACGGGGAATTCAGGGGACCGTGGTTGCCTCGCGGGAAATGAGGGAGCGACGGCATGGTCAGCGCAATTTCGGCGAGCAGCGGCGGGCTTCTGGCGGCGACTCAGCGCTACGCCACGGCCGCCGAGGGGATCGCGACGCTCGGCACCAGCCTGCCGAGCGCGACCCAGGTCGATCTCTCGACCACCGCCGTCCAGCTCATGCAGGAGAAGGCCAATATCGGGATGAACACCGCCATCCTGAAATCCACGCTCGATTCCGAGCGCCGGGTCCTCGACATCCTCGCCTGAGCCGCGGCCCCCCTCGCACGTTTTCGGAGGATCGACGCCCATGACGATCACCGTTCCCCTCATGCAGGTCGGGATCATCCGCGCCACCGAGATCGTGCATGGCGCCCGGAACGATGCGGCGCGACGCCACGAGGCCGAGCCGCGCACCGTTTTCGTCGAGGTGGATCGGGCACGGGATGCCGAGGGGGACGTGGTGGGCCGCCAACGCCGCATCGTCGACGTGCGGGTGTAGATCGACCCCATCCACGAGAGACGCCAGGGCTCGCAGGCACACCTTCGCCCGCGGGGCGTACGCCGTTCTGCGCAACGTGACGGACCGCTCGATTTCCGTAAGTGGCGCGATCCGGACGGGCCGTGTGCTCCGGATTCCGTCCCGCTTTTGGGGGAGCGCGTGGTCAGCGCGACCGTCGTTGCTGGGAGTGACGCGGATCGTCGTTCGACGCTTCCCCAGGGGCGAGGGCTGCGCCCCGGGTGCGGCTTGCCTCAGGCGGCCTTGGCGTTGCGCGCCGGCCGCTCGGCATCCGCGCCGGTCTCACGACCCTTGGCGGCGATGTCTCGCAGCATCTTGACCATGGCGTCCGTCCGGTCGTCCATGGCTTCGTCGAAGGCCACATCCGTGCGCCCATCGTCGCCCCGGCGCAGCAGGATCACGGCACCGGCGGCGGCGGCGCAGAGGCTCGCGGTCAGCGGCGCACCCAACAAAGCGGTCAGGATGCCGTACGGCAGCAGCAGCGCCGTCGAGAACATGCCTCCGCCCATGGCGGCCAGTAGAATCAAGACCATCGATCGACCCTCGTTCGACCTTCATTACCATGGTTCCACTGCGAGGATCGCGTCGGTTGCCGTCATCATGACCGCCACGTTAACGATCAGCGTCGAATGCGAACTGTGTTCCCGACGTCTCGTCGGCGGTCCTGCCGATGAGGCCTCTCAGGACCAGACGCGCAGGATGATCAGCAACCCGACCGGGACGACGAACATCAGGGCGATCGCCCACTGGATATCGTTCCGCGCGCGTTTCACCTCGCCCTCCAAGGCATCGATGCGCGCCTCCAGGGCGCGGTATCTCGCGTCGCTCATGCCCGGCTCCGTCGATTCGGTTCGCATGGGCGATGTGGAAGCGCGCGACCGTCGCTGTCCAGCAATGGGGGGGAGCCGGCGAGGGCGGAACCGCGTCCGCCGTGCGCCGCCGAGGGCGGACGGGCAGGTCCCCCGTGACGTCACTGGCTGGTTTTGGACCGGGCTTATTGAGAGGATCAGCCTGGACCGGAGGAGCTGGACATGCGGCGAGGTTAGAAGACGGGTGCGGAGCAGGTGGTGCTGAAGCTGCGCCAGATCGAGGTGCAGACCGCGCAGGGCAAGAGTTTGGCCCTGGCCTGCAAGGAGGCCGAGATCTCCGAGCAAAGCGACTCACGCTGGCGCAAGGAGTGCGGCTTGCAGATCGACCAGGCGCGCCGGATGAAAGATCTGGAGCGTGATCGAGGCGCTGGCCGATGCGATGTGTCTGCACGGCATCCCAGAGAACATCCGCTGCGACAATGGTCCAGAGATGATCCCGAAGGCTTTGCGGAAATCGTTCGCCAGAACTGGCCCGCAGATCCAGTACATTGCACCAAGATCGCCGTAGGAGAATGGCTACTGCAAGAGCTTCAATGGCAAGCTGAAGGACGAGTGCCTACGCCAAGAGATCTTCTCCTCGCTCAAGGAGGCACAGACCGTGATTGGGATCTGGCAGAATACCTACAACCGCGTTCGGCCGCATTCGTCGTTGGGCTACCGGCTACCTGCGCTTGTCACCCTCCCGGATCTGGCCTTCCGGCTACCCATGGCCACCACCATGCAGTAGCCTTCCAGTTGGCTCGGTCCAAAATACCGGTCAGGTCACGAGGGGGCTCGGCATCGCATGACCGATGCACGCTGGTGCGCGAGACCGAGATGACCTTCCGGAAGAAAGAGGCGGAGGAGCACCGCGAGCACGAACGGCGACTGTTGGAGGATCGCGGGCAGCACGAGAAGCGTCTTGCCGAGGATCGCCATCAAGAGCACCGCGAGATGGTCGAGGCGATCCAGGGGCTTACGCGGGGCACGCGGGACATCCGCTGCGCGGGTTGATCCCTCAAATGTGAGATCCGCTCGCAGCTTGACCTGCTACTAAACATAGCCCTTCCCTTGAGGGCGCCCATCTCTGCCTCACTCGCCCGGCGAAAGCTATAGCGGACTTCTTCCGGCTACATTCAGGCGACGCACCCGTAATCCCGCTCGCCCTTAAAGGAACGCCATCTAATCACGGAAACTTGAGCATATAGGTCCAGACGCCCCTGAACTCCCGCACGCTTCGATTGGTATTCAAGGTACCACAGCGAGCATCAGCTTGGAGTATGGATGGGATATGCCAAGCCGCCCGCATCGCGGGCCGAAGACAAGCCGACCCGGGCGTACCGTGCGATCACACGCCATACCGACGGCCGAATCATTCATGTCCGAGACTTTTCTGCTGACAGCGATGCTGAAGCGATCCTGATCGTCACCGCCAGAGGCAGTGACATCCGAACTGATCTCTGGAGCGACAGTGGTCTCGTCCGGCAGTTTGGTATGCAGGCACGATATCGAAGATTCCACCATTAGCGCATTGGGGGGCACGCAGCGGCATCGTTCTGTATGATGACCGTAATTGGTTTATTTTGCAGGCGAACCAGTGAACCTGCACGGTTTTGCCGCCTTATCATATGTCAAAACCAGCGGGAAAACGGATGCCGCGATATTTTTTGGACGTCGGCCAAACCCAGGGCTCGACCTCAGACGACGCGGGCACCGTTCTGCCAAACGAGGCGGCTGGACGCTGCTTAGCGCTCGACACCTTGGCGCAGATCGCGACCCGTTCCATCCAAGGGAATGACCAGCAAAGCTGGTTTGCGTCGGTCCGCGATGACCAGGGGAACACCCTGTATCGAGCGAAGCTCACCCTGAGTGGCCGATGGGAGGATGAAGGCCGTTAGGAGGTAGCGGAGCAATCTTTCCTCCACGCGGTTCAGCCCATAACCAGCGAGACTCGAACCTTCACCCGCCCGGAGCAATCCTGGGCGGACTTTTCGTGTCCGGTCGCCTCGATGTTGCAGGGATCCTGCAAGAGGCGCGGCGAGCCGCCAGAATGGTTCTGTGCGACATGTCCTTCCCGAGGGCATCACCTTCACCCGCCCGGCTCGCGCCGCGGCGGGTTCTCATTCTAAAGCTTGTTCTGAGGCGATGCTGTACTCTTTCACGTCGCCCGGTCGCAGATTGAGCCTCGCTGCAGTTTCGCGACTCACGGGGTCGGAGGTGAGCTTCACTGCCCAATCCGGCGATACAACCTTCGCTACCGCATCCGCGGCTTGATCCCGTGGGACAGCGGCGACGCAGAGTTGGCTCTCCGTCCGACCACCCGAGGCAACCGGGCTGCTGACTTTGACAAGGTGGATGCCGATGGCGATGTCTTCCATCGATAAAGGATGCCACGCTCAGTCTAGATCGCAAACAAGCGTCGAGGCCCGCACGGCATATGCCGGCAGAGCTTTGTCGTCGCGACCTATCTGGGCTGCAACTGCTGTGAGGCGTCGTACCGCGCCTGGCTCCGTAGCTGCCAAGGTATCAGCCGATCCGCCAGCCAGTGTGGAAGCGTTAGCTTTATCCTCGTGGCGCCCGCCAGCCAGTCGCCTTTGCCTCGTTTTCCGAACAGAACATGCGCTCGCCAGCCCCCTCGCTGATGCGAGTTCGATCGTAATCGCGTGAGCCAGGGATGTGGCAGACCTTTTCGCCCGAGCGGGAGATGTTGCCTTTGATGTTGCAGCTGCCCGCTACGGCAAGCGCCGCATTCCGTTCGGTAGGCCCAACCGGTGCTGGGATCGGCCCATCGGGACCGCCAGCGGCGGCGAATTCCATCTGCATCGCACGCTCGCCCTTCCGCCAATCAGACGGTGTCGTGAATGATCCGGTCCAGATCCAGACCTTGGCATCTCCTCATTCTCGGCCATGACGTAGTTCGTGGAGTATCGGCGGTAAGCGATTGCATGGCCGTGGATGACCATTCAGGCGTTCGGATCCTGGGCGTCAGCTCGGCATACCCCAACGACGCAGCCGTAGCGGTCGGTGTCGCGAGGGTCGCAAAAGACGAGGCGTTTGCCGATGAGGTCGGATAGGGCGAGCGCCGCTGTCTGGCCGCAGCGGTAGTCCTTGCCGGCGGCGTCCTTTCAGAGCTGCGCGTTCTCGGGCGCGTCGATGCCATGCAGGCGGATCCGCGTTCCACGGACCTCAACGGTATCGCCGTCGATCACCGAGGCGCGGCCGACGATCGAATCAGTCAGAGCAGGCGTTGCGAGGAGCAGGATGAGGAGGAAAGACCTGGAACGCATCGGGGGCTCCTGTCCCAATCCAATTCGGGATCCGGGTGGTGCCGGCGTGATCCATCGGTTCAGCGGAGGCCGCGCACCGCCATCTCCTCAGGGGCCTGCTCGGCAGCATCCTGGCGGGCGATGAGCGTCGTCAGGTCGACCGGGCGGTAATCACAGGCGTCCGCCCCCACATCACAGGATCGGCTCGTGTCCGGTAGGCAGGCATGTGTATGCCCGTAGAGATGCCGGGTCTCCCGCCAGAAGCCTGGCCAGGACCGATGCGGGTAGTGCGAGAGGAAAAGGCGCCAGTTTCGTCCTTCCGAGTCTCGTACGGTGATTCGGGCGCTCTCAACGGGCGGGTCCGTCCAGGATAGGTCGAGCACGCGGTTGGAGTCGTGGTTGCCGCGCACCAAGCGTTTGATGCCGTTGAGGCACGCAAACACCGCGGCGCAATGAGCTCGGCTGGCGCCGGCCGCGAAGTCACCGAGGTGCCAGACCTCGTCATCCGGGCCAACGACCGCGTTCCATCGGGCGATCAGGGCTTCATCGTGGCCCTCCACCGATCCGAAGTGCCGCCGCCGCCGTTCGACGAGGGGCGCATCCCCGAAATGCGTGTCGGCGATGAAGAACGTTGCCATACATCCTTCCGCATTGAAGCGGCTTTGGAAAACGATCGCCGTCCGAGCGTCGCCTGTCTTTTTACATGGCACAGTCCACACCCCCCTCAATCGGGCGCGATGTCGCTTGCCCCATACACGCTCTTGTCGTGGGCTCCGGCCTTGCGGCGACCCGCCGCGTGCCGGAACTCCGGCTCTACGAAGCCCTTTCCCTGACGCCCCATCCAGATGTGTCGAGGTCACTTCCATGCGTTACGCTTTGCTCGGACTCAGTGCACTTACCGCTACGTCGATCGCGTGTGCCGCCCTGGCCCAGAGCAAGCCGCTGCCACCGGCCTCCAGTGCCGTAATGCCGCCCGTCGAACTCACGATCACAATTGACGGTGACAAGCCCGTCTGCGCACCAGCTGAGTTGAGGCTGCCGGCCAACACGAATGTGGAACTGCACATCGTGAGCCAAGCCGCCGAGCCCGTCACCCTCACCGCGCCGGGTCAGTTCGAGAATGCGAATGTGCTGCATGCGGACGGCGACCTTGTCCACGTCGCCAGCGAGAAAGGCTATCTCGTCAAGCAGAACGGTAAGGGCGTCCTGCGCATTCGCACCATGAAGGAGGGCCAGGAGACCTATGCCTGTACGAGCAACCGCAACCGGAAGGCACCTTTCGAGGGCAAGCTGGTTCTGACGGCACCCGCAGGGTAGACGCCTCTGCAGCCAGGATCGGATGGTGCGGCTGGAGGGCCGTATCCCTTCGCGCCGGGCCGGCGGATGCCCAAGCAACTTCTCCGAATTAATCTCGAACTCCATGCCTCCGCTTGGTCCTTGGTCGTGTGGCGGCGACAAGCCGAGAGCAAGGTTCGGCCAGACGGGCTAAGCTTAGCGAACCTGATCCCTGAAATGAGGGAGGCGACTATCGCCGGACCTGCCACGGATCGGGCTCCTCCCCCCGAAGAGCCCCTAACTCCACCGTCATCCGCTCGGCTCCTGCCGCGGCGGTTTTTTGTATCTTGGACTCTAAAGCGGAACCGGAGGGGCATTAACAGCGATGTATGGGGAACCTTCGTTTTCAGACTTGCCGAGGAGCCACCATGTCATCCCAGCCCGAGAAGCCGTACCGCATCGGTGTTCGTCCCGCGCCCGGCAACCGCTCGCGCTACCTCTGGACGATCTACGGCACGCAGACGATGTTCTACGAAGCCTCACAGACTGAGCACGCTTCCGTGGAAGACGCTCTCGCTGAGGCGAACGCGCGGCTTTCTGAGTTGGCCTGAGCGTTCGACCGCCCTTGAAACGCCCCACTCGCCTGGAGCAATCCGAGGCGGGTTTCTCTCGCATTGCCCCAGGGGTGCGACGCAGGCCATTCGCAACTTCGCGCACTCAGCGCGCTTGTCGTAGCCTGCATGGCCGGCGGTCCTTTCATGGCGGCCGGATTGAGAAGCACCCTGTGAAATACCTCTTCTTCGTCGGCGTCGCCTTGTTCGCCGCGGCCCCTGCCGTCGCTCAGGTCAACGCCCCGCGTCAGCCCGGAACCACTGGCGCCATCGTCACCCAGGAGCCGAATAGCACTGGCAACGATCCGGACATCGTCGTCTCGCGCGGCGCAACGGGTGCCGACACGTCGACCTCCGACTCGGCCGCGGGCGGCAATGCGAACAAGCCGGAACAGGCTGTTCCGAATGGGAGCGCCGGCGGCGGCAGCGGCGGCAGCAACTAGCCAGCGCTTCGTGGCGCGGTAAACTAACTACGGCGCTGTTGTTGCTGTTTGCCTGACGTAGTCGAATCGAGCCCGCCCGGAGGAATCCGAGGCGGGTTTTCCTCTGCAGGGTCCCCTCGTTGTTGCATGGATCCTGCAAGTGACGCGGCGAACCGCCAGAATGGTTCTGTGCGGCCTGTCCTTCCCGAGGGCATCACCTTCACCCGCCCGGCTCCGGCCGCGGCGGGTTTTTCGTTTGGGCCGCCTGTCGTTTTTAACTCGCTCTTGCTAAGACCCCAGCCATGAAAATTCTGCGCCTGATTCAGAAGCTGCTGCCCGATACCACCCAGGCCCGTATGCCCGGCTTCGACGAGGTCTATTACCGCTACTGGTATCGCGATACTGCGCAGTTCCCGGGCCCGCCGCTACAGCATTACCTTCAGCACGGCTGGAAGGAGGGGCGAGATCTGAGCGCCGGCTTCAGCACCGATGGGTATCTCGCTGCTAACCCGGATGTCAGTGCCAATGGGTTCGATCCCCTGTCCCACTTTCTGGCGCACGGCTTATCCGAAGCCCGCAAGGGCTGGGAGAAAAGCCTGCATGCTCCTGCTCCTGGCCCAAGGTATCTCCCCGATGGCCAAGCGCAGAAGCTGTTGATGCCTCCGCGCGAGCAGTAGGTCTGTGAGCCGCCCAGCTCCAGCTGAGGCGGACTTTTCGTTTCGGTGCAAGCTTTCTACTTACGCAGCTTCGGTATCTGCCGCTCTGGGATTCTCACGGTTCGGGCTGACCGAACCCAGGGATCCGAACTGCTGCGGCGCATGTCGCCATAGTAGTCATTCCCGGTGTTTCCGAAGGACCCTCCTGAAACAACGCCCGGAACGCTTGGCGTGCCGAGGATGAACTCAAGCGGCCCCGCATGCGCACCCGAGGCGCACAGGATCGTGGTGAGGGCCAGAGCGTAGCGCATATCCCAACCATAGCTCATCATACCGAACGGCGCATTAATGCCTCGATCCGCCATCTTCCCCCGCGCGACTTATGCCATGGCGGGTCCTTTGTACGCTGATTTACGCTTCGGCCGCCCTGCGCAAGGCACCTACCGCACTCTTTCATCGGCCGCGGATCAACCAGCGCCCCACGCTCGTGAAGCGGCTCGTCTTTGACCCGTCCCGCTTGGCCGCGGCGGGTTTTCACGAACTCAAGCTAATGCTACTGCAGCTTCTACTCGATAGTCGGGCTGGACTGCGGCATTATCAGATGTATAATTGTTTATTGAATAGTATATTAACGCATAATATTTTTAGATTATATTACAAAGGTGGCACAAGAAGCCTGTTCGGCGAAAGTTCTACATCATATATCCATCGCCCAGGCGCTAGCAGCCTGGGATCGCAATGCGATTTAGGATCTAAGTTGGTATCAAAAATATTGCAACAAATCATGTCATCGGGTAATTGCATGCTGCGCCTTTCAGAGGCGCATCTACTGCAATTGTATTACCGTTTATGCCGGTTTCGAATAGGAATTTCGATCCGTTGCGAAGTCTTATGGCGCTATTGTGTATAATTGAGGTGGCATATAACAAAACGCTATCTGAGATATGCTGTTCATATTCACGTATTTCTACGTTGCTAATAGTTGGTTGATTTTCAGAATGTGCAGGAATTCTTTAACGAGGCGATGCCCCTCAAATGCGGGCTTTACTACAAGGTGTGATGATAAATAGGGTATCAGTCTGCAAGTTTTTTGTCTGCCAAATCAGGGGCAGACCACGTGCCGTCATTATTTTCAATCATTCTATTTGCAAATATATTTGATATTCTATCGACATCCGCAACATTAATCCCAATATCTTTTTTGATATCAGTCGATCAATTTAATTTTGCTGTAAGACCAAAGTAGTCCCTTGCCGCAGGTGGCAGTCGCGTGCCATCGCGCGGGATTTCACCATCAGGACTGCACCGAGATAAGTGAAACTGGGCTACAGTAGCCCAGTCTTGCGTGGCCTAAGTGACGATGCCCTTGTTCCGCTCGACGCGATGCGCAACGAAATGGCCAATATCAGCTACGGTCTCCCTGCCGTCACAGTGTTCTCGTGCAAACAGAAATAAGTAAGTCAAATCTTCAGGATGGAAATTGTCCGAAATCAAACGAGTGACTCTTGCCCGAAGCCCATTCACTGTCTGTACTAGCGCCATATTGAGGGCGCCTACTTCAAGTATATTTTGTAGACTAGCTGTTTTGTGTTTAGGCCGATCATCGCGCAAACCTGTTCTCGCCCACCCTACGCTGTCGCCCATCCTTCGTCAGGATCCAGGTTCGACTGCGCTACATTCTCTCTGTCCCGTGCACTCGGACGATCAATCCGGACGCCGATAAAAGTCCTGGACATCACTGCCCGCCCGTTCTGATCGTAGACTTCAACCCACCAGTCGGACCAGTCGAGGTGCCCGCCGCGCGGCATGAGGTTTAGGGCAACGCGCTCGGCGTGAAGGCGCACCAGGGCGAGTGTCGGCACCCGCCGGCCGCGCAGATCGACAACAGGATTGTGCCCATCCGTGCAGTGGAAGCGGTAAAGCCGCGTCGGCATTGGTCTTCTACCCCGCACTCCACAGGCGTCCACCGCCCTGCTTCCCGGCTTGCCTGTTTCGATTGAACCACGTCCGGCGATGCAATTTGTTTTCGTTGTGTTCCAATAGCAGCCGGACGCGAGATGCAGGCCCAGCCCGACAAACCACCTGTGGACATCCGCTTCACGGAAGCGGAAACAATTTCGCTCGCCTATCACCGCGCCGCGCGTGGCGATGCCTGGGCCGCCCTCGTGCGGGCTGTCGAGGATGGGCTCAATGATCTCGCCGAGGCTGAGCGCCAGACTGCGCAGCAGCGCCGCCTCATTTCACGCGGCTACATCCCAACGGCGCGATCACGCCGGGCGCCGGCCGATGAAGCTGCTCCAGATCGCGGAGCTTCCGCCCCAGAGTGCTGGCACGGTCCGCATCCCGATCCAGGGGGCCGCGCTCTGCGCCGGTTTCCCGTCCCCGGCCGACGACTTCCTCGAAGGCTCGCTGGAGCTGCCGCGCTGGCTGGCACCCAACCCGCCAGCGACCTTCGCCTGGAACATCTCGGGCGATTCCATGCGCGGCGCCGGTATCTTCGACCGGGATCTGGCAGTAGCCGACCGCAGCCTCAAGCCCGGCAACGGCAGCGTCGTGGTGGCGATCGTGGACGGCACCATGAGCCTGAAGCGCCTCGTCATCGAGGGCAACGTCGCGCATCTCGCCTTCAACAATCCCGACCTGCCCGCCTTCGCCGTCGAGGATCTGATCGAAGGCGAGATCTGGGGCGTCGTCCGCTTCTCGATCCGCTGGCACGTCGCCCGCGCCGGGCTGCTGCGATGAGCCGGGCCATCGCGCTGATCGACGGCAACAGCTTCTATTGTTCCTGCGAGCGGGTGTTCGATCCCAAGCTCGCCCGGGTGCCGGTCATCGTGCTCTCGAACAACGACGGCTGCGCCATCGCCCGCACGGCCGAGGCCAAGGCGCTCGGGATCAAGATGGGCGATCCCTGGTTCAAGATCCGCCAGCAGTGCCAGCGCGAGGGCGTGCGGGTGTTCTCCTCGAACTACACCCTCTACGGCGACATGAGCGCCCGCACGAACGCGGTGTATCGGGACTTCTCGCCCGCGGTGGAGATCTACTCCATCGACGAGAGCTTCCTCGACCTCTCGGACGTGCGCGATTGGGACCGGGTGACACTGGCGCGCGACCTGCGCGCATAGTGCGGGCTTGGACCGGTATTCCGACCTGCGTCGGCATCGGGCCGACGAAGACCCTGGTGAAGCTCGCCAACCACATCGCCAAGACGATCCCCGACCTCGACGGCGTCTGCGACCTGACTGATCCGGTCGCCTACGACCACTGGCTCTGCCGGATCTCGGTGGCCGAGGTCTGGGGCATCGGCCGGGCCTCGCTCGCCAAGCTGATCGGGCTCGGCGTCGACACGGTCGCAGACCTACGCGACCTCGACCCGCGCCCGGTGCGAAAGGCCATGACGGTGGTGGGCGAGCGCATCATCTACGAGTTGCGCGGGCTGGCCTGCCTGCCGCTCGAACTCCTGCCGGCCCAGCGCAAAGGCTGCGCGGTGACCCGCTCGTTCTCCCGGCGCATCATGGAGCGCGAGACCCTGGAGCAGGCTGTGGCCGCCCACGCGACGCGGCTTGGTGAGAAGCTCCGGCGCGGCGGCCTCGGTACCACCCACGTCTCCGTCTTCTACCATACGAGCGAGCACGACCGGGGCGACCCGATGCGCTCGGTCTCGACCACCGTGACGCTACCCGAGGCCACGAACGACACGCTGGCGCTGATCAAGGCCGCGCAGGCTGGTGTAGCTCGCACCTGGCGCGAGGCGCCGGGCGACCGGCCCTGGCGCTACAGCAAGGCCGGCGTGGTCACGACCGACCTGAAGCTTCTGGAGGATGCCCCGCGGGCGCTGATCGGCCAGCTCGACCGCGAGCGCAGCGCGCCGCTGATGGCAGCGATGGACGCTTGCAATGCCCGATTCGGCCGAGGCGCGGTCGTGCCGGCCCGGGCGGGGCTCACCGAGAAGCGGACCTGGTCGACGAAGTTTTAAATGCGCAGCCCGCGCTACACCACGCAGGTGACTGAGCTGCCGACGGCGCATGCCTGATCCAGGCGGCAAGCGCGCGCCCGAGGGCTCAGTTTTGAGGCTGCTCGACCG
Source organism: Methylobacterium sp. 001424705 (assembly GCF_059816145.1). Classification (NCBI taxonomy): domain Bacteria; kingdom Pseudomonadati; phylum Pseudomonadota; class Alphaproteobacteria; order Hyphomicrobiales; family Methylobacteriaceae; genus Methylobacterium; species Methylobacterium sp. 001424705. Next base: position 119,125 of record NZ_JCBANU010000007.1, on the reverse strand, counting down.
GCGTCGGCGACCGCAGGAAGATCAGCACGCCACCGACGACGGACAGGCCGAGCGCAAAGGCGAACAGGAGGAAGAACCAGCGGGGCATGCTGCCGGATAGCACACTCGAACGTGGTGGTCGCTTACGGCGTCTCCTGCCGCGCCAGCAGGATTGCGGTGCGCTCCGCCGCGCGTTTCAGGTAATCGGTGGCTTCCTTGTTCGCGACGGTCACCTTCGGCCATTCATGCAATTCCAACGCCTCGGCGAGAGCGATTTGATACCCGGTGCCGAACAGGAATGCCGTAGTGGTCGGATCCGCCATGAAGGCGTCAACCGCGGCCTGGACCTCCGCCTCCGTCAGCGTCTTCGCCTTGTAAAGATCGCCGATCGTCGCGCGGGAATCAGCCATGAGGAGGGGATAGCACGCAGTGGGCCAGCGTCACCGCTCGTAGACATGGAGCGGCACTGCGCCGCTCCTGAGGTGAGTTCCGGGAACGACCGAGAGACGGACCCCGCACGCCGTTAACGTAAAGACCGGAATTTTCGCATTTCGTCTTCGTTTACACAAATCATCTGAAAACCTTAAGCAGCAATAGGCGATTAAATTGCGAGGTAAATTCTGTAGTATCGAATGCATAAGGCCATTGCGAGGTGACCCCGTGAAATGGATCCCATTTGAGACATATCGTCAAATTCTCTCAAACGTCCCAATCGCTTGTGTAGACATCGCCATCGTTTCGGAAGGGCGCATTTTGCTCGTCGAACGGATGGATGCTCCTGCAAAAGGTCAGATGTGGCTGCCCGGCGGAAGGGTTCACAAAGGGGAGCTGATGAAGGACGCCGCGAGCAGGAAAGCGATCGAAGAGGTAGGGATTGATTGCAACGTTGGGCCGATAGTTCATACGGCGGAAACAATTTTTGATGACGGTCCGGATGGTATTGCTGTCCACAGTATTAACACATGCTTTTTCTTGTTCCCAAAAGAGCGGGACATTCGAGTGAAGCTCGACAACCACCATGCTCGCCACATCTGGACGGACGCAATTGCCGGCGATTTCCACCCATACGTTCGTCGGTGCCTGCTGGCGGCTGGCCTTCAGCGGTCATCACACGACTGATCCTATCCGCTCCTATCGAAGGACAGGATCGATATGAAGGGGCCGCCAGGTCGCGTTAACGCCCGAACACCCACAGCGGCACCGCGCCACTGGGGCGCCCTGGCTTGTCCCGGTAGAACGTCATGTTCCCGAACCGCATGTGCGTATCAGAGATCGCGGACACCCGCTCCGCGCTGAGCACCATGGCACCGTGGAAGTCAGGCCGAATCGTCCCGACCTCGGGGTACACGTCGAGGACGTCCGGCGTCGACCAGCCAAGGGACGCCGCCTCGTCGGCTCAACGATCAAGGAACTCGACGCAGGCCTCGTGGGCGCTGCCCCAGGACTGAAGGGTGAAGCCCGGGCACGGGACGACGCTGGTCCGGAGGTCGAGGAAGCCCTGGCGCCAGAGTTTCCGGTCTGCGGGAACGAGCTTGGGTTTCGGTGAGGCTGGCATGGTGTCCGGCGGTTGATGTGGGCCTGACCGAATGAAGGGTGGCCGCCGAGCGGCCTATGCCGGCCGAGCAACACCTGAGAACGCATCGCGAACCCACTTCGGGACTTTTTCGGGGCTGTGGGTCCCGAAGCGTGCTTTTCAGCGTCTTTCGTTGCCCTTATACCCCCTGCTCCCGGTTGCCATTTGCCCCCCGAAACCGTACGTCCCCTCTACGCGCAAGCGTGTCGGGGTGTAGCGCAGTCTGGTAGCGCATCTGGTTTGGGACCAGAGGGTCGTAGGTTCGAATCCTATCGCCCCGACCATCATTTCCGCCGAGGCTCCCTGGAGTTGGACGACCCGATGTCGAGCGCCCGCATCTACCAGCCCGCGAAGGATCCGACGCAGTCCGGGACGGCGCGGGCGAAGGCCTGGGTGCTGGAATTCGATCAGACCGCGCCGCGCGAGACCGACCCGCTGATGGGGTGGACCGGCTCGTCCGACATGCTGCAGCAGGTCCATCTTGAGTTCGAGACGCGCGAGGACGCCGTGGCCTACGCGACACGGGCGGGCCTGTCCTACCGGGTCGAGGAGCCGCAGAAGCCGATCCTGCGCAAGGGCCTGTCCTATTCGGACAATTTCAAATTCAATCGCACCGCTCCCTGGACCCACTGAGGCGCTGCCTCCGGCGCGTCAGAGCTGGATCAGGATGGTGACGGCACCGAAGATCAGGACGGAGCCGACCGCGGCGGCGAGTAGGATCAGGGCGGCGCGCGATTCGCGCAGGTCGTCGTTCATCATCGCCGCAGGCTAGCGCGGCTGGGGGCCGCCGCCAATCCTCTCATGAGCCGCGCTGTTGCGTGAGCCGTTAGGCCGCGCCCGCTCTGTCATACCAAATCCTGTCCCCGGGGGCTGGCGGATTTCGGCTTCGCTCGAGCGCCGCGCCGGCTTGCCGATACGGGCGCCGCTTCGCGGAAACGGAGCCCGGATCAGAAGAAGATCGGCCGCGCGCTGGCATGGTGCTCGGCCAGCACCGCGTCGTTGGCCGGATCGATCTCCTTGAGAACCGCGTCGTAGCCCCAGAGATCCGCCAGGTGCTGAAGCACCCGCTTGGCATCGTCCTTCTGCAGGGTGATGCGATTCAGGGCGCGGTGATGCACGATGAGGCGCCGGTCGCCTTCGAGATCGACGTCCACCACCTCGATATCCGGGTCGAGCCACGCCACGTCGTATTGCCGGGCGAAGGAGCGACGCATCTTGCGATAGCCGCGCTCGTCGTGGATCGCCTCGACGTAGAGCTCCGGCTCGTCGGGGTCGTCGACCACGTGGAACAGGCGCATGTCGCGCATGAGCTTGGGCGACAGGAACTGCGCGATGAAGCTTTCGTCGCGATAGTTCGCCCAGATGTCGCACAGGGTCGCCATGGCGTCGCCGGTGCCGGCGATCTCGGGGAACCACGCGCGATCCTCCTCCGTCGGCTGTTCCACGATGCGGGCGATGTCCTGCATCATGGCGAAGCCGATGGCGTAGGGGTTGTGGCCATTGTAGCCGCGCTCGTTGTAGTTCGGCTGGCGCACGACGTTGGTGTGCGACTGCAGGAACTCCAGGTAGGCCGCCTCGCCGATCAGGCCTTTCTCGGACAGGGCGTTCATGATCCGGTAGTGGCAATAGGTGGCGCAGCCCTCGTTCATCACCTTGGTCTGGCGCTGCGGATAGAAGTACTGCGCCACGAGGCGGACGATGCGCAGGATCTCGCGCTGCCAGGGCCGCAGGCGGGGGGCCGCCTTCTCGAGGAAGTAGAGGATGTTCTCCTGCGGCAGCTCGAGGAGCGCCTTGCGCCGCTCCGCGGCGAGGTCGGGGCGGGCGCCAGCGACCTTCTGCGGCAGGGTGCGCCAGAGGTCGTTGTAGATCTGCTCGCCGTGCTCGGCGCGCTCGCGCTCGCGGCGCTGCTCCGAGGCGAGGTCGGGCCGCTTCTTGCGCGGATAGCGGTGGACGCCCTGGCTCATCAGCGCATGGGCGGCGTCAAGCACGGCCTCCACCGCGGCATGGCCGTGGCGCTCCTCGCAGCGCGAGATGAAGCCCTTGGCGAAGTCGAGATAGTCGAGGATGCCTTCCGCATCGGTCCACTGCTTGAACAGATAGTTGTTCTTGAAGAAGTGGTTGTGGCCGAAGGCGGCGTGGGCGATGACCAGCGTCTGCATCGTCGCCGTGTTCTCCTCCATGATGTAGGAGATGCACGGGTCCGAGTTGATGACGATCTCGTAGGCGAGCCCCATCATGCCGCGCCGGTAGCCGGCTTCGTGCTGGGCGAAGTGCTTGCCGAAGGACCAGTGCTTGTAGAACAGCGGCATGCCGATCGATGCGTAGGCGTCCAGCATCTGCTCGGCGGTGATGATCTCGATTTGGTTCGGGTACCACGACAGGCCGAGCGCCCGCGCCTCGACCTCGCAGGCGTCATGGATGCGCCGGATCGTGTCGAAATCCCAGTCGTTGCCCGTGAAGAGCGGCTCCTGGCTACCGGAGATCCGCTGGGGCGTGGGGCGGATGATGCTGCCGACCATACGATTTACGCCTTCCTCGAAGGGTCCGTTCTCGACGGGGCCGTGCTCGAAGCGTCCGAGTCCCGCTTGGCCATGCCCCGTCTCGCCGGGTTCAGGCCTCGGCTTCCGCCCGGGCGTCCTTGCGCCCGAACAGCTCGCGGAAGACCGGGTAGATGTCGCGGCGGTGGTTGACCTTGCGCATGGCGATGGGCGCGCCCGTCTTCGCCAGGCTCTCGTAGGTCCGCCACAGGGTGGTGCGGTGCTCGACGAAGCCGGCCCGCGGGCCGTTCTCGTCGCCGACCTCCAGATAGGCGAAGTGCTGGCAGGCCGGCAGGATGTGGGCGCGCAGCAGCTCCGTCGAGGTCGGGCCGTCGCTCGACACGTTGTCGCCGTCCGAGGCCTGGGCGGCGTAGATGTTCCAGTCGTTGGGATCGTAGCGCTCGGCGATGACGCGCTTCATCTCCACCAGCGCCGAGGAGACCAGGGTGCCGCCGGTCTCGCGCGACCCGAAGAACGTCTCCTCGTCCACCTCCGTCGCCTTGTCGGTGTGGCGGATGAAGACGATCTCCACGTGCCGGTAGCGCCGGGTGAGGAAGATGTGCAGCAGGATGTAGAAGCGCTTGGCCAGATCCTTCATGTGCTCGGTCATCGAACCCGAGACGTCCATGAGGCAGAACATCACCGCCTGCGCCACCGGGCGCGGATAGGTCTCGAACCGGCGGTAGCGCAGGTCGAGGGGGTCCACGTAAGGGATGCGCTTGGTGCGCTCGCGCAAGCCCGAGAGCGCCAGGAGCAGGTCCGGCAGGTCGGGATCGCTCGACGGCGTCGCGGCGATGCGGGCCTCCAGGGCGGCGATCTCGTCGGGTTTCGGCCGCTTGAGGGCGATGCGCCGCGACATGGAATTGCGCAGGGTGCGCGTCAGGGCGAGGTTGGCGGGCGAACCCGAGATCGTGTAGCCGGCCCGGCGAAGGCCTTCAGTCTCCACCACCGAGAGCCGGCGCTTGGCCAGATCGGGCAACTCGAGATCCTCGAGGAAGAGCTCAAGGAACTCGTCGCGGGTCAGGACGAAGCGGAAGGCGTCCTCGCTGTTCTCCGAGCCCTCGCCGCCCTCCCCCGAGCCCTTGCCGCCGCCGCCCGACGGCGGGCGCTCGATCCGGTCGCCCTCCACGTAGATCTTGTTGCCGGGCAGGATGTGGTCGTGCAAGCCGGTGCCGGACTGGCGGGCGAAGCGCGGCTCGCGAACCCCATCGACCGGCACCGAGACGCGGCCGTCCTTGCCGAGATCCTTGATGTCCTTTTCCCGCGCGGATTCCCGCACGGCCCGCTGGGCCACGTCCTTCACGCGGCGCAGGAAGCGTTGGCGATTGGCGAGGCTCTTGCCCCCGGGATTCAGACGGCGGTCGACGATGTGCATCCGATGTGTGTGCCTTCGCCCTCGAGACCAATGTGGGATCGGCGGAGCGGGGCGACCACCCGTGGCGGCCGCCCCGTCACCGTGCGGACAAGGCTCGGTCGATGCCCTAGCCCGCCTGCTTCACCCGCATGTACCACTCGACCAGACGGCGGACCTGCCGCTCGGTGTAGCCGCGGGCCACCATCCGGTCGACGAACTCGCCGTGCTTCTTCTCCGTCTCGCCGTCCTTCTTCGAACCGAAGGAGATGACCGGCAGGAGCTCCTCGACCTGGCTGAACATGCGCCGCTCGATGACCTCGCGCAGCTTCTCGTAGCTGGTCCAGGAGGGGTTGCGCCCGCCGTGCTGGGCCCGCGAGCGAAGCGCGAACTTCACCACCTCGTTCCGAAAATCCTTCGGATTGGCGATGCCCGCCGGCTTCTCGATCTTGGTCAGTTCCTGGTTCAGGAGTTCGCGGTTCAGAAGCTGCCCGGTCTCCGAATCCTTGAAGTCCTGATCCTCGATCCATGCATCGGCGTAGTCGATGTAACGGTCGAACAGGTTCTGGCCGTAATCGTGGTAGGATTCGAGGTAGGCCTTCTGGATCTCGTGACCGATGAATTCCGCGTAGCGCGGCGCCAGCTCCGTCTTGATGAATTCCAGGTAGCGCTTCTCGGTTTCGGGAGGCAGCTGCTCGCGCCGCAGGGCCTGCTCCAGCACGTACATGAGGTGGACCGGATCGGCCGAGACCTCGGTCGTGTCGTGGTTGAAGGTCGCCGCCATCACCTTGAAGGCGAAGCGGGTCGAGATCCCGTCCATGCCCTCGTCGACGCCGGCGGCGTCCTTGTACTCCTGCATCGAGCGGGCGCGGGGATCGACCTCCCGCAGGGACTCGCCGTCGTAGACCCGCATTTTCGAGAAGGCGTTGGAATTGGCGTGCTCGCGCAGGCGCGAGAGCACCGAGAAGCGGGCCAGCATCTCCAGGGTTCCCGGCGCACAGGCGGCGTCGGACAGTTCGGAGCCCGAGACCAGCTTCTCGTAGATGCGCTGCTCCTCGGTCACCCGGAGGCAGTAGGGCACCTTGATGACGTAGATGCGGTCGATGAAGGCTTCGTTGTTCTTGTTGGTCTTGAAGGTCTGCCACTCGGACTCGTTCGAGTGGGCCAGGATCACGCCGGTGAACGGGATCGCACCGATGTTTTCCGTGCCGACATAGTTGCCCTCCTGCGTCGCGGTGAGCAGGGGGTGCAGCATCTTGATCGGCGCCTTGAACATCTCGACGAATTCGAGGACGCCCTGGTTCGCCCGGTTGAGGCCGCCGGAGTAGGAGTAGGCGTCGGGATCGGCCTGCGAGAGCGTTTCCAGGCGCCGGATGTCGACCTTGCCGACGAGGCTGGAAATGTCCTGGTTGTTCTCGTCGCCGGGCTCGGTCTTGGCGATGCCGATCTGGCGCAGGCGCGAGGGGCGGACCTTGATGACCTTGAATTTCGAGACGTCGCCGTTGAACTCGTCCAGTCGCTTGAGGGCCCAGGGGCTCATCAGGCCCGTAAGTCGTCGCTTGGGGATGCCGTAACGCTCCTCGATCTCGGAACCCATCGTTTCGGGGTCGAACAATCCGAGCGGACTCTCGAAGACCGGCGAGACCTCGTTGCCGGCCTTCAGCACGTAGATGGGGTGCGTCTCCATCAGGGCCTTGAGGCGCTCGGCCAGGGAGGACTTGCCGCCGCCAACGGGGCCGAGCAGGTAGAGGATCTGCTTGCGCTCCTCCAGCCCCTGTGCCGCGTGGCGGAAGAACGAGACGATCCGCTCGATCGTCTCCTCCATGCCGTAGAACTCGGCAAAGGCGGGATAGACCCGGATCGTGCGGTTCATGAACACGCGCCCGAGGCGCGGGTCCTTTGCGGTGTCTACGAATTCGGGCTTGCCGATCGCCTCGAGGATGCGCTCCGCGGCGGAGGCGTACATCAACGGTTCGTCGCGGCAGGCTTCGAGATACTCGGAGAGGCTCATCTCCGTATCGCGACGCGCCTCGTAGCCACGGGCGAAGCTCTGGAACAGGTCGTTCGTCGACGGCATAGGCTTTCCGATCCCCTCACGACAGCGACAGCTTCATCCTGTCTCGCCTTGGATGCAACTGACAGGCCCAGTTTTGTCGCAGCGCATTCACGACGAAACTTGGGCGTGGGATGCGTGCCACAGTGCACCAGGCGGCCCTGCCATTCGGGTTCGGTGTCGGAGCCGCGGATGGCAGACCACCGCGGCCCCGGGGGAGGCTCAAAGGTCCGTGGAATCCTTCTTCGCCGCATCCGGCTTGGTCGCGTCGGGTTTGGCGGCGCCGACCGTGATTTTGATGTTCTGGGTCTGGACGTTCCCGTCGGAATCCTTGACGTCCACCGTCACTTCGTCGCTGCCGGTGAATCCGTCCTTGCTCTGGTAGAACACCGCCTGCACGGCGGCCTCTTTGCTGGGGCAGCGGTACTTCGCCGGGGTCTTGATCTTGCCGACCTTGGTGATCAGCGAGCCGTTCTTCGGCGCGCCGCTGACGCGGATCTCGGGCATCGGGCCGGTGGAGCAATCCTTCTTCAGGTTCGGCACGATGGCGAGGCGCACGCTCTTGCCGCTGGCGGCGGTCTCGCTGCGGGTGACCGTGGTCTGCGCCAGGGCCGGCCCCGCCAGGAGGGTGCCGGCGGCCAGGAAGGTGAGGGAACGGGCGAGCAGCATGCGGGACGAACTCCGATCAAGCCGGGCGATCCGCGCGGGACGCGGTGGATTCGGCCCGGCTGCAGCGGATGTGGGGATCGCAGGCGCGGCCGTCGAGTGGGCGTTCGCCCTCCCCGCGATCACCGCTCCGCCCTCAGGCGTCGCCGATGGGTTCGGGAGGCAGGCGCAGGCCCGCCAGGGCGGCACGGCATGCCCGGAGGTCCGCGAGGGCGTCCGCCAGGACAGCCCGCTGCGCGGCGGTGAGGCCGTCCCCGGGGGCGAGGTCGGCCGCGGGCGCCTCGTGCTCGGCATCCTGAAGCGAGGGGGCGGCCGCCACGGCCTCGCCCCGGCCCACCGACTGGACGAAGCGCAGGCCACGTTCCCGCAGAACCCGCTGGGCGCCCTTGATGGTGTAGCCCTGCCCGTGCAGCAGGTGTTTGATGCCTTTCAGGAGGTCGAGATCGTCGGGCCGGTAGTAGCGCCGGCCGCCGGCCCGCTTGACCGGGCGGATCTGCGTGAAGCGCGTTTCCCAGAAACGTAGGACGTGCTGGGGCACATCGAGCTCGTCCGCGGCTTCCTTGATGGTGCGGAAGGCGCCCGCGCTCTTCTCGGGACCCTCACGCACGGCCGCCTCCCCGTCGCGAGAATCGGATTTTGCGTCTTCGATCCGCGCGGCGTGGGACATGTCGGGCCTACGCGTCGTCGTGCTCGGCCGCGCCGTTCAGACCGTTGATCCGGGCCTTCAGCACGTTCGAGGGCTTGAACACCATGACCTGGCGGGGCTCGATCGCCACCTCGACGCCGGTCTTCGGGTTGCGCCCGACCCGACGGCCCTTGCTGCGCACCACGAAGGACCCGAACGAGGACAGCTTCACCGTCTCGCCGCTGGCGAGGCAGGCGCAGATCTCGGACAGCACCGTTTCGACCAGGGCGGAGGACTCGGTCCGCGAGAGGCCGACCTGCTGGTAGACGGCCTCGCTCAAATCGGCGCGTGTGACCGTCTTTCCCGTCATGCGATATTCCCCAAGGCGATTCGAGTTTTCTTAGTATCTCTATGATTGCGCACGCTAATCGGCGTTCAGGCCGGGGTCAACAGTGCGTGAGGCCCCGTTTCGGAAACCGGTCGCGCCTACCAGCGGATGAGGGCCGCCCCCCAGGTGAATCCGCCGCCGATCGCCTCGATCATCACGAGGTCGCCGGGCTGGATCCGGCCGTCCTTGCGGGCGACGTCGAGGGCCAGGGGGATCGAGGCCGCCGAGGTGTTGCCGTGCCGGTCGACGGTGAGGACCACCTTCTCGCGGGCGATGCCGAGCTTGTCGGCCGACGCCTCGATGATCCGCCGGTTGGCCTGGTGCGGCACGAACCAGGCCAGATCCTCGGCCGTGGTCCCGGACGCCCGGAAGGCGTCGTCGACGACGTCGGTCACGGAGCCGACGGCGAAGCGGAAGACGTCCTTGCCCGTCATCCGCAGATGGCCGGTGGTTCCGGTGGAGCCCGGGCCGCCATCGACGTAGAGTTTTTCGCGGTGCCGTCCGTCCGAGCGCAGGCTCGCGGTGAGCACGCCGCGATCGGCGCTGCTGCCCTCCCCTTCCCGGGCTTCCAGCACGACCGCCCCGGCGCCGTCGCCGAAGAGCACGCAGGTCGTGCGGTCCTCCCAGTCGAGGATCCGCGAGAAGGTCTCGGCCCCGATGACCAGGGCACGCTTGGCGCTCCCCGTGCTCAGGAACTTGTCCGCGGTGGTCACGGCGTAGACGAAGCCGGCGCAGACGGCCTGGACGTCGAAGGCGAAACCGCCGCGCAGGCCCAGCGCCGCCTGGATCTCGGTGGCGGTCGACGGGAAGGTGTGGTCGGGCGTCGAGGTGGCGCAGATGATGAGGTCGATGTCGTCGGCGCCGAGGCCCGCCTCGTCGAGGGCCGCCCGGGCGGCGCGCGCGCCGAGGACGGAGGTCGTCTCGGTGGCATCCGCGAGGTAGCGCTGGCGGATGCCGGTGCGCTGCACGATCCAGTCGTCGGAGGTGTCGACGGTGCGGCTGAGCTCGTCGTTGGTGACGCATCGGGCCGGCAGGGCGGAGCCGCAGCCGACCACGACGGAGCGCAGGACCTTTCCGGAATGGGCCGTCCCGGTCGTGACCGTCATGGGGCCGTCCTTCTGTGCGCGGATCGGCTCATGACGCGACCGCGGCCGGCGTCAGGTCGAGCATGTCGCGGATGGTACGCATGAGGTCGTGCCGGGCCATGTCGTGGGCGAGGTCGACCGCCGCCGCGAAGCCGTGCGCGTCCTCGGAGCCGTGACTCTTGATGACGATGCCCTCGAGACCGAGGAACACGCCGCCATTGGCCCGGCTCGGGTTCATCTTGTCCCGCAGGGCCTTGAAGGCCTGGCGGGCGAAGAAGTAGCCGATCTTGGCCGAGAGGGTCCGGCTCATGGCGGCGCGCAGGTAGCTGCCGATCTGCTTAGCCGTCCCCTCAGCGGTCTTCAGGGCGATATTGCCGGTGAAGCCCTCGGTGACGACGACGTCCACCGTGCCCTTGCCGAGGTCGTTGCCCTCCACGAAGCCGTGATAGGCGAGGTTCGGCAGGTCGGTCTCGCGCAGGTAGCGCGCCGCTTCCTTGACGGCCTCGTTGCCCTTCATCTCCTCGGTGCCGACGTTGAGGAGGCCGACGGTCGGCCGGTCAAGGTCGAACACGATCCGGGCCATGGCCGAACCCATCACCGCCATCTCGACGAGGTGCTCGGCATCGGTGCCGATGGTGGCGCCGACATCGAGGACCACGCTCTCGCCGCGCACCGTCGGCCAGAGGCAGGCGATGGCCGGGCGCTCGATGCCCGCCAGGGTCTTCAGGCAGATCTTCGACATCGCCATCAGGGCGCCGGTATTGCCGGCCGAGACGGCGGCATCGGCCTCGCCGTCCTTCACCGCCTGGATCGCGCGCCACATCGAGGACTTGCCGCGCCCCGAGCGAACGGCCTGGCTCGGCTTCTCGTCCATGGAGATCGCCATCGTCGTGTGGCGGATCTCGACAGCGCCCTTCAGGCGCGGCTCGGCGGCCACCAGTGGCGTGAGGATTGCCTCATCCCCGAACATCAGGAACGTCATCTCGGGATGGCGCTCGCGGGCGATGGCGGCGCCGGGCACCACGGTCGTGGGGCCGTGGTCGCCGCCCATGGCGTCGAGCGAGATGCACACTCTCTGGGACATGGTGGGTGGCCGGTGGCCTCTGATCGCGGAAGGAACGGCCTCCCGGCGGGAGGCATCACGGTGGGCGGGGTGGCGGCGGACGACCGGCCCCCTGCCCGGCGGGGCGGAAAATAGCGATTGAGGCCCGGTGGGCAAACGAAATCTGAGCGTTTCGCCCAAAGCCTGTCCGATGTGCCGGTCGCGGATCTCAATCGTTGGCGGGCTTGAGCCCGCGCAGGGCCGCCAGCGGCGGCTCGTCCAGATCCTCGATATGGGGCTCGAACGCGACGCCGGGCTTGCGCGGATAGGGGTCGAGCCCGAGCGCCAGGAACTCGCCCGTGATCGCGCCGAAATCGATCTTGCCTCCCACGATCGGGTCGGGGACGTCGGCATCCTCCGCGTCGGTCCCCGCGAGCCGGTCGGTGTCCGTGAACAGCAGGTCCACCGGCTCCGAGACCGGCCCCTCGAAGGGCTCCAGGGACACCGTGCAGACCTGCGTCACCTGCGCCGTCACCGTTCCGCGCACCCGGAAGGCCGAGGGTGGGCCGCTCGTCTCGAAGGTGCCCACGAGATCCCGGATGGCCGGGATCTCGAAGTCGGCGGCCAGAGCGGCACACTCCTCCGGGCTCGCGGTGACGACGAGCCGCCCATCGCTGCGGCGCAGGCGGTCGACGCTGACGATCCGCGCGAGCGGTCCGGTCTCTCCGTGACGGGGCGTATCGTGGCGGGTCATGGGACGATCCGTGTCGTGGTGCCGTCCGGTCCGGCCGGGGGAGCGGCGAAGGATTGCGGCGGCGGGAATGCCGGGCCGGTGGCGATCAGCCCGTCGAGGTCGGTCCGGGCCAGGGCGACATCGCTGGCGAGGACGTAGCGGGCGAGGCCGGCCGCCGCCGCCGGTGCGCCGACCCCGAGGACGTTGCGCGCGAGCGCTGCCGTCAGCGCCGCCGTATCCCCGGCATCGAGGGCGGCATCGTAGCCCTCGGCCCGGCCGTAGAAGGCGGATCCGAGCTTCTTCATGCGCTTCGGGACCCCGAAATCGCCGATGCCGGATTCCCGAAGGGACGAGTCGAGCTGCAGGAACACCGCGTTCACGAGGTCCTGGGCCACGTCGGCCGCCGGTTCCGGCAGGCGGTTCAGGCGGCGCAGAACCAGGATGACGTGCAGGATCAGGCACTCGAACCGTCCCTCCAGCGTGTCGGGTACGCCGAGGTGGAGGTAGAGGTCCGGTTGGCGGGCCGCCTCGTTGATGCGCCCGTGCAGCGTCTCGATCACCCGCTCGCGCGGGCTCGACCGGCCCCAGGCGCGGAGCCGGTCGAGGAGCCCCGTCATCATGCGCATCTCCCGGGCTCGCCTGGCGCGAAGCCGGCGCGGACGGCCGGCGGGTGTGGCCGGGCTTGCCTTGTCAAAACCATAACCCCGCGTTACGGCAGCGAACGGTCAAGGTGCAACCTCCATCGGGATACTTCTTGCCTCGGTGTCGGGTCGGGATCGGGGCCGCAAGACACCGTCACGGAAGACGCCTTCCCGGAAGTTGCGTCCAGTTTCTCACTGTCAGCAAGGGTGGCCGATGTCGCGCCGTCTCGTCTCGTCGCTCGCTCGCCTCGCCGTCCTCGGCGTGATCGGTGCCGGTGTGTCCGGCTGCATCGGCGAGGACATCCGCCACGGCTACCAGATCGACCAGGCCGCCCTCGCCACCGTGAAGCCCGGGATGAGCGCCGAGCAGGTGCTGCAGATCCTCGGCACGCCGTCCACCGTCTCTACCGTCGGCAACAAGTCGTGGTACTACATCAGCCAGAACACGCGCCGTACCGTCCTGTTCCTCGGCGAACGGGTCGAGGACCAGAAGGTCACCGCCGTCTATTTCAACGGCGCCTTCAAGGTCGAGCGCGTGGCGCTCTACGGCCTGCAGGACGGTAAGGTGTTCGACTTCATCGAGCGGACCACGCCGACCAGCGGCGCCGATCGCGCCTTCCTCAGCCAGCTCTTCCGCGGCCTGACCAAGTACGAGCCGTTCGGCAGCGGGTCCGGCACCAGCGTCGTGCCCGGCGCCAATCGCGGTCTGTAGGCATCGCGGTCCACCCCTCGGGAACCGAGGGGCTGGGCGACCGGCCGACTGAGGGGGCGCGCGTGTGGCGCGGACCGTGAATGGCTCGCCCGGGCTCGACGCCAGGCGGGCAGAGGACCCGAGGATGCCGTTTCGCGAAGCCTTTCTCGTCGAGGGTGGCGAGACCGGCGCGCTCCTGCGCAGCCATGACTGGTCGGCGACCTCGCTCGGCATGCCGGGCGGCTGGCCCCAGGCCCTGAAGACGCTCGTCGGCGTGATGCTCGGCTCGCAGCAGCCGATGCTGATCGTCTGGGGGCCGGACTACATCACCCTCTACAACGACGGCTACGCCGCCATGTGCGGCGCCCGCCATCCGGCCGCCCTCGGCGGCTCGTTCCGCGACCTCTGGCACGACATCTGGGATCAGGTGGAGCCGATCCTGGCCCGCGCCTATGCGGGCGAGGCGACGCACATGGACGGCATCGCCTTCATCATGCACCGCAACGGTTATCCGGAGGAGACCTACTTCTCCTTCGGCTACACGCCGGTGCGCGACGAGGCCGGGCAGGTCGTCGGTATGTTCTGCGCGTGCGCCGAGACGACGGGCCGGGTGCAGGCCGAACGGCGGGCGAGCGCCGAGCGCGAGCGCCTCGAGCAGCTGTTCGCCCAGGCTCCGAGCTTCATGGCCGTCCTGCGCGGGCGCGAACACCGCTTCGAACTCGCCAACCCAGCCTACCGGCGCCTCGTCGGTGACCGGCCGCTTCTGGGTCGGACCGTCGCCGAGGCTCTTCCGGACGCCGTAGACCAGGGCTATCTCGACCTTCTCGACACCGTCTATCGCTCCGGCGATGCCTTCACGGCGACGGCCTCGAAGCTCACCCTGCAGGGCGTGGCGGACGGGGCGGAGGTCGAGCTCTATCTCGACTTCGTCTACCAGCCGATCTTCGACGATGACGGCGCCGTTACCGGCGTCTTCGTCGAGGGCGTCGACGTCACCGACCGGGCGCTCGCCGAGATCGCCCTGCGCCGGAACGAGGCGGAATTGCGCTTCCTCAACGCCGATCTGGAGCGCCAGGTCATCCTGCGCTCCAACGAGCGCGGACTGACTTGGCTGGTCAGCCCGGACCTGCTCGGCGTGCTGCACCCGGACGGCTACTTCGAGCGCCTGAACCCGGCCTGGGAGGTCGTGCTCGGCTGGTCCGAATCCGAGATCGCCGGCCGGTCCGTGCTCGACCTGATCCATCCGGACGACGTGGAGCGCACCGCCGAGGTCGTCGGAGCCCTGGCGGGCGGCACGCCCGTCTTCCGTTTCGAGAATCGCTATCGCACCCGCGACGGCGGCTATCGCTGGCTGTCCTGGACGGCGGTGCCGGAGGGCGGGCGCTCCTACTGCAGCGGCCGCGACATCACCGAGGAGAAGGCGCGGGAGGCCGCCCTCGCCCAGGCCCAGGAGGCCCTGCGTCAGGCGCAGAAGATGGAGGCCGTCGGTCAGCTCACCGGCGGCGTCGCCCACGATTTCAACAACCTTCTGACCGTCATCAAGTCCTCCACCGACCTCCTGAAGCGGCCGGGCCTCGCCGAGGATCGCCGCCGCCGCTACGTCGATGCGATCTCCGACACCGTTGCGCGGGCCGCCAAGCTCACGGGCCAGCTCCTCGCCTTCGCACGGCGCCAGGCCTTGAAGCCCGAAACCTTCAACGTGGGCGCGGGCGTCGCCGCGATCAGCGAGATGGTCGGCACCCTGACGGGGGCCCGCATCGCCATCGTGGTCGAGGTGCCGGAGACGCCCTGCTACGTGCATGCCGATCCGAGCCAGTTCGACACCGCGCTGGTGAACATGGCGGTCAATGCGCGCGACGCCATGGAGGGCGAGGGCCGCCTGACGATCCGCGTCGGCGCCGTCTCGGGGATCCCGCCCCTCGACATCCGCGGGGACGCCTTCGTGGCCGTATCGCTGACCGATACCGGCTCCGGCATCGCCGCGGGGGACCTGCACCGGATCTTCGAGCCGTTCTACACCACCAAGGGCGTCGGTCAGGGGACCGGCCTTGGCCTCAGCCAGGTGTTCGGTTTCGCCAAGCAGTCGGGGGGCGAGGTTCTCGTCGAGAGTGAGCCGGGGCGCGGCTCGACCTTCACCCTCTATCTGCCGCGCGTGTCCGGCCTATCCGAAACCGCCAGGCCGCCCGAGGAGGCCGAGCCGCTGACGGAGGGGCACGGCACCTGCGTTCTCGTCGTCGAGGACAACCCGGAGGTCGGCCGCTTCGCGACCCAGACCCTGGCCGAACTCGGCTATCACACGGTCTGGGCGACCTCCGCCGCCGATGCCCTGCGGCAGCTCGAGAAGATTCCCTTCCGTTTCGAGGTGGTGTTCTCCGACATCGTCATGCCGGGCATGAATGGGATCGAGCTCGCCAAGGAGATCGTCCGGCGGCGGCCCGACCTGCCGGTGGTGCTGGCCAGCGGGTACAGCCATGTCCTGGCCGAGGAGGGGGCCCACGGGTTCGAACTGCTGCACAAGCCCTATTCGGTGGAGCAGCTCTCACGGGTCCTGCGGAAGGCGGTGGCCCGCAGTCGTCGCGGACGGCGCGATCGACCCTGACCGCTTCAGCGGCTTCCCGGCTCGCTGGAATCGAGCTGCGCGATCAGGCTCGCGAACAGGTCGGAGACCTCGGATTCGGGCTGAGGGGCATAGGTCGCCTGCAGGCCGCCGGCGAGGCAGGCGACCAGGAAATGCGATCGCGCCCCGCGGGCGCGGGACCGGCGGACCCCCGGCTCCCGATCCGAAGAGACGGCCGGTCCGATCGGCTGCGATCGCTGCGTCTTGTCCATGCACAAGCTTTCCAAGTGTAGCGTCGCTCCGAACGCCTCACCTAACGGACGTTAACGTGGCGTGCGGAGGGAGCAATAGGCAATCCGGCCGGCCGGAGCGCTGTGCACTTTCGGATCCCCTGTGGCGGGGTCGACACGACGGTCCGGCCGATCGCTGCGGGGTCGGCGAAGAGGTGCTCCGGCGTTCGCGCCGCAAGTGCGTCGGCGCGGGTATAGCCCCAGGTCACGGCCCCGAAGGCACAGCCCGCTTCGGTCGCGGCCTGATGGTCGCGGATCTCGTCGCCGACGTAGAGCGCCGCGGACGGGGCGAGGCTGGCGTCACGGATCAGGGCACGCAGGCGCCGGGCCTTGCCGAACAGCGACGCACCGCAGGTGTAGTGAGTGAAGTGGCGGGCCGCCGGTCCCAGCGCCCGCCGGATCGTCGCCTCCCGATTCGAGCTCGCGATGCCGAGGCGCAGGCCCGCTCCCTCGAGGTCGGCGAGCAGGTCCGGCACGCCGGGAAACAGCCGGATCCCCCCAATATCCCGGGCCGCGAGCCGGTGCATGTGCCGGGTGATCAGCGGTAGCTTCCAGGCCGGAATCCCGAGATGCCGGACGATGCCCCGCGCATCCATGCCCCGGAGCGTCTCGGTCTCGTGCTCTGCGATGCGGGCGAAGCCGTAGCGGTCGGCCACGCCGTTGATGACACCAGCGAACCAGGGAAAGCTGTCGGCCAGGGTCCCGTCGAAATCGAAGACGACGAGGCGATACGGAGGGAGACTCACGATTTGAGGTGATCCACCGGGATGACGAGGCGCATCACGAGACCGCTCGGGGCCCAGTCCTGCTCCAGCGTACCGTCCAGCTGCCCGACGACGCTGCGCTGCGCCAGGACCGTGCCGAAGCCCTGCCGGGTCGGCGGACCGGTCACCGTAGGGCCGCCGCTCTCCGCCCAGGTCAGAATGTAGGATGGGCCGTCACGCCGGCCGGTGAGGCGGACGCCGCCGGTCTCGGTCGAAAGGCCGCCATACTTCATCGCGTTGGTGGCCTGCTCGTGCATGATCAGCGCCAGCGCCGTGGCGGCGCGCTCGCCTACGGCCACGTCGTCCCCGTCGACGACGATCCGCGCGCGCCCGTCCTGCACGTAGGCCGCCATGATCAGGCGCATCAGGCCGAACAGGGTCTGGCCCTTCACCGCGGGGGCGCTCGCCGGGGAGTGCGGGCGGACGTATTCGTGCGCCTGCGCCAGGGCGCCGAGGCGCTCCCGGAAGGCCGAGACGAAGGGACGGGCGGCCGGATCGGTCCGGGCCGACAGGCCGGCGATGCCGCCGACCACGGCGAAGATGTTCTTGATCCGGTGCGACAGTTCCTTGATCAGGAGGTCCTGAGCCTCCTCCGCCCGCTTGCGCTCGCGCAGGTCGCGGGTGACGGTGGCGTAACCGACGAACCGACCCTCGTCGTCCCGCACCGGGAAGATGTTGTAGAGGACCGCGATCCCCTCCCCCGTCCCGAAGTGCCGGAAGGCGAGCTCGCCCTCCCACCAGCCCTGCCGCTCGACGGCGGGCAGGACCATTCCGGTGACGAGCGCCTGACTCTCGGGCATGAAATAGTCGAGGAGCTGCGTGCCGGCCACCGCGGTGACGTCGGGGAGTCCGACGAGGCGGCGTCCGGCCTCGTTGATGTGCTGGACGAACCCCTCCCGGTCGGCCATGCCGATGAAGTCCTGTGACTGCTCGACGATGGCGGCGAGTTTCAGCGCCTCGGCCTCCGCCCGCTTCAGGTCCTCGATATCGGTGCAGGTGCCGAACCAGCGCTCGATCCGCCCCTCGGCATCGAAGAGCGGCATCGCCCGCCCCAGGGTCCAGCGATAGGCCCCGGAATGGTGGCGCAGGCGGTACTCGACCTCGTAGGGGTCGCCGGTGGCCAGGCTGTGGCGCCAGCGCGACCAAGCCCGGTCCTGGTCGTCGGGATGGAACATGCCGTTCCAGGCCTCGCCGTCCGTCGAGCCCGGCGGGACGCCGGTGAACGCGTACCAGCGGTCGTTGTAGAAGTCGTGATAGCCGTCGGGCCGGGTGGTCCAGACCATCTGCGGCATCGCGCCGGTCATCACCCGGAACCGACGCTCGCTCGCCTCCAACTCCGCCTCGCGCGCATCGACTTCGCGGCGGGTCCGGGTCAGCTCGATCAGCGTCGCGGCCTGCCGGGCCAGCGCCTCCAGCATCTCGGCCTGCACCGGGGTGATGCCCTCGGGACGCGCGATGCCGTCGAGGACGCAGAGAGTACCGAGGGGATAGCCCGAGCGCGAGCGAATGACCGCACCGGCGTAGAAACGGAGCTGCCGCTCCCCCGTGACGAGGGGGTTGTCGCGGGTGCGCGGATCGAGGGTGAGGTCCGGGATGACGAGGAGCGCCTCGGCCTCGAGGGCGTGCGCACAGATCGACATCCGCCGTGGTGTCTCGGGTAGCTCGAACCCGACGCGTCCCTTGAACCATTGCCGGTCCGCTTCCACGAGGCTGACCAGCGCGATCGGCGCATTGCAGAGCAGGGCCGCGATGCGGGTCAAGTCGTCGTAGACGGGTTCCCGGCCGGTCGCGGCGAGATCCAGGCTGGCGAGCTCCGCCAGCCGATCGGACTCGGTCCATCCGGTCGGCGCGACTGAGCAGGCATCGGTCGATGGCAAAAGCGGCTATCCTCGTCGGTCGCAACACATAGGATGTCTCCCGTCCGAGCGATAGCGCTAACGGTCTTCGATGCGGATCGAGGTGAATCCGCGATGGTCCGGGTCTCACGACAGTCGAGGAGCCGCCTCGTGTATAGAACTATACAGTAGACGGCTCCGATCGGCTCGCGTTGGCGGCTCAGGCCGCCTTGGCGGCACCCTGGGTCGGATAGTCGACGTAGCCTTCCGGACCCTGGCTGTACCAGGTCTTCATTTCGTCGTTGTTCAGCGGGGCGCTCGTGAACAACCGTTCCGGCAGGTCGGGGTTGGCGATGAAGGGCCGTCCGAAGGCGATGGCGTCGGCCTGGCCCTCGTTGAGTGCCGCCTGCGCCCGCGGGCCGTCGTAATCCGAGTTCAGGATCAGGGGGCCGTCGAAGGCCGCCCGCATCGCCGGGGCGATCGGGGGATGATTGGACGTCCCGAACGTGCCGTTCGGGCCCGGCTCCCGCAGCTCGAGGAAGGCGATCCCGATCTTCGAGAGGGCCGCCGCCGCAGCGCCGAACAGGGCCTCGGGGTTCGAATCATCCACGCCCTGGATCGCGCCGTTGGGCGAGAGGCGCACGCCGGTGCGGTCCCGGCCGACGGCCTCGGCCACGGTGCGCGTCACCTCCGTGAGCAGGCGCAGACGGTTCTCGATGGAACCGCCGTAGGCGTCGGTGCGGAGGTTCGTGCCGTCGCGCAGGAACTGGTCGATCAGGTAGCCGTTCGCCGCATGAATTTGCACGCCGTCGAACCCGGCCGTCATGGCGTTGCGCGCGGCGCGGTCATAGTCGGCCAGCAGGCGCGGAATTTCGTCGACGGACAGTGCCCGCGCCTCGGCGTAGGGCTTCTTGCCCGCGTAGGTGTGCGCGGCGTCCGGGGCCGTTGTCGCCGAGGCCGAGATCGGCTTCTGGCCGCCGAGGAAGTCCGGATGCACGATGCGGCCCATGTGCCAGAGCTGGCAGACGATCTTGCCGCCGGCGTCGTGCACGGCCTTCACCACCGGCTTCCAGGCCTCGACCTGTTCATCGGACCAGATGCCCGGCGCGAAGGGCCAGCCCAGCCCTTCCTGCGAGATGCCGGTCGCCTCCGTGAGGATCAGGCCGGCGCTGGCCCGCTGGCGATAATATTCCACCATGATCGGCGTCGGCACGTGCTCGCGCGAGGCGCGGCCGCGGGTCAGCGGCGCCATGAAAACGCGATTCTTGGCGTCGATCGCGCCGATGCGGATCGGGTCGGACAGGGAAGGCATGGAGGAAGCTCACGTTGTTTCAAGGACGAACGGACGGCGCGCGGATTTCGCCGCGCCCG
Source organism: Methylobacterium sp. 001424705 (assembly GCF_059816145.1). Taxonomy (NCBI): domain Bacteria; kingdom Pseudomonadati; phylum Pseudomonadota; class Alphaproteobacteria; order Hyphomicrobiales; family Methylobacteriaceae; genus Methylobacterium; species Methylobacterium sp. 001424705. The sequence continues at coordinate 98,944 of NZ_JCBANU010000007.1, read as the reverse complement.
TCGATGTCCTCATGTGGTCGTGGCGCCGGGCACCGCCAGACGTCGGCGTCCACTGCCGCACCCCGCCCGTGCGGGCGCGCACGCGCCGTTCGATTTCGATCGACTCGCGCGGCTCCCAAGGAGCGAAGGGGCGGCTCACCCGCCTACGACGGTGCGCCGACAGAACGATCGGTGAGATCCGGTCGGGACGCGAGGCTCCGCATGGCCGCTCCGAAGCCGGCTCCGGTTCACGGTCGCGCCTCGAAATCCGGGGTGACGCGCGTCTCCCACTCGGGTATCGCTTCTTCCATCGCTGCGGAAGCGAGAGGGCCTGTAGCTCAATGGTTAGAGCCGACCGCTCATAACGGTCTGGCCCCATCCACGCCGCCCTAGGGGAAACGCCTCTTCCAGCCATTCGCGGGACCGATTGCGGGACCGGATGACGTGTTTAGGCCCCACTCGGACGGGGTCCGGCGGGGTGGTCGGCGATGCGGGATGCCGGCTCGCAGCCGGCCCTTGGGGCATCACGGGACCAGCCTGCCACCGCACCCGTGTCCCGTTCCAGGCCACGCGGGCCACCCGGAATTTTTCGGGAGTCATCCACTCACTTGATCGCACCGGCCCGGCCGAGGTGGCATCCTCCGGGGCGGAGGTATCCAATGTCAGACTCGATCTCGCCCCTTCGCCAGGCCGTCCTCACGGCCTACGCGTTCCACCTCGGCTACACGGTCGAGCCGGTTTCCTGGGAGGGCACCTGGGAGGACGAGCTTGCCGAGGGATGGGTCTGGCGCGCCTCGGATGGGTTCAGCCATCATGACACCGTGGAGGCCCTCGTCAGCGGTTTTCCCGTGCTGCCCGACGACCTGTTTCGGGAGCTCGATGCGACCTGCCCGTGGGGTGATCCCGTCCGATAGGCGCGATCCGCTTAACCGTTCGGAAACGCGGGCGCGTCAGACTCAACGGATGCGCCCGACGAACACTCCCGAGAGCCACCTCCGCGGGCTCAACGACCTCCTCCTAGTGGTCGAAATCTGACGCTTGGTACCCGCCGCGAGGGGCTGCTTCCGACCCAACTAGGTCATAGGAGCAATCTAACGGCGGCCTCGAAAGCAGACGTTGCAGCCGGACGCGCGCTGCGAACGCATGCTCTCGGATTCCCGCTTCCCGCGCTCGTGAGGCCGCCCGTTCAATCCACAGTCTGCATCTGGACGACGCCGCCGAGTTCACCGGGCTTGCCCGAGACCACCACGAGGTAGCGCCGGCTCGCGCCGGCATCCGTGCGGGTGATCTGGCGGATCGGGCCGATGGCGTTGACGATGGCCGCGCCGGCCGGGTTGGTCATGAAGGCGGCGAGCGGCTCCAGGCCGGCGGCCCCCTTCGGATCGGCGGCGAGCGCCAGGACGAACGGCGTCTTCGGCGCCAGTCCCGTGACCGCGGCCTGCAGGGTCTGCAGCACGCCCTGGTCGAACAGGGTCACCTGCGTCGCCGGCTTGCCATCGGTGCCTGCGAGCGTCAGCGCGCTGGTCTTGCCGGCTGCGCCCAGCGGCTGGAGGTTCTGCTTTCCGTCCCCCTCCGGCACGGCGTTCGGGACGTAGGCCACGCCCTGCGGCCCCTGGCCGATCGGAACCTCGGCGATCACGGTGTTCGATGCGGTGTCGATCACCGCCGCCTTGTCGGCGTTCTCTAGGCCGACATAGACGCGGCTGCCGTCGCCCGAGGGCCAGAGCCCGTGCGGCAGGGCGCCGGTCGGGATGGTGGCGACCTGGGTGAAGTCGTCGGTGCGGAACACCTTGACCTGGTTCAGGCCGCCGATCGTCACGTAGGCGAACTGGCCGGCCTTGGTCGAGACGATGTTGACGTGGTTGGTGATCGGCCCGGTCTCGATGGTCTTCAGCGGCGCGAAGGGCGGCGTCGCAGAGAACACCTGGGTCCGGCCGACATCCTTGAGGGTCAACCACACCTGCTTGCCGTCCGGTGTCGCGGCGATGTCGGGGCAGAACGGGCTCTCCTGCTTCACGCGCCCGACGATGGTGTGGGTCTTCGTGTCGATCACCACCGTCTCGGGGCTGAAGCTGGAGCAGACATAGCCGTAGGCGCCGTCCGGCGAGAAGATCGTCATGCCGGGCCCGTTCGGCACGGTGATCCGGCGCGTCTCCTTGGCGGTCGCGGCATCGAGTACGGCGATGTAGTCCTCGCCGCGCACGCTCACCCAGGCCTCCCGGCCGTCCGGCGTGAAGAAGGCCTCGTGCGGCGCGCGGCCGACATAGGCCGTGTGGCGGACCGTGTTGGTCGCCGTGTCGATGAAGCTCACGGAGTTCGAACCGATCGAGACCGCGAGCAGCGTCCTGTGGTCGGGCGAGAAGCCCATGCCGTGGACGAGGAGCTGGCCGCGATAGAGCGGGCTCAGGTTCATCGGCGTCGGGTCGCCGAGCCGGATCACGCCGAGCAGGACGTTGGCGGCGGGATCGACCACCGAGACCGTGTTGGAGAACTGGTCCGAGGTGTAGAACCGGTCCCTGCCGCTGACCGGCACGTCCGGTGCGGAGGCTGCGCCCGGGGCCTGCCCGGCGAGAGCCGAGCCGGAGAGCAGCGCGAGCGCGAGGAGGGTGAGGGCGGTCTTCATCGGCAGATCTCCGAAGGCATCTCGGCGGCAGGGGCCGTGCCATGGTGGTGAAGGTGGGCGGCTGCGGCGGACGAATCCGGCGCGGGAGGGAGATCGGCGAGCGCCCGGCGCATCACCGCGATCTCCTGGCCCTGTTCGACGATGATCCCCTGCGCGAGGCGGCGCAGGACCGGATCCTTGCCGTAGAGCAGCTCCGCCTGGGCCATCGCGATCGCGCCCTCGTGGTGCGGGATCATCATCGCGGCGAAGTCGCGGTCCGGATCGCCCGAGGGCGGGACCATCATGTCGGCATGCATCCGCGTCATCGACTGCGCCATCACCGCGTCGAAGGACGCGGAGACGACGGCCGGCGGCTCGGCAGCGGCCAGCGTCGGGGGCATCATCATCCGGCCGCCGACGAGGCCGCCGGCCATCACGGCGGCCGTGAGCGCAAATCCCAATGCTCCGCGCATGAGCCGTCCTCCCTGTTCGTTGTCGAGGGGAGAGATGCCGGGGAAACGGTTTTATTCCCTGGCCGGGGACGAATTCGCGGCCCTGCCGATGTGATCGATCTTTTCCAAATGTCAGTGGAATAGACGCGCCCGTTCGGCATCTCTCCCAATGCGGTCATGGTCGACCGCCGGAGACCTCACTCATGCGCACCATGCTGATCCGCGCCGCCTTTGCGGCCTTCGCCTTCTCCGCCGTCGCCGCCCAGGCCGCTGCGCCTGCGATGACGGCCGAGACTGCCAAAGGGCCGGCGCTCGTCGATGCCAAGAGCATGACCCTCTACACCTTCGACAAGGACATGGGCGGCAAGTCGATGTGCAACGGCCCCTGCGCCGCCAACTGGCCCGCCCTGATGGCGGCGCCCGGCTCGGCTGCTAGTGGCGACTGGACGATGGTGACGCGGGACGACGGCACGATGCAGTGGGCCTATAAGGGCAAGCCGCTCTACACCTTCGCCAAGGATACGAAGCCCGGCGACATCACCGGCGACGGATTCCTCAACGGTGCATGGCACATCGCCAAGCCCTGATCGGTAAAGCCTCGTGGACGAGATCGCTGCCCTCATCGAACCGCAGATCCCAGCGTTGCGGCGCTACGCCGTCGCGCTGTTACGGGACCGCGAAGCGGCGGACGACCTCGTCCAGGACACTTTGGAGCGGGCGTTGTCCGGCTGGTCCGGACGCCGCCGCGACGGCGACCTGCGGGCCTGGCTGTTCACGATCGAGCGCAACCTGTTCCTCGGCACTGTTCGACGCCGGGGCCGGCGCGGCGTCGATCTCGGCGCGGAGGCTTTGGAGCAGGTGCCTGATCCGGGTGCCGACCCCGAGACCGCTATGGGAGCCCGTGACGTGCTCACCGGGCTCGATGCGCTGCCCGAGGAGCAGCGCTCGGTGCTGCTGCTCGTCGCGGTTGAGGATCTGTCTTATGCGGAAGCGGCCCAGGTGCTCGGAGTACCGCTCGGCACGGTGATGTCGCGGTTAAGCCGAGCCCGGGAGCGGATGCGAAGTTTTCTGGAAACGGGCCGAACCGGCTTGTTGAGGAGGGTAAAATGAGCGGGGATCCGCGCCCGGTCGGCGAGGACGACCTGCACGGCCTGATCGACGGTCGTCTGGAACCGGAGCGGCAGGCGCTGGTCGAGGCATGGCTCAGGGGAAATCCCGCGCGGGCGGCCGAGGTCTCGGCGGATCGCGCCTTGCGCGAGCGCTTGCGTGCCCGCCTCGCGCCGATCGCCGAGGAGGCGATCCCGGCGCGGCTCAGGGTCGCCAATATCCGCTCGCGACATCGCCCGATAACCGGGCGCTGGCTTCCGGTCGCGGCTGCGGCCGTGCTCTGCCTCGCGGTCGGCGGTGCCGCCGGCTGGTTCGGCCATGCCGTGCGGCAGGTACCCACGGTCACGCTCGCGCGAACCGAGCCGGCGACCGACGACGCAGTGGCGGCCTTCCGCACCTACGTGGTCGAGGCGGTGCATCCGGTGGAGGTGCGCGCCGACGAGAAGCCGCACCTCGTGACGTGGCTCTCGAAGCGCCTCGGCCGGGCGGTGACCACCCCCGACCTCACGGCCTACGGCTTCCGCCTGATGGGCGGCCGGCTGCTGCCGGCGGGTTCCGAATCCGCCGCGATGCTGATGTACGATGACGATCACGGCACCCGGCTGACGCTCTACAGCCGCGTGGGCGATGCGGATGGCCGCACGGTGTTCCGCTTCGCCCGCGAGGGCGATGTCGCTGCCTTCTCCTGGGTCGATGGCGGCATGTCCTACGTCGTGACGGGTCGCACCGACGAGGCGCGGCTGTTGACCGTCGCGCAGGCGGTTGACGCGCAGGTCCGTGGATTGCCGGTTCCGCCGCGGCAACCATGACCCTCGACCAACTCCGCATCTTCGTGGCCGTGGCGGAGCGGCAGCACGTGACCCGGGCTGCAGAGGCGCTGAACCTCGTCCAGTCGGCAGTCAGCACGGCGATCGCCAACATCGAGGGGCGGCACGCCACCAAGCTGTTTCACCGGGTCGGCCGCGGGATCGAGCTGACCGAGGCGGGACGCGTGTTCCTCGTCGAGGCCCGCGCCGTACTCGCCCGGGCCGAGGCCGCCGAACTGGTGCTCGCGGACCTCAGTGGCATGCGACGCGGGACGCTGGCCCTCTATGCCAGCCAGACCATCGCCAGCGACTGGCTGCCGCGCCACCTCGTCGCCTTCCGCCGGGCCTACCCTGAGATCGCCATCCGGTTGGCGGTGGGCAACACCACCGACGCCGCCGACGCGGTGCGCGCGGGGCAGGCCGAACTCGGCTTTGTCGAGGGGGCGCTGGACGACCCGACGCTCGCGAGCACGACCATCGCGCAGGACCAACTGGTCCTCGTGGTCGCCCCTGGCCATGCCTTCGCCGAGGCGACCCACCTCGAACCCGAAAACCTCGCCGGGGTCGATTGGGTGCTGCGCGAGGCGGGATCGGGAACCCGCTCGGCCTTCGAGGCGGCCCTGGGTGCGGCCGGCCTCGCAGCCGCCCAGCTTCGGGTCACGCTCGAACTGCCCTCTAACGAGGCGGTCCGCGCCGCCGTCGAGGCCGGGGGCGGGGCCGCCGTCCTGTCCGAGACCGTGGTCGCCGCCGCGCTTCGGGCCGGGACCCTGGTCCGGGCGGCGTTCGACTTACCGAGCCGGCCGTTCCGGGTGCTGCGCCACAAGGAGCGCTACCGCAGCCGGGCCGCCGACGCGCTTCTCGACCTGATCGCGACAGCGAATGCCGGATGAGCGAGCTCGCGAAACCCGTGCCCCCCGACGATCCCCGGGTGAGACTCGCCGAGGATCGGACGGTTCTAGCGGCCGAACGCACCTTCGTGGCGTGGCTTCGCACCGGGCTCGCGTTCCTAGGCGTCGGCCTCGCCGCGCAGCGCTTCCTGCGGGAGGTGCTCGCGGTCTGGCCGCTGAAGGTATTGTCGCTGACGCTGATCGGCTGCGCGCTCGCCTCATTCGCCGGCGCCGTGTGGCGGGACCGGGCGATCCGGGCACGGCTCGCCCATTCCGAGATCCCGATGATGCCGCGCCTCCTCACCGTCGGGATTGCGGCCCTGCTCATCGCGATCTCCGGCCTCGCGGCCACCGCCCTGCTCTGGGCGTGAGGGTCAGGCCACCGTCACTCGCACCCGGTGCCAGGCGGCGCTGAGGTAACCCTTGTAGTTCCAGGTGTCGTCGGGGGCGGCCGGCTGGGTCTGGCCGGCGGAATCCCAGGCCCGCACCGCGAGCTCGTGCTCGCCCGCGGTCAGTTCGCGCTCGATCTCCCAGAACGTCCAGGCGTAGGGCGCGTCGGCATCGCGCTCGATCCGGGCTTGCGCCCAGCTGCGGCCGCCATCCGTCGAGACGTCGACGCGGGCGACCGCGCGGTCGCTGGCGATGGCGTAGCCGCGGATCGCGTGCCGGCCGGCCTTCAACGCAGCGCCGCGGGCGGGCTCGCAGATCGCGCTGTTCAACGGCATCGCCTCGATGGTGATGCCGTGGGCCGGGTCGGCGGTCTCGGCCGTCACGTCGGGCGGAAACAGCTTGTAGTCGTCGGCCTGCATCGGGTTGTCGGAGGGCCGGTCCTGCACCGTGATCCGGGCGAGCCATTTCGGGCTGCGGATGCCGGCAAAGCCCGGCACCACCACGCGTAACGGATGGCCGTGCTCGGGGGCGAGAGGCTCGCCGTTCATCGCGAAGGCAAGCAGCGTCTCGGGCGCCAGCGCCTTGGCGAGCGGGATCGAGGCGCCGAAGCGCGTGTCCGTGTCCGCGATCCGGTCGTGGCTCTCGAAGGCGACGTGGCGCTCATCATCCGCTTTGATGCCGGCCGCGCGCAGCACGTCGGCGAGCCGCACGCCGGTCCATTCCGCATTACCGATGGCGCCGGGCGCCCACGGGTCGCCGGAGACCGGGGCCACCGCCAGCATGTCGGCCCGGCGGTTGCCGGCGCATTGCATCACCGCCGTCACGGTGACGGGCGCGAAGCGTTCTTTGAGATCGGCGAGGGAGAGGTCGAGGGGCGTCGCGACCATCCCGTCGACGGTCAGGCGGTAGCCGTCGGCGTCGAGGTCCGGGATGTCGCCGTGGCTGCGGACGTAGAAGTCGGCTTGATCAGTCAGGAAGGCGGCCCGCAGGCGATCGAGCGGCGGCTCGGCGTTGTAGGGCGTCTTTCCGTGGACGATGAGGCGGTCCTTGCGCTGGAACAGGCCGAGCATGGGGTCTTTGTCCTGCGTTCGCGACATGTCGAGATCGAGAACGCGCCGGGCGCCGAAAGGCACCCGGCGCGCGACGCTTCACGGCTTCATCGTCGAAACCACCGCGTTCTTCGCGCGGTCGACCACGGCCACGCTGAGGTCGCGGTTGAGGACGTACGCGTGGGCGTTGTCACTGGAGAATGCGATCGCCTGGCGCGGCTCGTTCAGCCCGGTCACCGTGGCGACGACCTTGAGCGTGTCGGTGTCGATCACCGAGAGCGAGTTGTCCTTGAGGTTGCCCGAATAGACGAAGCGCCCGTCCGGGGTCAGCGCGGCACCGTAGGGGTCCTTGCCCACCGCGACTTCTGACGTGACCTTGCGGGCGGCGACATCGACCACACTGACGGTGTTGCGGCCGCTGTTGGCGGCAAACAGCGTCTTGCCGTCCTTGGTGATCGAGATGGCGCGCAGCTTGTCGAACCCGGCGATCTCGCTGGTGATCTTGTTGGTGGCGGTGTCGACCAACGTGATCTTGTCGCCGAGGAAGTTCGTCACGAACACGGTCTTGCCGTCCGGCGACAGCTTCACGCCTTGGCGCGGCTGCGCAAAGCCGGGGATCACGGCGACTGCGAGCATGGTCTTGGTGTCGAACACGGTCAGCGTGCTCGCGGCCTCGTTGTTGACGTAGAGCTTTGTCCCGTCGGCCGAGAGCACCGTGCCGAACGCACCGGGGCCTGCGGCAAGAACGCCGGCTTCTTTGCCGGTGCCGGTCTCGTAGACCGTGATCCGGCCCGTGCCGCTGTCGGAGACGTAGAAGCGGGCGCCGTCCGGCGCGAACACGATGTTGCGCGGCGTGACGAAGCCGTCGAGGCGGCGGAGCACCGTGCCCTTGGCGACGTCGTAGACGATGACGGCGCTCTCCTCGCTGTTCGACACCGCGGCGACCGTGCCGGCGGCGTTCAGGGCGAGCGCGTTGTTCTTGATTGCGCCGTCGAAGCCGGCGGCGAATCCAGGTTGGTTCTGGGTGAGGAGCAAGGCAGCTCCGGCGAGGAGGGCGCGGAGGCTGGTACGGACGTGGGTCATGAAGCGTGTCTCTCGGGCATGCGCCCTCGTTCGACGGCCTGGGGCCGGCCGTGCGGGCGAGTTCGAAATCGGATTGCGTCGTGCGGGACCGGTCAGGCCGTGCATCGCCTTAGGGAGATGCCAGCGAGGGCGGTCTATTCCCCGAGGCCGGCGAAAAAAGCACGGCGGCCTCGGGATTCGAGGGTTCAGGGCGTGGGCTTCAACGCCGTGAGGTAATCGACGATGGTCTGCACATCGGCCTGATCGACCGGCGCTTTGTAGGCGTGGACCATCTTGTTCACGGTCTCGGTCCACTGCGCCTTCGTGAGCTTGGGCTGGGTCAGCACCATCCCGGCCGAGTGGCAGGCGAGGCAATTGTTATTGACCGCCTCGGCTCCCGGCCCGTCCGGAAAGATCCGGTCGGACGTCGGAAATTCGATCGATTGCGAACTGAAGCGCATCGGCTCGGGAGCAGGCGCCGCGAGCGCCACCAGGGGAGACAGGATGAGCGCGGCGATGAGGGCCGCAGGGCGAATTGTGTTCATGGCTGTTCTCCTCAAGCGGCCTGGAAGGACACGGTCTCGATGCCGTTCTGCATGAAGCCGTTGGCGTTCCAGACCCGGTCCATGCCTTGCGCGACGCCCTTGGTATTGGTGCAGCGGACCCTGACCGTGTGGGTCCCGGCGGCCAGCGCCGGCAGGCTGCCGTCGAAGCGGCGGAAGCTGTAGGGGCCCTCGTCGGCACCGAGTTGCGCCGGGAACCACGTCGCCCCGCCGTCGCCGGAGAACTCGACCGCCTTCACCCCACAATCGCCGCCGAACGCGATGCCGCGGATGGCCACCGGCGTTCCGGCCGCCACCTTGGCGCCGTCGGTCAGGTTGGTGACGAACGAGCGCGGCACCATCCTGTTAATCGGCACTGTCTTGAACCCTGTCTGCCCGGGCTTGATGTTAGCACCCGGCACGTCGGGAATACGGTAGGCGGTCTTCATCCAATATTGTTCGTCGGGCTTGTCCAGCACCTCGATGTCGGACAGCATCTTGACCCAGTAGGTTGAGTACCAGCCCGGCACCACGAGCCGGAGCGGGAAACCGTTGAGCAGCGGGAGCTGCTCGCCGTTCATCGCGTAGGCGATCATCACCTCACCATTGTTGGCGTGGTCGAGATCGAGGGACTTCTTGAAGTCCGGCGCGTCGTCGACCACGGGCTCGTCGAGGCCGTTGAAGCGCACCTGCACGGCACCGGCCTTCACCCCGGCCTTTTCGAGCACGTCCTTGAGGCGCACCCCGGTCCAGCGGGCGTTGCCCATTGAGCCGTTGGCCCATTGCGCGCCGGGCACCCGCGGCTCGAACAGCCCGCGTGAATTGCCCGAGCACTGGTTGACCGCGGCGATCTCGAAGCGCGGCAGGCCGGCGATGGCATCGAGGGAGAGCGAGAGTTCCTTCTCCACATGGCCGTGGACCTTGAGCCGGAAGGTGCCGGCATCGACCTCGGTCGGGATCGAGGCCCAGTGCCAGCGCACGTAGAAGCGGTCGTTGGGGGTGAACACGCCCGCGTCGAACACCGAGAACGGCGTCTCCAGCAGCGGCGGATGGGTGCGCTGGAGGATCATCTCGCCCTTGCCCGGAAAGGCGGTGGTCAGCGCCCGCTCGTCCGGGCCGCCGGGCAGCGGCAGCTTCACCGAGCCCGCGGCCCAGGCCGGCAACGCGGCGCCGAGGCTGCCGAGCCCGAGTCCACCCAGGACGAGGCGGCGGTTCGTCGGTCTGTCCAATCCGTGCATGGTCTCTCCCCTTGAAGAATGTCGGCGTCGATGCGTTCGAGCGCATCGGGCCTCGTGGCGATTCCTCGCGACAAGGGAGATGCTACGGAAAGCGATTTATTCCCTCCAACGGTCTTTCGCGATGCGAACGATCTCCCGGTGCGATGATTCGAGAATTTTCAATCTCCCGCTTAATCCGGATTTCTTCGGGGCATCGCGCCGGATGAAAACCTGGATCGGTGGTGGAGCCGGATCCACACCCGGATCAGACAAGGCCCAGCACGTGGATCAGGCCGAGGCTGACGGCGCCGAGCGCGAGGAGCGAGGCGACTACCGCCAGCGTCACCCGCGCCCCGGCCTTGGCGACGCTGCGCACGTCGACCCCGAGGCCGAGCGCCGCCATCGAGACCACGGTCAGCACGTTGGCGGTCTCCGACATCGGCGCGAGCGCGACCTGCGGGATCAGCCCGGCCGAGCGAAGTCCCGCGAGCGCGAGGAATGCGAGGATGAACCACGGCACCAGGCGGTGGATCGCGAGGCTGGCGCGGGCCGGGCGGTCGCCGGCTGTGACGCCGGGGGCGGCCTCGTCGGTCTTCTCGCCCAGCCGGCTCGCGCCGAGCGAGAGCACCAGGACGACCGGGCCGAGCATCAGCACCCGGACGAGCTTCACCAGGGTTCCGACCTGGACGCTGAGTGCCGCGACCGGCGCGGTGGCGGCGAGAACCTGTGGAACAGCGTAGACGGTGAGGCCGGCGAGCACCCCGTACTGCATCGGCGAGAGACCGAGCAGGGGCACCAGTAGCGGCAGCCCGAGCACCACCAGCACGCCTAGAACCGCGGTGAAGGCGATGGAGGCGGCGACGTCCTCGCCGTCGGCACCAATCACCGGCGCCGTGGCGGCGATGGCCGAGTTGCCGCAGATCGAGTTACCGCAGGCGACGAGGATCGCCATGCGCGGGTGCAGCCCGAGCGCCCGACCGATGCCGTAACTCGACAGGATCGCCACCGTGACGACGCCCGCGATGCCGAAGAGCAGACCCGGACCGGCCGCCAAGATCGTCGCGAGGCTGAGCGAGGCCCCGAGAAGAACAACCGCGATCTCCAGTACGGTCTTGGCCCCGAAGGCGATGCCGGGAAAGAAACGTTGCGACGGGGTCCAGGCCGTGCGGATCGCGCTGCCGAGCAGGATCGCCAGCACCAGGGCTTCGAGCCATGCGCGACCGAACAGATGCGCCTCGACGGCCTCGAAGCCGACCGCTGCGGCGGTGACCGCCACGCAGAGGCCCAGTCCCGGAAGGATGGCTTTCGTGCCGGCCAAGGCGCCCATCGATCGAGGGTGGGAGAAAAGTCTGGGCATGGACATGGATGGCTCCGATGTGATGCCAGAGAATCCCATGTCCCTTTCATTCACTCCAACGGAATGATCAGATGTTTCCCATCAACGGAATAGATGAAAAGGGGCCCCTTCGCGGCTTGCGGAGATCCATTCTGGGGGCCGACAAGCGCATTCACCCGTCAATCCAGCGTGCCTTGATCGTCGTGTCCGCGGCAAACTCATAGATCCTGACGGAGCCCGTTGCGAGTTCGAGGTGCTCGACCTCCGCCGGGTTGAGGTCTTCGAGCGCCATCACAAGCGCCCGCAGGCAATTACCGTGGGCGACGACCAGCACGTCCCCGCCCATGACCGCCGGTAGGATGGATCGGAGGTAGCAGGGCACGATGCGCGCGACAGTGTCGCGCAGGCTCTCACCATTCGGCGGCGCATCAGCGTAGGAGCGGCGCCAGGTCTCAATCCGCACCGCCCCCCAGCGCGCATCGGCGGTGGTCTTGTCGAGCCCGCTGAGGTCGCCGTAGTCTCGCTCGTCGAGCGCGGCGAAGCGTTGGGGGATTAATCCGGGTTGCCCGAGCGCATCGAGGATAAGCCGGCCGCTCACGACGGCCCGCGTCAGCGTCGAGGTGAAGGCAACAGAAAAGCGCCAGCGGCGCTCGGCCAAACGCCGGCCGGCTGCCTCGGCTTCCATCCGGCCCTGCTCGGTCAAGGGCGAGTCCAGCAATCCCGTGAACAGGCCGGATCGGTTGGCTACGCTCTGGCCATGCCGGACCAGCACGAGACGTCGCGTGACCGGGGCTTTGCAATCGTGAATCACGCTGTCTCCCGAGGCAGAGCACTTTCGCGCCGGTGGCATCGCCTCTGATGAAGTCGGCATCCGGCTTTAACAAAATTCGACCCTGAGATGAGTTGGACCGACCGTCCGGAGACGGTGATTCATCCTTGGTCCGCTTTAGAACGTCTTGCGACTGAAAGCAGCCAAGCTGCTTGCCACCCAACGCGGTCATTCGGCTACCGACCCGTTGCGGACTTCGCAGGTGGGTACCAAGCGTCAGATTAGGACCACTAGACGCGCTGGAGATGCCCGGCATCGACGAGGCCCGTAAGGCCTTGCTCCTTCAGATGCGGAGATGGACCGCCGACGTCACGGTGCCGTACACCGGAGCGAACCGGCAACTGAACGCCCTGGAGGCCGAGATCAGGGCGATCCGGGCATTCGTCGACGTGGACCGCCGCATCCGCCAGTCCAATCCCGTCGCGCTGCAGGAGCGGTTCCCAGGCACCGGCATGTACCGCACGTCAGCGCAGGCGCCCGAGATCCCGGACGCCTGAGTTCGATCAGGCCGCGGCCCGCTTGTCGTCGCCGTGGACCTCGCACATGGCCTGAGCCTCGGCTTGGGACGTGCACCGGACGTACGTCGACCTGGCGTCAATCGTCCGCCCCGTGTCCCGGGATTGAGCGAGCACCGCCTTCCCGTTCACGACGGCGACGCCGACCTGGAACTTGGCCCGCGAATCCGGCCAGACCGCGTACGTCATGTCCGCGTCCGAGAATGCGGACTTCAGCCACTTCGTCGGATCGGCCTTGGCCGCCATGGCCTTGTCCATGCTGGCGTTGGCGCGGTCTATGTATTCCTTGGTCTCCGCGGCGGTGAGCTTGTCGTCGATCCGGATCATGGTGGCTCCTCCCATTCTGATGATTGGGGCAGGATGCCGGGCGGGGATTACCGAGAGGCGAACGGCCAAGCTCGACCCGCCGGCGTGGTCACCGACCGATGAGCAGGACCGCTCGAATGCGACGGGACGGGCCAGGACCTCCCCCTGTCGGCTCCGCACGGCCTCTCGATTGGGGGGTCATACGACGGGCCGTCGCTATTCCCCGCAACGGCTACGCCGTCGTCCACTCCGTTCCCGCCTTCGGTGCGGGTCGCTCCCGGCCGTCTCCAGGCCTCCCCACGAGGCCGCGCTGGGCGGCCAACGGGAGAGCACCATGGCCTTCGACGTCCACCACGCAGTCACCGACAAGATTATCGCGACCATGGAGGCCGGCGAGGCCGGACAGTGGACCTGCCCCTGGCACCGCACCGGCGGAGGCCTCCCCCGCAACGCCCTGACCGGGAAGGCCTACCGCGGGATCAACACCCTCAGCCTCTGGGTCGGCGCGCAGGCCGCCGGTTATTCGGACGACCGCTGGGCCACCTACAAGCAATGGGCGGAGCTCGGGACCCAGGTGAAGCGAGGCGAGCGCAGCACCCTGGTGGTCTTCTTCAAGGAGTACGAGGCCGCCGACGGCGAGGACCGGAAGCGGTTCGTGGCCCGGGCCAGCTACGCCTTCAACGCCTCCCAGGTGGAGGGCGCGCCCGAGGCCGGAGAGCCCCACCCGGCGAGCGAGTGGACCATCCCGGACGTGTTCGACGGGTTCGTCCAGCGCACCGGCGCACGGATCACGCACGGCGGGGACGCCGCCTTCTACCAGCCCTCCGAGGACCGGATCGTCCTCCCCCGCCGGGAACGGTTCGCCACCTCGCAGGGGTACGCGAGCACCGCCGCCCACGAGCTCGTCCACTGGTCCGGGGCCAAGGGCCGCCTCGACCGGGACCTGACCGGAAGGTTTAAGACGCAGGCCTACGCCGCCGAGGAACTCATCGCCGAACTCGGAAGCGCGTTCCTGCTGGCCGAGATGGGCCTGGAGGCCGAGCCGCACCCGACCCACGCCAGCTACCTGGCATCCTGGCTCAAGCTTCTCCGGAGCGACCCGAAGGCGATCTTCACCGCGGCGAGCGCGGCCTCCCGGGCGGCGGGGTTCCTGACCTCCCTCCAGGCCGAGATGGCGGAGGCGGCCTAGCCGTCTCCCGAAATCCGCGGGGCGCCCGATTCGCGCCCCGCGAAGACCTGGTACCGATCATCAATTGGAGACCGCCATGCGCAGCGCCATCATCCTCATCCTCCTCGCGACGCCGGCCGCGGCCGCGCCCGAGTACCCCGTCCAACACACGACCGCCGAATATCTGGCGGCCTACGGGAAGGCGCGCGCCTACGCCCAGGCGCACTCGCCGCTGAAGGCCCGGCCCATCTGTCGGAAGGCGATCGGGCGGCGTTCGTCCATGGTCGTGGAGCAGCGGTGCCGGGACGTCGCCGCGGGAACGCGGACGAACTGCACGACGCGCGACTGGTGCGTGGCCATGCTCGACAACTTGGCGAGGCACTGCCATTTCTGGCGGGGCGACGTCCCGTGCGTCCACCCCGAGGACGGCGGGTCGATCAGGAACCCGCCGCCTACGCCCCGTCCCTGACGTCCGTGATCGCGGACGCCGCTTTGGCGATCAGGCGCAGCCGCATCGAGTCTGCCCGCCTGGCGACGCGCTCGACGTCCGACATCATGGCCTCGATGGCCGCCCGGGCCCGCGCATCGTCCGCCAGATCGAGGGCGGCCGCCAGGTTCCGACGGGCCGCCCGGCTCTGAGACGCGGCCTTGCCCAGGGCGAGGCCGGCCTCGGAGGTATCCTCGCCCCGGCGCCTCATGCTGGGTTCAGGCGGTCGCGCAGGTGAAAGCAGTGGGCCTCCGATCCCGTCGGGACCCTGCGCCGGTTCGGGCCCGGAGCGTGCCGAACGGTCTTCGCGGGCACCCGCAGCAGGGGTGTCTGATCCACCTTCGCGCCGGTGCGGAGCGCTTCGAGACGGGCCAGCATCCTCAGCTTGTTCGCGGCTCGGATGGCTTCGAGCGTCATCCTCCCCCTCATCGGGCAAGCTCCTTCAGGATCGATGCACGCTCTCCCCGGTGCCGACGGCGCGCCCGGCGGGACAGCCCCGGGGGGCGCTTGGCGAGTTCGACGAACCGCGCGAAGAGTTCAACCGGCATGGGCTGGAGCGTTACCGCGGGGACGATCATCGCCTGTCGGGACGGCGTGAGGCGGAAGCGCGTCTCGGTGTAGATCCGGATGCCGGGACCTTCCGATACGCCCGGGTAGAGGTCGCGGAACAAGGGCGGCAGGTAGACATCCCCGTCCAGGATCGGGTTGTAGGGGCGTTCGATCATGCCCGCCTCCGCCTTCATGACGCGCCTCCAACCAGACTCGCGATGTTGGCCCGCATCCGGTCCGGGTCGACGTCGGTTCGGAAGATCCCCTCGACCGGGGCCGCGTCGAACCCGGCCTGGTAGATCGCCTCCAGGTCGGCGCCCCTGGCAAAACCGGCATCGCGTAGCACCTGCAGGGCCGGCGCCGGAGGCCAGGAGTTTCTGACCTGGTTTGCCTCGAAAGCTGCCTCGACCACCTGGAGGTCGGTCATCGAGCGCAGGTCGGCTAGCCGATCCTCCGCCTTCATGATGCCGTCCCCGCCCTGAGAGCTATGTGTCGGATGCGGGCCGGTCCGTCCGTCGCGGCGAGGACGACACCATGCTCGTCCTTCGCCTCCCAGGGCAGGTAGGCCCGGTACTTTGCCATCCTCAACGCGCGGGCCGTGACGGCGCCGACGTCGTCGGCATATCTCCAGGAAACTTGGAAGGGCTGCCCGTTGACGATGAGATCGATGGTGCGCTCGTCCGCCGGGATGCGGTCCGTCAGGGCGACGTCGCCGTTGGCCAGCGCCAGCGCCGCGTCGGCGATCCTCGCCCCGAGGTCGGACTGGGCGAAGGTCGCGATGACCTCATCCATGTCCTCGTCGTCCGAATGCACCAAGTGCCGGACGACGGCGTCCTGATCCTTCAACTGCTCCCAGTCCGTAAGCCGGTAATCCATGACCGAATCGATCCCCTGTTGAACACCTGGAGATCGTCCCGCCCGGAGACGCGAGCCACCAGGGCCGCGGCCCTTCCGTGCATTGATAATCGAGGATTTCGTGATCCCCGACAGGGCGTTGAGCGCGTCCCGCGAGGATGTCAGCACCTGTGCGCACGACGTCAGCACGCGTTTCGAGAGGGGCAAGCTTGGCTGTGGCGAAATGAATCAGGCGGTGCGGTCGATTTAGGACGCTGCGACCAGGCGAGCGGGAAGGCCGAGTGCTTTCATCCTAATGGCGGCGCAACGACCCCCCGCTCGCCATGGAGATCGACACCGTGTTCCAGAGCCTGCTCGTCTCCCTCCTCGCGCTCTTCGGCTTCGCGCCGGCGACGTCCCATCCCGCCCGTGTCGGCCCCGGCCCGACCGGGCGCCGTCATGCCGTTCTGCCAGCCCCCAAGGTGACCAGTGCGACAGCGACTGGTCCCGGTCCCGGCGGACGGAGGCATGCGATCCACCGCACCCCGTCTCCCCGCGTTGCGCAGCCCGTTGTGCAGCCCGTTGCGCAGGCTACCCGGCTCGTTGTGCAGCCCGGGGCGGCACGCGAGACGGCGCATCAGATGGGCGTCAGGACGACTGGCCTGGTCCGCAAGATCCCCGCGGGTCGCGCCGTGCGCTACTTGCAGCACGAGGCCTGTTGCGCACCGTCCGATGTCGGCCTGCCCGGCGTCACCCGCGCCGAAGTCGAGCTCGCCCTCGGGCCAGATCTCCATTCGTACGTCGCACTGTGCCTCCGGGAGCGGCAGCCCCTCCCAAGCATCAGCCCGGCGCTCGAACACCAGAACGACGCCGTTTACCGCGTCCGCCTGAGACGGGCGATGCTGGATGACGTCGAACTCTGGGAATCGACCGCTATTGCCCGAGACCGCCAGCGTGCCGAGGCTCAGGAGGCTGGGATCGCCCCGCCGGACGCGTTGCGCATCCCCGCCGAAGTCGAAGCCGTCATCGCCCGGAAGGCCGCCGCCGCCGCCGCCCTGCTCAAGAGGCGGTCGGAGAGTGCGGGGGGCGCCACCGGGAAAGGAGGCGCGAACGTGGTTCGCCTCCCCTCGGCCGAGGTCGCAAAGGCGGAGGAAGCCCCGTCCGTCCCCGCTGGCCCCAAGTGAAGAAGTATTCCGCCATGACCACTATCGACGTTGCGCACGACACGTTGTGCAGTCAGACGGAAAGTAGAGTTGAGCCAGCCATGGGTGCACAACAGTGTGCCCCCAGCACCCCCGTCCCGGCGGTGGCTTCCCAGTGGCTCCGCCCCGTGGACCCCTCAGCCAAGAGGCCTCCGGCAAGGCGGCTTCCTCCGACGCCGACGGTGCGGACCGCCCTTGGGCAGGTGTTGGGCATCCGCCTGACGCCAGACCTGAGAGCCCGCGTCGCCGAGGCGGCCACGGCGTCCGGTTCCTCGGACAGCGCATGGCTCCGGCAAGTCGCCCTCGATGCCCTCGGCGTCGAGAGCCCCGAGGATGCAGCCTCAGGCCGGCGCGTCCGGGTCGCACCGGAGGACCAGGCGGCCCTGGCAGGGGTCATCCGCGAGATCGGCGAGGCCACGCTGTCGGCGCAAGCCGGGAGAACCTCCGAGGCCGTCGAGGCCTTGGAGCGGGCGCGGCAGGTCCTCGTTCCGGTCGTGATCGGCTTCGAGCGGAGGGCGCCATGAGCGTGCGCAACACGCTGGACCGGGAGCTTCGCCATGGCGGTCGCCTTCCGGCTCACGTCCGCCGTCGCGAGGCCCGGCGTCTCGCGGCCGCCCTTGCAGCCGCCGGATACGGTCGCCCGTCATTCGAGCTCCCTGGCGACTCACAGGCAACTCGTGCGGCTTTTCAGGGCGCGTCCATCGCCGTCGCCGTCCTGAACACCGGACGCGAGATCGGTCGGGCCATCGACAGCCTCTTCGGGAGGCGCGCGTGATCAGCGGCGCCATGCGCGGCAAGGGGCTCGGAGACGCCCTCGCCAAGCACCTGCTCAAGGCCGAGAACGACGAGGTCATCTTCCTCGCCCCGCGGGGCCTTGGTTCGCCCGACTTGATCGGCCAGATCAGAGAGCTCGTCGCTTTAAGCTTGGGGGGCCGCACCGACCAGCCGATCTATCACGCGCACGTGGACCCCGAGATCGAAATCTCGGACAACGCGGGCGCGCGCCGGAGGTGGTGGGCTCTCTTCGAGAGGGAATTCCGCCTCGCGTCGCAGCCCTATTGCGGGGCCGTCCATGTCAAATACGGAAGGGAGCACGAACACCGCGTGTACGGCCTCGTCCGCCGGGACGGGGGCGTCGTCGACCTGGCATGGGACTACGCGAGGAGGGAGAAGGTCTCTCGAATCGTCGAGTACGAGTACGGGCTGGCGCCCGTTCCCTCCAAGCATGCCCGCGCAATCGCCCGGGCCCTCCGCGAGGAGGGACGCGCCGACGTCGCCGACTGGCTTGAGGCCGCCGGAATGCTCGACATCGAGCGCCCTGTGGCGCCCCTCAGCCCGCAGGAGCGCCTCATTGAGGAGCGCACCGGCATCGCGCTGGCGTCTGTCCGGGCGGCCGCCCTTTCCGCCTGGCACGCATCGGAGGATGGCGAAGGCCTCCGGGACGCGCTGCGCGAGCGGGGCCTCCGGCTCCATGCCGGGAGATCCGGGCCTGTCGTCTTCGACGAGGCTGGCCAGGCGCGCTTGCTCACCCGGCTGATCGGAGCGGCGAGCAAGGCTGCCGACGGCCAAAGAGTTCCGGCGGCCGCCGTCCGGGCGCGCCTCGAAGACGTGTCCCTCACGCAGGCAGGAGAACAGGCCGATGGACGAGATCATGGAAAGGCTGTCCGCGCAGGAGCGACTGCTGCAGGCGATCCTGTCGGCTTTGGCTCCGTCGGGGGAGCCGGAGGGGCCGGGTCTGGAGGATCTGATCGAGGCCCTGCAATCCCTGACGACGGCGGTCGAAATGCAGGGCGAGGAGATCCGCTGCCTGCGATCCGTCGTCTCCAGGGCCTAGGGCTCGTCGACTTGCGGGCCCTTGCGCGTCGCCTTCGAGCGTTCGATCAGCGCCGCCTGGCGCTCCTTGATATGGAGCGCAAGCGCCTCGGCAATGGCCTGGCCACGACGGACATGTGGGGCGTTGGGCGCCTTTAGGGGCTCCTTCGCCGGTGGCAGGCGCCCCGCGATCCGCAGGGCGTCCGACATCTCGGACTCATGCGCTTCGGCGGCGTCGCGCATGTATTCGAGATGGTCCGGCGACGGCCGAGGCTTGTACTCCGGGTTCCCGAGCGCACGCCACCGCAGGAGAGTGCGCTCGGAAACACCCAAGGCGTCAGCGGCGCGTACGATCCAGTTCTGGCCGAAGGTCACTTTGGCGAGCAGCACGATCTGCGCGATGACGGGCATCTTCGGCCGCCATCGGGCGCCCGACGTCCGAGGTGCCGGACGCTGGGGGATCTCATGCTCCGGCACGTCATCGATATTGAGGGACGGCCGGAGCGCCCTCAGTCCGGCCGGTGGGGGCGCCGCGGCCGGCGGATGCGCCTCCAAGTACGCGACCAGGTCGACCTGCCGGGGGTCGACTTTGCGCTCGCGAGGCGGTCCGAAGAGCGGCGGAAGGCGCTTGCGCTTGGGAATGGGGAGCCACCTGGGGATGATCACGGCGTCACATCCCCATCGAGGGGGCGTTGTTTTCCTCGGGCTCAGGCTCCGCATCCGGCACGAGCTCGGCATCCGCCGCGATGCGCGCAGCGGCCCGCCTTTCGAGGCCGTTGGCGACCTTCCGAAGCTCGCCGGCATTGGCGAGGAGCTCCGAGATACGCGCATTGAGGACAGTCAGCAGGGCGGCCTCGACCCATTCAGGGACCGGGCGGATCTCGGCGATCCAGTGCGATATCTGAGGCCCTCGGACCGAGCGGCCCGTGGCCTGTGACAGGGCCGCCGCCAAGGGGGCGATCCACCTCTCGCCGTATGCGCGCGGCCCCACGTAGGACACGAGCCACCGGCGCGCTTGCTGTTCTCTAGTTGAGGACATCGGTCGATCCCTTCGGTGTTGCGAGGCCGATCTGGAGTCTGGCGCGGCGTAGCTGCACGAGGGCGCGCTCGCGGTTGAGGAGCGCGCCGTTCTCAGTGACGGATGGGTCGTCGAGGGGCACTAGAATGGCGCCCTCGGGAAGAGGCTGCTGAGCAGGCGGGGTGGAGCGGCGGTAGACGATGGGCACCGCGGGCTCCTGATCAGGCGGCTCGACGGGCGTCGACGAGGGGGTAGGCGTTGACCATGGCGCCGTTGGCGACGGTCGCCGCGCTGCCGTATCGGGTACCGTCCTCGCTCGCCGCCAGCACCTCGCAGGTGCCCCGGTAGCGGGACAGAAGCTCGATGCAGTGGGCCGCGTCGCCCAGGTGCAGATCGGAGCCATCGGCGAGCGCCTTGATGCAGGCCTTGGTGGCCTTAGACAGTTCCGCGGCGTCGAACGGCAGGCCGGGGGTCAGCATCTCCAGTTCGCCGAGGTTGGCGATCAGGTTCTCGCGCAGGGCGGCGACGTTGTAGGTCTTGGCGGACATGGCGGTGGTCCTGGTAGTGCCCGCAGGGATCGGGCGGGTGTGGCGGCCCTCATCGAGACGTCCCTCGGGGCGTCCGGAGGAGGGCCGAGGCGCGTGGCCCCGGCGTTCCGCTCAGCGCTTGACGTGCGCGGCAAGGGCCTCGCGATGCATGGCGATGTGCACGCCGGCGTCGATGATAAGCGGGCGGTCGCGCATGAACAGGGCGACGTCGTAGGCCTCGCGAATGCTGTCCGCGAAGTATGCGGTCCCCTCGTCACCGAGGACACGGCGGGGATCGTTGCTGCGATAGTCGAGCCGGTACTGGTCCATGCCGAGCGGAGCGCACGTGATGTCCATCTGGCGGATCTGGGCGATGGCCTCGGCCCTGGTGAGGTACTCGTCCGCGGCGGGGATGAAAGTCTTAGTGGCCATGTCGGGTGCCTCTAATGGTGGGAATCAAATGATATGCGGACGGGAACGATCAGAACATAATTTCAGCCCCAATCCGGTGCAAGAGAGTGGGATCGATTTAATTACCATGCCTCGAAGAAAGTCGGTGCGTCGAGGCCGGCGTGGGGTTCGCGTTCAGGCGGTCCGAGTTAGGATGCGGGGTATTTAGAACGCGCGCGAGGAGGCCGACATGCTGCAGGGACGGGGGCTCGACTACGAGTCGATGGGGATGGCCATGGGCTACGCCCGGGACGTCCGGCTGATCAAGGCTCAAGCGACCGGGACCATCGAGGAGTGCAACCGGCAGATCTGCATCGGGAACGCCGCGTTGCGCGGCCGGACGGCCCAGGTCCATGCGCTCGTCGCGGCGCTGGAGAAGGCCTGCCCCGGGCATCCCCTCGTCGCCGAGACGGGGCGCATCTTCAGAGACGGGACGGCCGAGGTCGGCATCCGGCGGGTCTACTACGAGGCACATGACGAGAAGGCCCGGCGGGAGGGCGTGCCCCTGTGCGAACGCGCCCTGACGCGGGAGGAGTATGCGGTTCGGGCGGAGGCGGAGGTCCTGAGGACGCCCGTCGAGATCCGCGGCTGGTTTTTCAGCCGGTGGTACTGGCGGGGCGAGCAACACAGGACGAAGGCCGGCGCCGAGCGTGCCCGGGCGGCCGAGGCGGCCCAGGCACGGGCGGAGGTCCTGGCAGCATGAGACGGGTCGTCATCCTCGCGGCCGCGCTGGCGGTCTTCTCAGCGGCATCAGCCCAGACAGGTCCGAGATCCGCCCCGCCTCCCTACTCGACGGGCGACCAGTGGCCCCGCGCCGGGGACCGCTTCTACTATGCCGTACAGACTCCCGCGGGGCCGGGTCGGACGCGTTACACCTACGTCGACGCCGTCCCGGACGGGCATGCCGGCTGGACGGTGACGGTGGCCTGCGGGGAGCACGACGCCCGGACGGGACGGGAGACGTCGCGCCACGTCGCAAGGGGAACCGCTGGGCGGGGGCGGATGCCGGCCATCGGCGGGGCGGCCGCCTTCCCGGACGGGACGAGGCTGTCCTTCCTGATCGGCCAGGAACCGGGGTCCGACGCCCTCGACCTCACGTCCGAGTTCACGGACGCCCGCTGCGCCTCGGGCCTGGGGCAGATCTCAACCGGGGACTGAGGCCGCGCCCCGGGCGGCCATTGCGGCCGCGAATGCCACCTTGCCTTGCTCGGCGGCCCGGTGGCGGATCGCCTGATGGCGGGCGCGGACGCCGTCGGCGAGATCCTGCTCGCCGGCCGCGGCCAGGACGTCGGCCGCCGTGCGCAGCGCCATCTCCCTCGCCCACGCCATCGTCCCGGCGCTGGGCGCGCCCTCGCCGATGCGCCAGCGTGAAAGTTTACGCGGGTTCTCGCCGATGCGGTCGGCGATCTTGCCTTCCCAATGTTGGCCGTGGATCGCCCGGCCGATGCGGGCAAGGGCGGCGTAGGAAGGCGCCTCATCGAGGACGGGGCCGCCATTCCCGCCGGACGGCTGGGACTGGGCGGGGATGAGGTCGGTGTCGGTGTCGGTGGTGACTTCGGCCACGGCGGGCCTCCTGGATCGAGGGGCACGGGGCCGGCCGCGCTGGGGGCGGGCCGGCCTATCGGAAGCGGGGGAGAATTAGGTTCGCTTTACTTGCACGGCCTCAGAGGCCGGGGAACGAGCCCTGCTTGGCGGCGACGGCGGCCTGGAGGGCGATGGTCTTACCGGGACCGATGGCCCACCGCTGGCGGAGCCAAGCCAGCCCGCTCCGGGTCACCATCGTCTGGGGGCTCGTGCCATGGTAGCCGTTGGGCTTCAGCTTGACCTTGAGGTGCCCGTCTTTCCTGAGGTCCGCCCGGGGCTGTAAGAATCCGTCGGCGTCGAAGCAGTACCGCTTGTCGCGGAGCCAGGCGAAGAAGAGCTTCTCCGGCGCCCCGATCACGCGAGCCGCCGTCGAGAGGTGGCAGAGGCCGTCGTCGTCGAGGAAGGCGAGGTAGGCGTCGATCATCGGCTTGGCCGCCTCGATCTCGCCCTTGGCGACTACGAGCTCGGCCGCCCGCTCCTGGGTCAACTGGAGCAGCTGCAGGGCGATGGTCTGCATCTGACCGATGTCCCGGACGTCGATCTGCACCGGCGCCGAGGCGGAGCGGCGGCTGAGCTCCTTCTCCATGGCGTTGAATGCGGCGATGTAGTCGCGCTTCCACTGGTGCGCCCGCTCGCCGGTGAACCCGAAGACGACGAGGGCGAATGCGTCCCGGTCGAGACGGTAGGACATGACGTCCCGCTTGGCGCCGTTGCCCGTTGCGACCGCCTCGAACGTCGGCACGATTTCGTGCCCAAGCATTTCGGGGCTGCGGGCCAGGGCGGTGCGAACCGCGACCAGTACCGACTTGTGGGCCTTGGAGAAGTAGGCCGCGATGTCGTGGGTGTCCGCCCTCGCCGTGCCGTCGATGATGGCGACCACGGGACGGGGGGGCTGGCTCGTGTTAACTCTCGTGACGGCGTTGGACACGGTGTGCTCCGGTCTGACGTTAGGCCGCCGTCGGGTGTTTCCCGCACTCGCCGGTGGCCAACCCTTCAGCGGGTCACACCCCAAAGTACCGATTCGTTTACCAACGAATAGGGAATTCGCCGAAAAATCGGCGGCGGGGATTGACGCCAAGGGTGTCGCCTCAACCGCCCCTCCTCACAATCTGAGTACCTCCAAGGCTACGCGCCGTGCGCGTCCCCTTCCGCCGGGTCGGGAACGCATCCCTGCCCGAGGGCGGCCGCGGCGAGGATCACGTAAACGGCGAGGTAGGCGGTCCCCTCGCGAGTGTCCGGTTTCCCGGACATTACGGCGTGCGCGGCCCGCAGCGCGTCCCCGGCGAACAGGTTGGCCTCCTCGACGGGAGTCAGGGCCCGGCGGCAGGGGTCAGCCTCGGGCACGGTCGGCCTCCTCGGCGTCGAGGGCACGCACGGCCCGGTCGAGGGTGTCCTCCAGGCGGGCAGGCAGGGGCCGGTCCGGCGGGAGGTCAAGGAACCAGCGCCGGGTTCGGACGAGCTCGCGGGCGGCCTCGACGACTGCGAGGGCGGCCGGGGTCATGCCGCTCTCCACGGCGGCCGACGGGGCGGGTCGGCCAGGCACAGCCCGATCAGCATGCCCACGACGAATGCCACGGTCACGCTCACAGGTGCCTCCGGGGATGGCGGGACGCGGCGCCACGGACGGCGGCGGCGACGGCCTGGGGCGGGACGGCCCCGGGGACGGGTTCGCCCCTCAGGGCCCGGTGGACGTCGGAACCGACGAGGGGCGCCGGGGCGGCGGGGACCGTCATCGCTTCCCCCCGCGGACGATGCCCCTGACCTCGCCGAGCTTGCCGGCGCAGTCGGCGTGGGCGTCGCCTAGATCCTCGACGAACCCGGCGACGTCGCGCTGGGTGCCGCCCTTCCAACGGGGCGCGCCCGAGCATGTGAGCAACGAGTCCGGGAAGCCGGACATGTTCGGCTTCCCGGCATGGCATCCGGAGAGCGAGGCGGCGATCAACACGAGGAGGACGAGGCGGGTCATCGGAACCTCTGCAGCGTCTGCCCGAGGACCGGTGCCACGGGCCCGTCGTCCGAGGCCGGAGCGTTCCCGATCCGGACACGGGCGGCCGCGTTGGCCTTGGCCCGCGTCGCCGCGGCGGCCGAGGTCCGCTCCAGCGCGGCGATGGAGAGCTTCTGCGTCTCGACGGTGGCCTTCGCCGTCGCCAGGTCCCGGCGGGCGGTGTCGATCTCGTCCCGAATTCGGGACACGAAGGCGACGCCGTAGAGGATGACCGCGAGGCAGATGAGGGGCACCGCCAGGCGCGGCAGGTAGGCGAACGCCAGGGCGGCCGCCCCCATGGAGACAAGCGCCGCGATGCCGGGGACCGTCCACACCAGGGCGAGCGCGAGGCCGATCATCGGACAACGCCCGATTCGGACGCGACCGGGACGGCCTGGCGCGCCCAGTCACCGCCCGGGACGTCCTGGATCTCGATGGAGAGGACCTCGGGCAGCCGGCCAGCGATCTCGACGGTCCGGAGCCGGATTGTGCGCCCGGTCGGCCAGGGCTCGCCCAGCGTCCCGTCGCCGCCGAGGATGAAGCGGACGCGCTCCTCGGTCAGGGTCTCTCGGACGGTGGCGGGAGTCTGGGACACGGTCAGTGCCCCTTCTTCGGGTTCAGGCTGGAGGCGACATCCGCGAATGCCTTCCTGACCTCAACGGTGCCCTCGGTGGAGAACATGTAGGTGAAGTTCGGATTGCCTGAGACCTGGATCGGCACTTCGGTGATGGACACGCCCCTGCGGTCGGCATCGGTCCCCGACGAGAGCACCGTCCCGGCCGGGAGCTCGAAGGTCGAACCCGGGGTCAGCGTCAGGGAGTGGATGTCCCGGCACGGGCAGGCCGCGGCCTTCGCCCGGATGGCGAGCGCCTCCTTCGCGGCTTCGAGGAGGGCAAGCTATGCCATTAGGGCGAGGGCGGCGAGCAGGACAATTGCGAACGTCGACATGATCAGATCCCCTTCAGGCAGAGGGCGCGCTCGGCTTCGCGCCGGCGGGTCAGGCCGGGGAGACGACGCCGCCGGCGCGGTTGAAGCGGAGGATGGCGTCGCAGGCGGCGCGAGGCTGGCCGGCGTTCGCGAGGCGGGCGACCGAGCTCTTGCAGAACCCGTTCGTGCCGATGTTGTAGGCGAGGCTCACGTAGGCGGCGTACGCGCCGTCCGTGATCGCGGACGTGACGCACCCCTCGACGGCCACGGCGTACTTCTCCAGCGACGTCGCCAGCATCGCCTTGCACTCGGCCACCGAGTAGCTGTCGCCCGGCTTCACCCCGGCCGTCTCGCCGTAGCAGACGGTCCAAGGCTTCCCGCGCGTGGCCGGATCGGGATAGGCCGTCTGGCGCAGGCCCTCGAAGGTGCCGACCACGCTGATGCAGGCGGCGCCGAGGGTGGCGTTCCGCTTCGTGCGGGACGGTCCGCGTCCGGGCTTGCGGACGTCGGCGCGGACGTCCGGGATCGCGGACGCGCCGGCGATGGCCGGCTTGCGGTTGAGCCAGGCGAACATCAGGCGTCCTCTCCGGAGAGGCAGGTCTGGGCGACCAGCCGGGCGGCCATGCCGCCGAGGTTGACGGCGGCGTAGACGGTCGCGAATACCGCCGGCGTGATCGGGGGGGCTTGCCGAGAATACGGACATGCCGAGCTCCACCGCCCCGAGGACGGCCCTGACGGCGTTGAGCCGGAAGGACCAGGACCGCTTGGCAACGGTCTTGGCGTTGGAGACGAGCTTGGGCTTCCTCACGGCGAGGACCTCCGGATGCGGGTTCGGGTCGGCGCCGGGGGAGGCGCCGGGGGGAGCGGGAATGCCGCGCGCAGGATCTCGCCGTGGTCGTGGAGCGCCCGGGTCAGGTCGGTGCCGGTCCGGATCAGGCTGAAGCCGAGGTCCCGGTCGACCGGGTCGAGGGCGATGCGCGGAAGGCCGGGAACCTGATCGACCGGCCGGCGCGCCTCCTTGATGCGGCTGACGACGTACGTTCCGCCCGCGAGGAGGCCGCCTACGGCGATGGTCCCGATGGCCTTGAGGGCGTTGGCCGGCAGGCCGATGAACGTGGTGAGCCACTCAGTCACGGGCAGCCCTCGAAATGATGCGCGCGCGCGTCGTTGCGGCCCTGGTCCCAGATGGCCCGGAGCGCGCAGTAGGTGTCGACGAGGGCGAGGATGCCGTAGGCTCCGCAGCCCGTGTTCCAGCCGGGGTACCCGTCACGGGCCAGGAGGAATGCCATCCCGGACCAGACGCAGGCGCCGACGGTGGCGGTGACGAACTGGAGCGAGGGTGAGTGGCGCTTCGACCCGTTCACCCAGAGGCCGATCATCCGGATAAGGGCGACGCCGAGGAGCGTGGCGCCCCAGGTGCCCTCGGGGGCGATGGCGGACCAGGCGTCGAACGTCGGACGCAAGAACGTGGCGCCCGGCAGCAGCAGGGCGACCGCGACGCCGAAGAGGACGAGGGCGCCGACCCACTCGGCCTCGCGCCGCTCGTGGTGCCCCTGGAAAGGCAAGCCGTACCGGGTCATCGACCGCTCCCCTTGCCGGAAGCCCGGGGTGCCTCGGCCTCGGCCACAGACTCGGTCTCGGGCTCGGAAGGCGCCTCGACCTCGGGGGCGGGCTCGGGCGCCGGGACGGGCACATGGTCGGCATGCACGACGATGCCGGTCTTGCCGCACCGGCCGCAGTGGACCTCGCTCCATGTCATCCCCGGGGCGATCAGGGGCGCCATGCCGGCCCTGCAGGCCGGGAGATCCTTGCAGGCATCGAAGGGGAAGGGCTGGTTGGTCATGGCGCGTACTCCGCGTCGAGGCACGTCCGCTGGCGGCGCGGGACGGGCGAGGAGGGACCGGCCGGCGCCATGTCGACGCGCACCTTCGTCGCGAGGACGGTGACGACGGCCCCGTCCACGAGGACCAGCTTGAGCCCCTCGGCGACGACGGCCCCGGCCGCGTTGGCGACCCCCAGGCCGCCGAGGATGGCGAGGTGCCGGCGGATGCGGCCGACGTTGACGGAGCGCGTCCGCAGCGCCGTCATGGCCGCCCCGTCGTCGTCGCCCGCGACGGTCACGCCCAGGGCGCGCTCGGCATACCGGCGGACGGCGTGGTCGGTGACGCGAGCCAAGATGCCGGTAGGATTGCGGCGTTGCTCCATGGCGTCACGCGGCCCAGATGCGGCGGACGCGGGGCAGGTAGATGAACAGTGAGCGGTAGTTCAATGACACGGTGACGGTCCCTGGTGGCAGGGAGAGCGTCAGGCAGCGGGCCCTATTCGGATAGGGACCGGGCGGCAGGTCATTGGCCCGATGGTCCCTGATCGAGGGAACCAGAACGACGAAGCCCCGCCAAACCTTTCGGTCGGGCGGGGCTCCCCTGAGATGTGCTGCATCTAGGACCTGTCGGCGAGGGCGATTATACTCCCGTTATCCCTGGCGTTTCAAGCGGATACGAGGGCGACGGTGGAGGTTCCGGCATCCAGGAGACGGGCCAGGAAGTCGGGTAGCGGGACCGGGATGGACGAGGCGCGCGGGGCGGAACGGAGCCCAGGGAAGGCCGCCACGGCACCTCCGCTGCGAGGTCCGCTACCCGCGTCCATCCCTGTCCCGGATGCCATTCTCGGGCTTCCCTGGGGATCGAGGGTCTGGGACAGGATCGAGATGGCAGCGGGACGGGCCGGAATGGCGTCGAGGGGGGGGTCCGAGGCGGTCGGTTCGCCCGAGGGGGGCAAGGGCCCCGGCACTGCCACTATAGAAGTGGTCGAACCGTGAGGAGAGGAGACGGACCCGTCCTCCGAGGTCTCGCAAGCGGTTTCGACGGCGGCCTCCGTCACGGTCTCGGCCACGGTCTCGGCGGGAACCTCGGCGGCCTCGGCCATGGCCCGGCGCAGGCTTGTCTCGCCCCGGCGCCCGACGAACGCCTGGACGATCTCGCGCATGGACCTGCCGGCCGCCTGCAGGGCGAGGGCCTCGCGACCGTCGGCGAGTCTGGCGGATACCGTGACGGCGAGGGGCGTGGCGCCGGCCTCGGCCCGGCGATCCGCCGAACGCTGCCTCTCCGACCGCACCACGCCACCCAGGAGAAGGGCCCCGGCACCGGCTGCGCGCAGGACGTCATCGGAGACGTCGGACAGGCCGAGCAGGCTCAGCATCTTCGACTTGGAGTATTCGTACATGACCGGACGCTCGACACCCTCGTGGTCACGGGTCTCGCCGTTCTCATGGCGCCGCAGAACCCGCTCCAGGGCGCCGAGGCTGGTCCGGAGCTCGCCCTCGGGCAGGCCCGCGGGACCGGCCAGACGCTCCGCCCACGAGGCGGCGGTCCCGCCCTCGGCCTGGGCGAGGGCGCAGGCGCTCAGGAACGCCCACAGGTCTCGCTTCCCGACATCCGGGGTCCCGCCCCACATGATGCGCACGGCGTCGAGGGCCTGGACGATGCCCGGCCAGTATCCGCCGGAAATCCGGCGGGTCGGCTGCCGATCCTCGTCGACGGGAAGGCCGGCGGCCTCGGCCTCGGCGCGGCGGGCCTGGCGACCGGCCTCGCGGATCTCGTACTCCGCCTGGCGCTCGGCCTGGAGGGCGGCCATCTCATCGCGGGTGAAGGGGAGGAACGCCGAGGCGAGATCCTCGAAGTCGTGCCGCTCGACGTCCGCCCAACTCGCCGGCCAGACCAGCCGGGCGACCTTGCCGCTCTTGCCATTGTAGCTCCCGGCCAGGCGCAGGACGCGGGCCGTGTCCGTCGCGGCGCGGTCGAGGCCGGTCCCGCGCCAGACCGCCGCCATCTGCTCCTCGTGGGCCACGACCTCGGGGTCCTGCCGACGGGTTCCGCCGGATGTCCGTACGACCTCAGCCGCCTTGCCGCCGGCGGGACCGAGCATCCACCGCTGGACCGCCCGATGCCGTCCGGTGACCCCCTTTGCCGCCATGAGCGGCTGATGAAGCCACACGAGATGCAGGCCTCGTCCGCTGAACAAGATGTAGCTGGGAAGCGGCTTCCCGGCGGCGCGCAGGCGCTCGATCAGGATGCCTGCCATCTCCTCCGGGTCGAGCCCACGGAACTCGGCCTGGTCGTGGCAGTCGCAGTCCGCGATCAGTGACTGCAACTGGACGAGCGAGGTCGAACCCCGGGCGCCATGGAACCTCTGCATCGAAAGATGCGTCGCCCAAAGCAGGGCGTCCGAGGTGGCGAGCTCGGAGACGGTGACGACACGCGTCTCCCACCGATGCTCACCGTCGCTGCCCTGGGACACCCGCATGAGGCTGACCTTACCCTTGACGCCGGGCAGGTCGGGGTGGAGCACGCGGGCGTGGGCTGCGCGGGGGGAGGCGTTGACTCGGGTCTGGTACTCGCCGCGCATGGCAACGAGCTCGGCCTCTGGACGCAGCATCGGTGCGAACGGATCGAGGCGTGCGGGAGCGATGGTAGGGAAGTGGAACAAGGCGGCGACGGTCCAGTGACGTCGCAGCGGGGCAGCACGACCCGACGCGACCCAGGAATGATCCCACCGACTCCGGAAATCTGCCAGACCTAAGCTTTGACGGGCCCCGGAAAGGCCTCTTCGCCCCAGGAGACAGACCTAGGTGATGGGATGCACTCAACAATGGACAGCCATCGCCAGGGGGCCTGTCGGTTCGTTCGTCGATGACGACGGCAAATACCTATTCGGCATCCGGAATAGCGTCCCGAGCCTCCCCAGCGGCCCATCCCAGAAAATCCGTTCGATATAACGAACTGCATGAATATTAGGCAACCTCGCACTTGGCCGCCTCATTCGCGGGCAATCATGCCCAGGAGTCACGGATGGGCTTTATCAATCCTTTCGCCAAGCCTCCCGGGAAGCGCAGGAAGCGCCATTCTGACCCGCCAGCCCGTCACCTAGATCGGGCCATGCACGGCCCGGCATGGCTGCGGACTTCGCCGTTTCCGCTGGCGTGGTGCTCGCCGGCCTGGTGATCCTCTACACCGGCTGGACCTGGCTCGACCCCGTCGTGAGCCTCGGCATCGCCGCAGTCATCGTGTGGAGCACCTAGGGACTCCGGCACGAGAGCCTCGCGATGTCTCTGGCCGCGGTGCCCACCGGCATCGATCCCTCGGCGGTACGAAGCCACCTCGAAGCCCTGCCAGGGGTCACAAAGCTGCACGGCCTCCATATCTGGCAGATGAGCACCACGGAGGTCTGCGTCACCGCGCACCTCGTCACGGCCGGCGAGCATCCCGGCGACGCCTTCCTGATGGAAGCCGCCAACGGGATGCTGGAGCGCTTCGGGATCGGACCCATCACCCTTCAGGTCGAGACCGGCTCGGGAACGTCCTGCTCCCTGGCCCCCGCCGAAGTGGTCTGAGAGTCCGTCCGATAAGTCATGAGGCGCGTCCCAGCCGTCGAACGAGGATCATGACGGCAGCGGCGTAGAGGAAGGCTTGGGCCGAGGCGAGGGTCGCCTCCGGGTCTTTTCAAAGGCGGCGGTTGCGGCTGATCCAGCCAAAGAAGCGTTCGACCACCCATCTGCGCGGGTGCACGGCAAAGCCGACTTGATCCTTGGGTTTGCGCACGATGTGGACGGTGATGATCGTTGCAGTCGCGGGCCTGTCGCCCGCATAGCCTGCATCGGCGAAGGCCTTGGCGATGAACGGGAAGGTCCGCCGCGACAGGCGCAGCACCGGTCCGGCCCCATCGCGATCCTGTACGTCGGCGGCCTGCGGATCGAGCACGAGCGCGCGCCCGTCCGTGTCGACCAGGGCCTGACGCTTGCGGCCTTTGATCTTCTTTCCGGCGTCGTAGCCCCGGGGGCCACCGCTCTCGGTGGTCTTCACGCTCTGGCTGTCGAGTACCGCGGCGGTGGGTGAGGCATGCCGACCAGCCCGCTCGCGGTCGGCCATGACGAGCGTGTGGTTGATCCGGCCGAACAACCCGTCGTCGCGCCAGCGCGCGAAGTAGCCGAACGTCGTGCTGCGTGGAGGCAGGTCCTTCGGGATCAGCCGCCAGGCGATACCGCCTCGCAGCACGTAGAAGATGGCGTTCAGGACCTCCCGCGTCGTCCAGACTGGCGGGCGGCCACATGGCGCCGGCTCCGGCATCAGAGGTGCGATCACCGCCCACTCGGCATCTGTCAGGTCGGTTTCATAGCGCAGGCCCGCACGGCTATGCTGCCGCCGGGTGGTCGGGGTCCACATGGCAGATCCAGGTCAGGTTTCAGCACCCTCTTGGAATCACTGCCATCCCGGCCACTCAACCCTGCCTCAGCCCCTTATCGGACGGGCTCTGAGACGTTCCATAGATACCAGCCGGATTACGAACCATCGGCCGGAAGGTTCGTTTGCAGGTCCTGGTTCACGGGAGGAGAGCGGGCATGGTCGAGCCGACGGACATCACGGCGCACATGGAGGTCCTGTCCGCGGACGGGCTCCATGTTGGAACGGTCGACCACATGGAGGGCGACCAGCTCATCAAGCTGACGCGGACGGACCCGGCCGCCCATGGTCGGCACCACCTGCTTCCCCTGGCCTGGGTCGACCATGTCGACGAGCGCGTTCACCTCACGGCCACGGCCGCCGATGTCAGGGCCCAGTGGGAAGATGACGGCGGCACGCCGGGCAAGTAGCCGTCCGGCCCCGTTCGTCCGCCAAACTAGATACCGGACGCCTTCGCTATGATGAACACCAGCTTAACGCTACAATGACCCCCCAATTCCATTGGGCCCAACATAGTCCCGACAGGTCGATACGTTTGTGGTCATGAAATAATCTCGGATCGGTTTTCGAGGGAGATGCGTTGCTGCCCATACAATGTTTCTGGGAGCACCAAGATGAAGCGCAAACTGTTCGCATTCGCGGCCATCGCGACCCTGGCCCTCACGCCGGCCGTTGCCGTGGCACAGCACATCGATGTCGGTCCGGGCGGCGTCCGCGTCCATGGCGACAGCCATGGGGAGCGTCACGGCGACGGCCACCACGGCGACCGCCATGAGCACCGAGAGGTCGTGCGCGAGCATCATCACCACGACGACCATCACGACGACCACCACGGCGGTGAGCGCCGCACCACGGTCATCGAGCGCCACTGACCATGGACGAGCCCGGGCATTACGGGGACATCCCCTTGATACCCGGGCTTCCCTGTCCCGTCCGCCTGATGGGTGAACGGAGACTTCAGGTCTCGTTCAAGTCGCCGACGACATGCTGCTGGCATCACCTGCAGAGGAAAGAGCCATGCGAGCCCGCGTTTTAGCCCTACTCGCCGCGACCCTGATCCTCGCCCCCGCCGCGGCGTCCGCCCAGTATTACGGCGGCGACTTCGACAGGCGCGGCCGCGACGTCCATGTCGACCGCTACCACCACGGAGACCATGACGACATCGTCGTGCATCGCCATCGCCGCCACTACGAGGAGCGGCCAGTCTACTACGAGCGTCGTTACCACCACCACCACCATCACGACTATTGAGGCTTGCCCCCTTTCGCGGGCCATCCGGCATGTACGGGTGGCCCGGAATGGTTCATAAGGCGGCCATGAGCGCAGTATCCCCGATCAGGGCCTACGAGGCGATGCGCGGCTGGTGGGTGACCGCCGTCCGCGCGCTGTCGTTCGTCCTGGTCCTGGCGCTCGTCGTCCCCGGAGCCGTCCCGTCCGCCGAGGCCCAGCGCCTTCCCGGCACGGAAGCCTCGCTGTCGGCCTACACGGCACAGGCAACGTCGGGCCAGCCCGACGGCTGCCCAGCCTGCCACGCCACCTGCGGCTGCCACCTCGCGGTCACCCCGGAAGGTTCTGCCTGGCTCCCGTCCGCCGCGACCGGGCGTCCATCCTACGCCACTGTGGACGTGGCCCTCGCCTCCATTTCGTCCGGCAGGCTTCCAAGGCCCCCTCGCGCCTGAGGCGGGACCGCCACGCCCGTGGCGCGTGCCCGGCCGGCCCTCCCAGCGGAGGCCGGTCTGCAGACCAAGCGTGACAAGCAACGGACCTACCAGATCGCCCGACGCGGCGTCCGGGTCCCAGGTGAACGGCCCTCCTTCCCATGCGTGCATTCCTGTCCGTGGCCTTCCTGGCCCTCGGCATCGCCATCGGCGGTGCTTTCCCCCGCGTGTCCGAGACCGTGCAGGGGGCGCTGGCCGCAGCCGGCCTCTCGACCGCGGGCAAGACGCCGGCGACCCATGTGGCTTTGACCAGGCCACCGGCCTCCAAGGCGGATGATGACGACGACCAAGAGCACGCCAAGGGCGAGCCCAAGCCTGCCGGCGAGCCCAAGCCTGCCGGCGAGCCCAAGCCTGCCGGCGAGCGGAAGCATTCGGACGACGAAGGCAATCCCGAGCCCGGAGGCCACAAACACGCCGAGGGCGGGGCGCACGGCCACGACGAGGAGGGCGAGGGCAAGATCAGGATGACCGCCGAGCAGGCCGAGCGGCAGGACATCAAGCTGGCCAAGGTCGAGGGCGGCGTCCTCTCGCGTCACCTTCTCGTGCCCGGCACCATCGCCCAGGACGCCGACCGCATCGCCCGCGTGCCTGCGCGGGTCGCCGGCACCGTTGCGGAGATGCGCAAGCGCCTCGGCGAGGACGTCGCCAAGGGCGAGGTCGTCGCCGTCCTCGACAGCCGCGAGGTCGCCGAGGCAAAAAGCGACTTCCTCACCGCGACGGTCAAGGCGGACTTGGAGAAGACCAACTTCGACCGCCAGAAGGCTCTCTGGGACAAGCGGATCTCGGCGGAATCGGCGTTCCTGAACGCGAGGGCCGCCTACTCCGAGGCAACCCTGCGCATCGACCTCTCCCGCCAGAAGCTGTCGGCCTTGGGGCTGAACGCGACCGAGGTCGCCGCCGCGGCCAAGAAGGACGAGACCACCCCGAACCTGTCGACCCTGCGCCGTTACGAACTGCGCTCGCCCCTCGCCGGTCGGATCGTGGAACGCAAGGTCGACGTCGGCACGAAGGTGGGCAGCGAGGGCGACCCGGCCGACGTCTACACGGTCGCCGACCTCTCCTCGCTGTGGATCGAGATTTCCGTTCCCACCACCGAGCTATCGAAGGTCCGCGAGGGAGCCAGGGTGACCATCGTCGGCGGCGAGGAGACCCCACGCCCCGAGGGCAAGGTCGTCTTCGTCAGCCCGATCCTCAACCCCGAGACGCGCTCGGCCCGGGTCATCGTCGCCCTGCCCAACAAGGACATGGCCTGGCGCCCGGGCACCTTCGTCACGACCGAGATCGAGATCGCACAGGACAAGGTCGAGGTTCGCCTGCCGAAGTCAGCCATCCAGAACATTGGGGCTGAGAAGGTCGTGTTCGTCCGGACCGAGGAGGGCTTCTCGAAGCGGGAGGTGACCATCGGGAAGGCGGACGACGACGCCTACGAGATCCTGTCCGGGCTGGAGCCCGGCGACGAGGTGGCGGTGGCCAACTCCTTCGTCCTCAAGGCCGAGCTCGGCAAGGCCGAAGCCGGCGACGACGATTGAGCGGAAGAAACGGTCATGATTTCCTCCGTACTCAACTTCTCCGTCCGGCAACGTTACCTCGTGGTGCTCCTGTCGCTCCTGGCGGCCGGTTTCGGCGCGTTCTCGCTGACCAAACTGCCCATCGACGCCGTTCCCGACATCACCAACAACCAAGTTCAGATCAACACGACGGCGCCGTCCCTGAGCCCCTCGGACATCGAGCGGCAGGTCACGTTCGCCATCGAGACCTCGCTCGCGGGCATCAAGGGCCTGGAATACACCCGCTCGCTCTCCCGGAACGGGTTCTCCCAGGTCACCGCCGTCTTCTCGGAGGCGACCGACGTCTACTTCGCTCGCCAGCAGGTCGCCGAGCGCCTGCGGGAGGCCGAGGCCGCGATGCCGTCCGGGACCGAGCCGCGCATGGGGCCGATCTCCACGGGCCTCGGCGAGATCTACATGTGGTCGGTGCATTACGCGAAGCCCGGGGAGCGCAAGCTCGCCCGCGTGGGCAAGCCCGGTTGGCAATCCGACGGGAGCTACCTGACCCCCGAGGGCCAGAGGCTCTCAACGGAGCTCGAACGCACGGCCTACCTGCGAACGGTCCAGGATTGGATCATCCGTCCCCAGGTGAGGACCGTCCCTGGTGTGGCCGGCGTCGACGGCATCGGCGGCTTCGAGAAGCAGTACCACGTCCAGCCGGACCCGATGCGACTGACGGCCCTTGACCTGTCGTTTGTCGACATCGGCCGGGCACTGGAGGCCAACAACGCAAATCAGGGCGCGCGCTACCTGGAGGACAACGGCGAGGGCTACGTCGTACGCGCCGCGGGGCGCCTTGAGAGCATGGAGGACATCGGTTCGGTTGTCGTGACCACGCGCGGCGGCGTGCCCGTGCGCATCTCCGACATCGCCGAGGTCCGCATCGGACGCGACCTACGAACCGGTTCGGGCAGCGAGGACGGGCAGGAGGTCGTCATCGGCACCGCCCTGATGCTCATCGGCGAGAACAGCCGTACCGTGGCCGCCGCCGTCGACGCCCGCATGGGCGAGATACGGCGTACGCTACCGCCCGGCGTCGAGGTCCGGACCGTCCTTAACCGCACCGTCCTCGTCGAGGCCACCATCCGGACGGTGGCGAAGAACCTGGCCGAGGGCGCCGCCCTCGTCATCGTCGTACTGTTCCTGCTGCTCGGCAACATCCGCGCGGCCATCGTCACGGCCCTGGTCATCCCGGTGGCGATGCTGATGACCATGACCGGCATGGTCCAGGGGCGCATCAGCGCCAACCTGATGAGCCTCGGCGCCCTCGACTTCGGCCTCATCGTCGACGGCGCCGTCATTATCGCGGAGAACGCCTTGAGGCACGTAGCCGAGAGGCAGGCCCAACTCGGGCGCAAGCTCGACCTGAATGAGCGCCTCGCCACCGTCCGGGCCTCGGCCGAGGAAATGATCAAGCCGTCCCTGTACGGGCAGGCCATCATCATCCTCGTCTACGTGCCGCTCCTGACCTTCACAGGGGTCGAGGGTAAGATGTTCGAGCCGATGGCGCTCACCGTCATCATCGCCCTGATCGCGGCCTTCGTCCTGTCGCTGACCTTCGTACCGGCGATGATCGCCATCGTCATCACCGGCAAGGTCACTGAGACCGACAACCTCTTCGTCCGTGCGATCAAGGCCGCTTACCGCCCGGTCCTCGGGGCCGCCCTGCGCGTGCCCATGCTGTTCGTTGCGGTCGCGCTCGTCCTGCTCGTGGGCGCCGGGTTCCTGTTCAAGGGGCTGGGCCAAGAGTTCATCCCGCAGCTCGACGAGAAGAGCATCGCGCTCAACGCCCAGCGCATCCCCTCGACCTCGCTGAGCCAGTCCCAGGCGATGCAGTTGAAGATCGAGCAAGCCATCGGACGATTCCCCCAGGTCGCCTACGTCTTCTCCAAAACCGGCACCGCGGAGGTCGCCTCGGACCCGATGCCGCCGAGCTCGTCGGACACCTTCGTCATCCTCAAGCCGCAGGCCGAATGGCCAGACCCCGGCCTGCCGAAGGCCGAGCTGCAGGAGGAGATCGAGAAGGAATTGGGGGGCCTTGCAGGCAACGTCTACGAGTTCTCCCAGCCGATCCAGCTTCGTTTCAACGAACTCTTGGCCGGTACGCGAGGCGACCTCGCCGTGAAGGTCTTCGGCGACGAGCTTGGCCCGATGACCGCGGCCGCGAACCAAGTCGCCGCGATCCTGCGGGGTGTCGAGGGTGCCGATGACGTGAAGGTCGAGCAGACGGCAGGACTGCCGTTCCTGGACATCAAGATCAACAAGCGGGAAGCCGCGCGCCTCGGCTTGAGCACCTCGGCCATCCAGGAGGTCATTGGGGCGGCCATCGGCGGCCGCGAGTCCGGCGCCGTCTTCGAGGGCGACCGGCGCTTCCCCATCGTAGTGCGCCTGAACGACAAGGTGCGCGAGGACCGCGAGGCCCTGGAGAACATCCCGGTCCCGTTGCCTCCCGGGCCGAACGGGCGCACCGCGTCCGTTCTCCTGAAGCAGGTGGCGAGCTTCTCGGTGACGGAGGGCCCGAACCAAATCTCGCGGGAGAACGGGCGGCGTCGGGTCGTGGTCACCGCCAACGTGCGCGGTCGCGATATCGGCTCGCTCGTCGCCGAGGCACAGGCCAAGGTCGCGTCCGATATATCGCTACCCACCGGGTATTACGTGACCTGGGGCGGGCAGTTCGAGAACCTTGCTTCCGCCCGACAGCGCCTGATGGTGGTCGTTCCCGTATGCTTCTTCCTGATCTTCCTGCTGCTGTTCTCGGCCCTGAACTCGGCCCGCGACGCCCTGCTGGTGTTCAGCGCCGTGCCCCTGGCGCTGACCGGCGGCATCGCGGCCCTGTGGCTGCGCGGGATGCCGTTCTCCGTGCCAGCTGCCGTCGGGTTCATCGCCCTGTCCGGGGTGGCAGTGCTTAACGGCCTGGTGATGCTGACGTACGTCAAGCAACTCATCGCCGAGGGTCGTCCGCGGCGCGAGGCCATCATGGAGGGCGCCATGACCCGGCTACGTCCGGTGGCGATGACCGCCCTGGTGGCGTCCCTCGGGTTCGTGCCGATGGCTTTGGCGACCGAAACCGGTGCCGAGATCCAGCGTCCCCTGGCGACCGTAGTCATCGGCGGCCTTATCTCGGCGACCCTGCTGACCCTCGTCGTCCTGCCGGCCCTCTATGCCAGGTTCGCCGGTGCGGTCGCCCCCGAAAGAAAGGATCAGCCCATGTCGGTCCAACCACATCTCCGCGCCGCCGAGTAGGAGGGTCGGAATGAGTAAGAAAGTCGCCCGAACCATCCCCGACTGGGGCGGGGGCGCACGTCGCCGACGGCGCGTCAGGCCCCATGTCCGGCGGGCGGCCAGCCGGACTTTCGGACTGGCCCTCATCGCAATCCCGGCCTGCGTCTATCTGCTCTACTGCCTCTGCAACATCGGCGGGAAGACGCACTTCCACCTGATGCCGATGGCGCCGACCCATCCTCAGGACGGCTCGCCATGGGGGGACAAGGCTTCGATGATGCGACAGTCGGCGACCGAGCCACACCCGCACTGACCGATGACGTCGCGCAATTCCTGGGCGAGCCGGGTCAGGTCGGAGAGCTTGCGCTCGACCTGGGCGAGATGAGAGCGGGCGATGGTGTCGACCTCGGCGCAGGATCGGTCTCTGTCATCGGCAAGGGCAAGGAGCTCCCGGATCTGATCGACCGTGAAGCCCAGATCCCGCCCACGCCGGATGAAGCTCAGGCGGCGTAGGTGCTCACGACCGTAAAGACGGTAGTTGCCCGCCGACCGGGCCGGGGCCGGCAGGAGCTTGACCTTCTCGTACCAGCGAACCGTCTCGACGCTTGTATCGGTCGCCGCAGCGAGGTCGCCGATGGTCATGGGGGATGCGTTCGCCACGGCCTTGACCCTGTAGTTGCTACAGGGTGCATATAGGGCGTCCCACCGCCTGGCGCGACGCCCGGGCCAACGGAGCGTGCCATGCCTGGGACAGGAACCATCGAGGATATCCCCACAGCCGCCCTGCGCTACCGCGTGAAGGGCATGGATTGCCCAAGCTGCGCGTCCAAGATCGAGACGGCCGTGACCCGGCTGCCGGGCGTCGGGGACGTACGCGTGAACTACACGGCCCAGGTCCTCGACCTCACCCTCAACGAGGCCGCCACGCCCCGGGCGGTCCTGGAGGAGAGGATCACCGGGCTTGGTTACGGCGTCGCCACCCTACCCACGGCCGCGGACCTTGCACGCGCGCACGCGACCGGGGCCGAGATCCCCGCCATTGAGGACGAGAAGGCGGAGCCGCCGGTCTGGCGAAGTCGCAAGGGGCTGCTCGCCCTGGCCATCGCAATCCTGTTCGCCTTGGGCTTCCTGATCGACCGGGTCCGTCCGGAGTTGGTCGGCGAGTACGCCTACTGGCCCGGCGCGCTCCTTGGGCTCGCCTTCTACGGACGCCGGGCCATCGCCGCGGCGCGCAACGGCTCGCCGTTCTCCATCGAGATGCTGATGTCGGTTGCGACCGTAGGAGCTCTGGCCATCCATGCCGCGGAG
Source organism: Methylobacterium sp. 001424705 (assembly GCF_059816145.1). Taxonomy (NCBI): domain Bacteria; kingdom Pseudomonadati; phylum Pseudomonadota; class Alphaproteobacteria; order Hyphomicrobiales; family Methylobacteriaceae; genus Methylobacterium; species Methylobacterium sp. 001424705. The sequence continues at coordinate 59,292 of NZ_JCBANU010000007.1, read as the reverse complement.
GAAGCCGCTGTCGTGGTCCTCCTCTTCACCGTTGGCGAGATGCTCGAAGGCTTCGCGGCTGGCCGGTCCCGGGCCGGCATCAAGGCGCTGGTTGGACTGGTGCCGAAGACGGCGCGCCTCATCGAGGAGGACGGCGTCGTGCGCGAGGTACCGGCCGCCGCCTTGCTGATCGGCCAGACCGTGCTGGTCCGTCCCGGCGACCGGGTCCCCGCCGACGGCGAGGTCACGGACGGCTCATCGAGCCTCGACGAGTCCCCCATCACGGGTGAATCCGTGCCTCGGCCGAAGGAGGTCGGTGACGCGGTCTACGCCGGCAGCGTCAACGCTGACGGTGCCCTGCAGGTCAGGGTCACCCGGATGCCGTCCGACAACACCGTCGCCCGCATCCTCCACATGGTCGAGGAGGCGCAGGCGTCGAAGTCGCCAACCGCCCGGTTCATCGACCGCTTCAGCGCCGTATACACCCCGGTCGCCTTTGCCATCGCCGCCCTGGCGGCGCTCGGTCCGCCGCTGCTGCTTGGAGCCGACTGGGGCACCTGGATCTATCGCGGGCTGGCGCTGCTTCTCATCGCCTGCCCCTGCGCCCTGGTGCTCTCGACCCCCGCCGCCATCGCCTCGGGGCTGGCCGCCGGTGCGCGCCGCGGACTCCTGGTGAAGGGCGGCGCTGCCCTGGAGACCATCGGTCGGGTGCGTACGGTCGCCTTCGACAAGACGGGGACGCTGACGGTCGGTCAGCCGCTCGTCACGGATGTCCTGCCGTTCGCCCCCGACATGACGGACCGCGCCATGCTTGGTCTGGCGGCGGCTGTGGAGGCTGGGTCGAGCCACCCCATCGCTCGTGCGATCCTCGAACGTACGGAGGCGGACGGCATCCCTCTGCGCCCAGTGCGCGATGCCCGCGCGGTTCCCGGCAAGGCCGTCCAGGCCACGGTCGCCGGTCGCACGGTCGTGGTGGCATCCCCGCGCCACGCCGCGACGCTGGCCAGCCTCTCGCCGGAAGCGGAAGCGACGGTGCAGGCCCTGGAGGAGGCGGGCAAGACCGCCGTCATCGTGGTCAGGGACGGCGAGGCCCTCGGTGCCATCGCGGTCCGGGACGAGCCCCGTAAGGACGCGGCCGTCGGCATCGCGTCCCTGCGCGGGCTCGGCGTCGAATGCGTGATGCTGACGGGCGACAACAGGCGCACGGGCGAGGCCATCGCCAAGGGCCTGGGGCTATCGGTCCGGGCGGATCTCCTCCCTGCGGACAAGCTCGCCGAGATTGGGGCCCTGAAGGAGCTTGGCACCGTCGCCATGGTCGGCGACGGCATCAACGACGCCCCCGCGCTTGCAGCTGCCAACGTCGGCATCGCCATGGGCGGCGGCACCGACGCGGCGCTGGAGACGGCTGATGCCGCTGTCCTCAACGACCGGGTGGCCGACGTGGCGGCGCTCGTCGCGCTATCCCGGGCGACGCTCGGCAACATCCACCAGAACGTGGCCATCTCGCTTGGGCTGAAGGCGGTGTTCCTCGTCACCACACTTGCGGGCGTCACCGGGCTTTGGCCTGCCATCCTGGCGGATACCGGCGCGACCGTCCTGGTGACGGCCAACGCGCTCCGCCTCCTAAGGGCATGATGGGGTCCCGACCGCACGGACGAGCCCGCCGTATCGCAGTGGTGGGAGCCGTCATGGTGGCCGCCGCTGCCATCGACCTTGCCGCGAAGGCGGCGGCCGAGGCTTGGCTGGACGAGGGTAGTGTCCGGGGCTTCCTGCCCTTCGTCGACCTGACCATGTCGTTCAACCACGGCATCAGCTTCAGCCTGTTCCCGGCACGCGATCCATCGTCCCTGACCCTTCTCCTCGGCATCCAGGGCACGCTCACCTGCCTCATTGCCGTCTGGGCGGTGGCGGCGGGAAGCGGGCTCGAACGCCTCGGGCTCGCCATGATGGCCGGCGGCGCCGCGGGAAATCTCATCGACCGGTTCGTGGACGGGGCCGTCACCGACTACCTCGACTTGCACACGGGCGGCATGCGCTGGTTCACCTTCAACCTGGCGGATGCCTGGATCTCCCTGGGCGTCGTCCTGCTGCTCGTCGACGGCTTCCGAGCGCGCCGGCGGCATTCAGATGCCGGAGGATTGACCTCATGATAGCCCCGATCCCGCCGAACCGTGGCCACGGCAACCCGTCATGCCCCTCCCGGGCCCAGGCTCGGACACCGATACCGTCGAGGCCGACATGCTGAAGAAGATCATGCTTGGGTTGGCGCTCCTGCTGGCGCTGTCCGCCTGCCAGGATGGACGGTACGCGGGCTCCACACGCCACTTCGCGCCGATCCCGCCGGCGACCCTGGCGCTGATGTCGACGGTGGGGGTGTCTCCCAGCGACCCGATCCTGATGCGAGCCTACAAGAAGGAGTCCGAGATCGAGCTCTGGAAGCGTGGCGCAGACGGCAGGTACATCTTGCTGAAGACGTATCCGATGTGCCGGTGGTCAGGTCAGCTCGGGCCCAAGACACGTGAGGGCGACCGACAGGCCCCGGAGGGCTTCTACGCGATCACGCCGGAATCCATGAACCCGAATTCCAGCCTCTACCTCTCGTTCAACCTCGGCTACCCGAACGCGTACGACCGCTCCCTGGGACGCACCGGTACGCACCTGATGGTCCACGGCTCCTGCTCGTCCCAGGGCTGCTTCGCGATGACGGACGAGGCGATCTCGGAGCTCTATGCCGTGGTTCGCGAGGCGTTCGCTGGCGGCCAGCGTGCCGTCCAGTTCCAGTCCTACCCGTTCCGCATGACCCCGGAGAACCTGGCCCGACACCGGGTGGACCCGAACATGGCCTTCTGGAAGAACATCAAGGAAGGCGCCGACCGGTTCGAGGTCACGAAGGCCGAACCGGTCGTCGAGGTATCGGGCGGGCGCTACGTCTTCGATGTGAACGGCGACGGCCCCACCGCCGACGCGGTCGCACGGAAGCAGGCGGACGACGAGCGGCAGGTCGCTGCCCTGGTGGCGAACGGAACGCCGGCCGTCCGCCTGGTGTACGAGGACGGCGGTCAGCACCGGGCATTCCGCGAGACCATGATGGCGGCCGGATACGGTCTTGGCGAGGTTAGCCGCCCCGAAGCCCTGGCGGCAGGGCCGCGCGAAGTCGCGATGCCCGCTCAGGGGCCGGGCGCCACCGTCGGAAAGCGTGAGCCAGTGCGGAGCACGGCGGCACCCAAGCTTCCGGGGACCGGCGTGACGGAGGCGGAACGTCGGCGCCTGCTTGAGACCTTCGCCGCGGCTGGGGACGGGCGGAAGTGATGCAACGTCGGGGACAGGCGACGACATGACCGAGGGGCCTCGCTGATGCCCCGCGTTCGTCAGGCCGCGGCGACCTCGTCCGCCCATCCCAGGCGCGCCTTGAGGTCGTTCATGTGGCTGAAGGGAACGACGCGACGATGCTGCAGCATCCCGAGCACGATGCCCGGATGAAGCCCGACCTCGTCGGCGAAGGCCACCACCTCCTGTTTCGTCCGCGGGCACGTGGTGGCGAAAGCGTCGATCCGCTCGCGCCCGACCAGCATCTCCTCGGCCCAGGCATCCGCCTCGGCCTCGACGTCGTTGTCTTCGCCGTTCTTGTCGTCGACGAAATTCATTCCTCGATGCAGGCTGATGTGCGCTGCCTCGTGGAAAAAGGTCCACCAGAAATGGTCGTTGCTCTTCATGCGCAGCGACATCTGGATCAGGGGACGCTCGTCGTTCAGCCACCGCGCCGACCCGAAGACGCAGGTCTTGCTTAGGGGCTTCTGGAACACCAGGGCGACGCCGGACGCATGGCAGATTTCGAGCATGCGCGGCTCGAAGGTCTCAGGCCTTGCCACGGTCAGCGAACGGATCTCTGCGCATCCCTGCTTGAACCGCCCCGGATCGTAGGCAGGCAGGCTGAGCCGGCGCGCCTTCTCCTCGCCCAGCATCAGCCAGCACAGCATGTGGTGAGGCGAGGTGGTGCCGGTCCTCGCCTTGCGGTGGTGCACGGCCAGGGAACCGAGCTTCGCCTCGTAGGCGTGGGGTCCCCCGATCCCGAGGAGGCTCAGCAGCCCGTCCATGATCCTGCCGAGGTCGTTGGTCTGGGGAAGGCGACCGCAGGCCTTCAGTTCCCGGATAGGGAACCCCTTGAGCCATTCGGCCTCTCGCACGGCCGCCTCCTGCTCCCGCAGCCGTGCCTGAAACAGGTCCCAGTTCGCCTGGAGGCCGGTCCAGATGTAGGCCTTGAGGCCGAGCACGTGCTCCAGCTTCAGTGCAGTCTCGGGAGTGACCGGGTTGGAGCCGTTAATGATCGTGCTGACGAGCTTGGGCGTCATGTCGGCAATGCGGGCGAACTCGGCCTGGGACCAGCCGCGCTCCTGGATGTACTCTTCGAGGTGTTCGCCGGGATGGGTCGCCCATTGCGGCGTCCAGGCTTCCTGCGTCGTCATCCCCTTGGTCTCCGCCGTTCAGTTGCCATGGTAGTCGACGATTTCGATGATCTCGACCGCCGTGACCTGACCCGTGTCGAGGCCGCCGTCAGGCAGGCAGGGCAACGGGTCGTGGTCGGGCACGAAGACGATACGCCAGTTGTCCTTGATCGTGACCGAGAGTTGGCCGTCCCGGTTACCGCCGAGTTGATGCCGGCGGTCGGGTGGCTCCGTCGGGACGTCCGAGAGGCAGGCTGCCTGCCCCAAAACGTCCAACCGCCTCCGTATCGGTTTCGCTCTGTCCCCGTAGGCCTTCGCCATTTCCTTCGGGTCCGACAGCGCCTTCCCGAGGCGCTTAGACCGGAAACGGATCTGCATCGCACCAATCCGTTACCTGCAAGGTAATGCTCCGCACTCCGTTACCCAATAGGTAACACGGTCGCATGCGCATGGCGACTCCTTCCAAACCCGGGCCGCCTTGAGGATGAACACCGTTGATTTGGCGGTTAGCGGGACAAGCCTTCCTTATCCATGCCCATCGGGAGACTGCGCATCCTCGGAACCCTCTTCGAAGCGGAGCCGTTCCTCGTCGCTCCCGATCGGCCGGGCCGTTCGCCGGTCCGGCTCGGCGCCAGGACGAGCCACCAACAACCAACGAGGAAGCCCCCATGAGGAAGTCCCTGTTCGCCGTCGCCGCCCTGGCCGCGCTCGGCGCCATCGGCATCGCCGCCCCCGCCTCCGCCGCCCCCGGCATGGTCGGTGCCGTCGATGCCCAGACCAACATCGTCGACGTCCGCATGCACGACAGCCACGGCCACCGCGGCCATGGCATGCGCCATCACCACCATCGCGGTCACGGCATGCGCCATCACCACCATCACCGCGGCCACATGATGCGCCACGGTCACGGCCATCGCCACCACCGCATGTGATCTTCCAGGGGCCCTTCGGGGCCCCTTCTCGTTTCCGGCAACCTTACGCCGATGCAGGGTCGCCCCGCTCGACCGACGCGGTCATCGTGGGTGCATCGGTGTGCTTGGCGGGCCCTCCCGACTGCCAGGCGTGAGGCCTACTTCGAGAAGCGTGCCTGCAGGCTGTGGCCATGGACCTTGGTCGACAGCACCACCTTGGCGCCCGCTCCTAACGGGGCGCTCAGGGGCCCGACCAGCTTGTTGGGCGCTGAGGCGTTAAGCGTGACGGTCTCGGTCTTGCCCCCGGACTGGATGACTGCACGGGCGCTAACCCCCTTGGTGTCGAGGGGCTTACCTTCCTCGTCCTTCAGGAAGAACACCATCTCCTTATCCGTGCCGACGAACTCGATGGGGTGGCCGTCGGCCACGGTGATTTGACCGCCGTTGGGACCGACCTTTGCCGCCGAGGGTACCTGGGCGGCCGCGGCGGTCGCCAGGGTCGAGGACATCAGGAGGGCGGCGAGGATCGGAAAGGTCTTGCGCATGGGACGTCTCCTTGAGGGTTCAGATAAGCAGTCGTGCCAGGTGACTAGAACGCCTCGACCGGACGGGGCTCGATACCGGCCGGGGCGGCGGGGCTGCGGACGGAGGCGGTTCGCAACCGCTCCAAGGCTTTCCGTCCGAAGGTGAGGAACAGGAGCGGCGTCAGCACCGTGTCGAGCAGGGTGGCGCTGACCAAGCCGCCGAAGATCGTCACCGCCACGGGGTGCAGGATCTCCTTGCCCGGCTCCTCGGCCCCGATCATCAGCGGGACCAGGGCCACGCCCGCCGAGAGCGCCGTCATCAGTACCGGCGTCAGGCGCTCCAGGGTACCCCGGATGACCAGGTCGCGCCCGAACGGCAGCCCCTCGTGCAGGGCGAGGTTGAGGTAGTGGCTGATCTTCAGGATGCCGTTGCGCGTGGCGATGCCCGTCAGCGTGATGAACCCGATCATCGACGCGACCGACAAGGGCTGACCCGCCAGCCAAAGGGCCAGCACCGAACCGATGAGCGCCAGGGGGATGCTGCCGAGGATGATCAGCGTGAACACGACCGACCGGTACCGGCTGTAGAGCAAGGCGAAGATCATCCCCAGCGACAGGAGCGAGAGCGTGCCGATGGTTCGGCTCGCCTCGGACTGCGCCTGGAACGACCCTTCCAGGTTCGTCGTGTAGCCGTTGGGTAGCTTGGTCGCCGCCATCTCCCGCTGGATGGCCGCCACGATCCCGGTCATGTCGGTCTTGCCGTCGGTGTTGGCCTGGACCACGATCCGGCGGCGGGCATTCTCGCGCAGGATCTGGTTCGGTCCGTCAGTCTCGCGGATATCGGCGATCTGGCGGGCGGGGACCCATCCCGAGGGCGTCTCGATCAGGAGGTCGCCCAGGCGCTGCGTAGTGCGCATGGTGTCGGGCAGCCGCATCACCACGTCGAAGCGGCGGTAGCCGTCCACCACGCGGGACACGACCTGGCCATTGGACAGGCGGCTGAGTTGCTCGACGAGCGCCGCCGGCTGGACGCCGTAGAGGGCCGCCCGGGTGTAGTCGACCCGGATTTCCAATTGCGGGATTCGGACCAGCTTCTCGACCTGGAGGTCGGCGATGCCCGGGATATTGGCCATGCGCCGCCGCAAATCCTCGGCGAGGCTGCGCAGGGTGTCGAGGTCCTCGCCGAACACTTTTAGGGCAATCTCGGCGCGGACGCCCGAGAGCATGTGGTCGAGGCGGTGCGAGATCGGCTGGCCGACGTTGATGGAGACCGGCAGCACCTTCAGGCGCTCCCGGATGTCGGCCACCAGTTCGGCCTTGGGCCGGCCGCCGGGCTTAAGGTCGATCTCCAGGTCGGAGGAATGCACCCCCTCGGCATGTTCGTCGAGCTCGGCCCGGCCGGTGCGGCGGCCGACGGAGCGGACCTCCGGGATCTCAAGGACCAGCTTCTCGGCGATGAGGCCGACCCGGTCGCTCTCGGAGAGCGATATCCCGGGGCTGAAGGCGGCGGTGACCGTGAACGAGCCCTCGTTGAAGGGCGGCAGGAAGGCGCGTGGCAGGAACACCGCGGCCGTGCCGGCGAGGATCACGGCGGCGGCGACCGTGGCCATCACGAGCCGCCCATGGGCGAAGGCACGCAGCAGGAGCCAGCCGTTGAAGCGCTTGAGCACGCGCACCAGGCCGCTCTCGTGCTCGTCCAACCGCTTGAGGCCGGGCAGCAGGTAGTAGGCCATCACCGGCGTGAGGGTGATGGAGACGACGAGGCTTGCCAGGATCGAGATGATGTAGGCCTGACCCAGCGGCGCGAAGAGGCGGCCCTCGATGCCCGACAGGGCGAACAGCGGCACGAACACCAGGACGATGACCATCGTGGCGTAGACGATGCCCGAGCGCACCTCCTGCGAGGCCGACACAACCACGTCGAACACGGAACGCGGGTTCCCCACTGCCCGGTTCTCGCGAAGCCTGCGGAAGATGTTCTCGACGTCCACCACGGCGTCGTCGACGAGCTCGCCGATGGCGATGGCAAGGCCGCCGAGCGTCATCGTGTTGATGGACAGCCCGAGGAAGTGGAAGATCACCGCCGTGGTCAGGATGGAGACTGGGATCGCGGTCAGCGAGATCACCGTGGTGCGCACGTTGAGGAGGAAGGCGAAGAGCACCACCGCCACCACGGCGACGGCCTCCAGCAGCACCTTCTCGACGTTATGGATCGAGGTCTCGATGAAGTTGGCCTGCCGGAAGATGAGCCGGTCCGCCTGGACGCCCTTGGGCAGGCTCGTGCCGATCTCCTTGAGCGCGGCCTCGATGGTCTCGGTCAGGCGGACGGTGTCGACGCCGGGCTGCTTCTCCACCGAGACAACCACGGCCGGAGCGCCCATGTAGCCGCTGTCGCCGCGCTTGGTCTTGGCCCCGAAGGAGACGTCCGCGACCTGGCGAAGATAGACCGGGCGCTTGTCGACGGTCGCCACGACCATGTTGCGAAGGTCGTCGAGGTTCATGGTCCGGGCGACGTTCCGGATCAGGTACTCGCGGGCGTACTGGTCGGTGAAGCCGCCGCCGGTGTTGGTCCCGAACTGCTGGAGGGCCTTCTCCACCTGCTCGTAGGTGACGCCCAGCGCCCGCATGGCGGTGGGCTGGGGTGCGATCCGGAACTGTCGGACCTCGCCGCCCATCGGGATGACCTGCGCCACGCCGGGAATCGAGAGGAGGCGCGGGCGGATCGTGAAGTCCGCGATCTCGCGCAGCTCCATGGCCGAAACGGTGTCGCCGGTGACGGCCACCATCACGATCTGCCCCATGATGGAGGAGATCGGGCCCATCATCGGGCTGACATTGGCCGGAAGCTGGGGCCGCACCATCGCGAGGCGCTCGCCCACCTGCTGGCGGTTGCGATAGATGTCGGTGCCCCAGTCGAACTCGACGTAGATCACCGACAGGCCGACGCCCGAGACCGAGCGCACGCGGCTCACCCCAGGAAGGCCGTTCATCTGGGTCTCGATGGGGAAGGAGACGAGTTGCTCCACCTCCTGCGGGGCGAGGCCCTCGGCCTCCGTCATGACCGTGACGGTGGGCCTGTTCAGGTCGGGGAAGACGTCGACCGGCAGCTTGGTGACGGTGAAGGCGCCGTAGAGCACCAGCACCGCCGCGATGGCGAGGACCAGAGTGCGGTTCCCGAGGGACCGCGAGACGAGGAACGTGAACATACGCCTGCCCTCACCGAACCTGGTTGATGAGTTCGGCGCCTTGGGTCACGACCCGCTTGCCGTTCCCAATGCCGGAGACCACCAGCACCCGGGCGGCATCGAGGGGCTCGACCTGCACCTCGCGCGGCTCGAAACGTTCCGCCTGCGTGTGTTCGTAGACGAGGGCCTGCCCGTTGGCGGAGCGCACGACGCTTGCCCGAGGGAGCGCGAGACCTTGCAGGGGGGCGCTGCTGCTGGCGTGCACCGTCACGAACTGGCCGGTGCGCAGGTCGGGTTGCTCGCCCTCGATGGCGAATTGAACGGGTACGGCCTGGCTGCGGTCGGCCAATCCGGCGCCGCGGTAGTTCAGGGTCAGGGTGCGTCCGTCGGCCAACCGAGCCGAGGCGTTCTGGGCCGGCGCCAGGGCCTCGAAGCTGAGGGCCTCGACCCATAGCTTCGCAGGGTCGGTGATCTGGAAGACCATCGTACCCGGGCTCGCCATCTGGCCGGCCATGGCGTTGGCCTCGGCGATGACGCCGGAGACGGGTGCGATCAACGGTTCGGGCTGAAGGCGGATCTTGTCGAGGGCGGTGCGCCTGTCCTTAAGCCCGGACAGTTCGGCGTTGGCCTCGTCGAGCTGGACCTGCGAGACCGCACCGCCCGGGGCCAACTTCTGGAAGCGTTCGACGCGCCGCTGCACGATGGCGATCTGCTGGTCGAGCTCGCCCTGACGCTGGCGCATGTCCGAGGCGTCCACCGCCTGGATTGGAGGGGTGACGAAGGCGAGCACGTCGCCCTTGGCGACAGGTGTGCCCAGCCGCGGGAACACCCCCGAGGGCGGCGGCGACAGGCGCCCGCCGACGGAAGACTGCACGACTCCGCTCGCATTCGGGTCGGTGATGACCCGGCCCGGCATCTCGGTGGTGCGGGCCAAGGCGCTCGTGGCCGTCACCACCGTGCGGATGGTCAGGAGGCGCTGGGTCGGCTTGGGCATGAATACGCTGCCGTCCGGCAGGCGCTGGGCCACGTCCCGGCTGGCGCCGTTCGGCGCCGCCATCAGGGTCTTGGGCTCGTTCCCGTGGTCGTGGCCCTCGTGGGCGTTGGCCCTCGGCGCCAACACGACGCCCGCCGCCAGAACCAGGACCGCCACGGCCGGTGCCGAGCGGCGTCGTCCGAGCAGGAGCGTGAGGCCGACGCCGAGCACGAAGCCGGTACCGCCGATGACGAACGCCATCGGATCAGCCTGGGTCAGGTGGTGCTGGAAATCGTGGGCGATGGCGAGGCCGCTCGTCCAGGCGGTGGGCGGACCTGCCGTGGCGGCGGGAGGCTCGGGCACCTCAAGCTCCACGGGAAAAACATCGCTCGTGCCGTCGGCCAGGGTCACGGTGAAGGTCAGGTCGTAGGCGCCCGGCTTCTCGCTCCAATGGGCGTCGACCAGGTAGGCCCCGTCCGGCGTCGCGGTCGCGGTTACGGCGCCCTCGGGCGTTTCCGCCTGGACGGTGGCCCCGGTCACGGGCTCGTTGCTGCCGGTGCGGTCGACGTAGACCATCAGCGCGCCGTTGCGGGCCACGACCACGACCTCGAAGGCGTCCGAACTCGATACGCCGCGGGGAGCGGTGACCGCGGGAGCGGACTTCGCCTCCTCTCCATGGTCGTGGCCCTCATGGGCAGGGGCGGCTCCGCCCCATAGGCAAAGCAGCAGCGCCGCCGCGCTCAGGGCAGCGGCCAACGGATTACGACGCATCATCAGGAATTCCTTCGCACCAAAACACCGGCCGCCGTCCCTCAAGACGGCATGCCGCTACAGGCGCGCCTCAGCGCGCCAGGTTCAGGCGAAGGATCGAGGGGGCTCGGGCAGCGCCTCTGGCGCTCGGCTCGGGGGTGCGAGATCCGCGGGTCCGAGCGCCAGGCGCAGCGAGCGCCAGACGCGCCCGACCGCGGCGGCTTCCGTAACCGTCAACCCGCCATGGCAGGCACACGCCGCACAGCAGGCCGCATGCGCCTTGGACTTGTTGGTGTCCCCGGCATGATCGTGGCCGACCTGCGAGCCCTCGGAGACCGCCGTTTGGCCATCGTCGACTGCCGCCACCAGCGTCGGGCCGTGCGTATGGCCGACGTGAGCGTGGACCACCGACGGCATGACGAAGGCCACGATCATCAGGATCGCGGCCAGACAGCGCCATGTTTGTCGGGTCAGGGTCATCACGTCGCGAACTCTATCACACGCGGCCGAAGCCAACATCCAGTTTGTGACGGCGGGGGCGGTTTGCAAGGCCGACGGTTACCGGCTCACTTTGGACGCGGCTCACCCGGGTGTGTCTGTTCTGTATTCGTCGGCCAAGTTTGGTCGCAACGCAATGACGGACCGAGATTTCACCCTGACCTGAAGGTCCGGTCGCCCTTCGTCACTGTACATTCAGCTTGCGACGCCTAGCATCCTGAATACGGAGACATTTCCGTGATCCAGGAGGCGACAATGGTTGGACGTCTTTTTGCGATGATCGGCGCTGTGATCTTGGCAGTGACCCTTCAGCTCACCCCGGCGAAGGCAGCCCCCCTTGCGACGAGCCCCGGCCTCGTCGACCCCATCGGAAGTCCGGTGCAGACCGTGCAGCACTGGGGCCACCATCACCATGGGGGCCACCACCATCACCATGGGGGCCACCACCATCACCGGCGCCACCATCATCACCATGGCTGGGGACACCACCATCATGGCTGGGGGCACCATCATCACTACCGGCGGCATCAGCACCACTGGGGCCACCATCATCACCACCATCGTCGGCACAATCACCACTTCTGAGGCGTAGATCCGAGATGCGGCAGGACTGCCCGCCGGGGCGGCCGTGCCGGTTCCGTAGCGTCAGGCTGCGCTCACCGTACCGTTCAGTGCGATCCTGGCCGCATCGGTTCGCCGGTAGCCGTCATGGCGCGGTCGTCCGAGCGGGTCGGCATGCACGCGCCGTATCCAGCCTCGCCGGACGAGGACCTCCAGCGAGCGCGCGTCGAGGCGCGTGGCCTCGATCCAGCCGTCGTCCGGGACCTTGAGAAGCTGGGCGCGATGGCGTTCGGTCAGGCGCCACGGCGATGGGGCCGGGACGGGCACCTGCCAAGGGGCCTCGGCGTGCGGGATCGGATGCCCGAGCGCCTGCAGGATGGCGTCCAGGCCATCCGTAAGGGCCGCAGGTCCGGGCTGCAGGATCAGGGGCGACTTGATCTCGACGATGCGACCCTGCGCGACGGCGGGGATTGCGGCCCAGCCCGGCCGGCCGGCGATGCGGGAGGGCACGACCTTCTTCCCGCACCAGGACGCCAGGATGACTTCGGGCGCAGCCGAGATCACCGCTTCCGGCGCCACGATGCGATCCTTGGCGGCCCCCTGCCGGGAAAGCTCCGGGAAGATGTCGTCGCCGCCGGCGATTGCCACGAGCTCGGAGACCCAGCCGATGCCCGAGATCAGGGGCTCGTCCCATTCCTCGAAATAGACCCGCGGCCGCGGCCGTTCGTTGGCCTGCTCCGCTACGCGCGCGAGTCTGGCCTCGTAGCCACGGACCAGTGCCTCCGCCTTGTCGCGGACGTCGACCAGGGCGCCCACCGTGCGGATCATGGCGAGGATGCCGGCGACGTCGCGGTGGTTGAACGCGTGCACGGCAACGCCGGCCCTGACGAGGTCGGCGACGATGCCGGCCTGAAGGTCCGAAAAGGTGAGCACCAGGTCGGGGGCGAGGGCGAGAACCTTCGGAATGTCGGCGCTGGTGAAGGCGGAAACCCGCGGCTTCTCGCGGCGGACCTGCGGCGGACGGACGGCATAGCCGGAGACTCCGACGATGCGGTCCTCCACGCCGAGGAGATAGAGGGTCTCGACGGTCTCCTCCGTCAGACACACGATGCGTTCGGGCGGGAAGCGGCGCATGACCCTGCATATCCTCATGGGCGGGTTTCGGAAGCGGCGTCCCAACGGAAGGGCTGCGTTCGCACCTAGCCCTTGTGGTGGCAGGCACCTGGGGATGCGTCACATGCTGGAGGGCGGTCAGGGGCACGAAATCCTGTCACATCCGCTCCTTGATCCCGGTGGAGACGAGCCACCAGTTCACCGGGTAGCTGGTCAGGAACCCTGCCACCATGGCCACCTGCATGGCGAACCAGAACTCGACCGAGTTCACCGGCGCTGGCTGCCCCGCGAGGTGCGGGAACACGGCGAATTGGGCGAACGCCATGAAGCCGTACATGCCGACCTGCCAGGCGATCAGCGACAGGGTGTCGGCCTTGAGGGCTGCGACGATGCCCTGGCCCGGGGAGAGCCCGCGCATCGGCACGATGGCGTAATACTGGAACACGATCCCAAGCCCGAAGGCGAACACGAAGTCCAGCACCCAGACCGCGTACATCTTCTCCTCGAAGAGCGAGTGCCAGCCGAACCAGACCGCCACCGCCGGCACGAGGAAGGCGAGCCACTCGGCGGCGACGTCGCCGAGCATGCAGCCGCTGCCGCAGTGGAGCGCGCCCTTGCCCACCATCACCGGAAACGGCGTTTGCGTCATGTTCGGAGGCTTCTCGTCCCGCTCCATCGCGCGGTGATGCGCCTCCATGGTCGCGAGGCGGCCATAGCGAAAGTAGGCCCAGACCACGACCACCGTGCCGAACAGGGCGCTGACCGGCCAGACCACGTTCATCACGGTCATGTGCTGCGGATGCCGGATCACCTGCACCGACAGAAGGATCGAGCAGGCGGCCCCGAGCAGCAGGGCCAGGATGGAGAGCGCATGGAGCCAGGCGGGGAACATCGTGGCCATGCCGCTCAATGCCCCATCGCCAGCATCCAGATCGCCATGGCGACCATCATCACGTTCTCGGTCAGCGAGACGAAGCCGAGCGGCACCTTGCTCGACCCGCCGACGCAGGCGCACTTGATCTCGCGTTTGTCGACGTAGACCGCCTTGAACACCGAGACCGCGCCGACGGTGCCGATGAACAGGGCCACGGGGATCGACAGCCAGTTCAGGGCGCCGGCCACCATCAGGACGCCGGCGATGCCCTCCAGGAGCGGGTAGGCGTAGGCGTAACGCACCCAGCGCTTGGCCAGCAGGTCGTACCCGAGGAACATTGAGGAAAAGGTCTCGACGTCCTGCAGCTTGAGGAGGGCCAACACGCACATGCTGAAGGCGATGAACCACTCGGCCGCCCGGACGGTCAGCGGCGTGCCGTACACGGCGTAGCTCGCCGCGAGCGCCATCAGCGCCGTCATCGAGAACACCGCCACGACCGGCGTATAGGTCGTCGCGTTCGGGTCGTTGGCGGCCCGTCCGAAATGCCGCCTGAGATCGTCGAAGCCCCCGACGCGCTCGCCGTTGATGAAGGTCTGGGGCGTCGACTTGACCCCGTGCTCGGCCTTGAAGCGGTCGGTCTCCTCGCGGGTGGTCAGCCAGTGGTCTTCCACCTGGAAGCCCTGGCGTTCGAGGAGATCCTTCGCCTTGAGGCCGTACGGACACGTGTGCTGCGGCATCATCATGCGGTACAGGACCGCCTTGCGGGACGCGGTGGCTTGCATCGGAAACTCCGTGGGTTGTCTGGCCGGGATGCCGTCCGGGCTTCGAAGTGGAAGCAGGGTGCGGGCAGCGGCCGATTGGGCTTGCGGACCTTCCTGCACCTTCCCATTATGGGAAGGTCAACTGAGGGGCTCCTACGATGAATATCGGCGAGGCGAGCCGGGCCTCCGGGGTCTCGGCCAAGATGATCCGGCACTACGAAAGCATCGGGCTCGTGCCCCCGGCGGACCGGCGCGACAGCGGCTATCGCGATTACGGAACCGCCGACCTGCACCGGCTCGGCTTCGTCCGGCACGCCCGGGACCTGGGCTTCTCGCTGGACCGCATCCGGGTGCTGCTAGGACTCTGGAGCGATCCCGACCGCAGCAACGCCGACGTGAAGGCCATCGCGAGGGCCCACGTGAAGGAACTCGAACAGCGGGCCCGCCAATTAAACGAGATGGCCGACGCCCTGCGGTCCCTGGCCGACGCCTGCGACGGCGACGGTCGGCCGGATTGTCCGATCATCGCCAGCCTGGAGACCGGGGCCGACGTCTCAGCCAGCCGTCCGGGCGCGTCCCCGGGGCCGGCGCGGCCTCCCACACCTCGCAGGAAGGCCGTCGCCAAGCGCTGAAGCGAACGGATCGGTCGCTCCCGACGCCCGGCGCGCCGCATCACATGGCCACCTTCTTGCCCATGCCGTCGCAGCAGCAGCCCTTCTTCCCGCTTTTCATCGACATCGAGGCCATCGGCTTGGCGCACATTCCTTTGGCGCCCTTTCCGCAGCACCCGGCCGCCAGGGCCGGGGTCAGCGAGAGGGCGAGCATCGCGGCCGCGGCCAACATCATCTGCTTCATCGTTTTCTCCTGGGTGGTTCGGAAACGTGAGGAACGGCCCCGGAGGCCGTCCCCGGGGCTCAGGCCGCCATCTTGCGGCAGCTCTCGGCGCAGCGGCGGCACTGCTCGACGCAGTCCTGCATGTCGCCCACCTGCTCGCAACTCTTCGCGCAGGCCTCGCAGACCTCCGCGCAGGCCCGGCAGGTGTGCCTGTGCTCGGGGGTCCCGAGCAGCATGAAGTGGGCGGAGGTCCGACAGATCTCCGCGCAGGCCAGCATCAGGCGAAGATGCTCCGGCTCAACGTGCTTGCCCCCGGCCGGCAGGCAGTGGTTTGAGGCCATCCCGAGGCAGGTTTGATAACAGCGTAGGCACTCATCGATGCACGACTGCATCTCGCTCGACATGTTGTGCATGATATCCACTCCATCAATTGGCAAAATGATGTCATTGACTAACAATATCAAGCACATTAGACACCTGATCTTGTTAGTATCACAACCAAGCACTCCGACTAAGGTTCAATTATTCCGTCGAAATAGAACTCAACGATAATTGATCCCTATTTTTGCATGCGGTCACTTGGCATTCTTCTTCAGCCATGCCTCCATATCTGCAACCTCCTTCTTCTGGTCATCGATGATTTTCTGGGCCATCGCCTTGGTCGCCGGGTCCTTGGCGTGCCTCAGCGCCACCTCGGCCATGGCCATCGCACCCTTGTGGTGCGGGATCATGTGCGTGCGGAAGTCGACGTCCGTGTCGCCCGTGTAGGCCACGTCCATGTCCTTCATCATCGTCATGTCGGCAGCCTTGAATTCCTTGGTCGAGGCGTTGTCCTTCGGGTCGGGCTTCATCGAGTCCCCGGCACCCATGCCCGGCATGGAACCGTGGTCGTGCGTGGCTTGGGCGATGGCCGGACCGGCGAGCCCGAGGGAGACGAGGGCGGCGAACAGGGTCGTGGTGGTCGAGGTGGCCATGGTGCGTTTCCTTCTTGGGTCGGGATCGAACGGGTGGATCAGTTGAACTTGCCGCTGGCGGTCGCGCCGTCGGGGGCGGTGAGCTGGACGGCGCCCTTCGGGCTGTCGCCGAGCGCCACGGACGCCTTGCCCGAGAGGCGGTTGCCGTCTGTCGGCTCCAGCGGCACGCGGGCCGGCTTGCCGCCGACGACGAGGATGGCGGTGCCCTTGAAACCGGTCGCCGGGACCGGTTTCTGGCTTCCGTCCGACACGAACACGTCGACCGTCTCGCCCTTGGCGACGAGCTCGACGTGGTACTTGCCGGCATCCGTGACGCGGCCGCCGTGCTGGCCGGCCGTCTCGTGCGCGCAGGCCGGCATCGCGACCAGCGCCCCGGCCATCAGGGCCATTCTCCAGGGGATCATCGGTACTCTCCTTCGTGGGGTGGATCAGAACGCCTCGACCGGACGCGGTTTCGCGCCGTCCGGACGGGGGGCATCGGGGGTTTCGGCCTGCGCGGCGCGCAGGCGCTCCAACGGCGCCCGCCCGAAGCGCAGGAACAGGACCGGCGTCAGCACCGTGTCGAGGAGGGTCGCGCTGATCAGGCCGCCGAAGATGGTCACCGCGACCGGGTGCAGGATCTCCTTGCCCGGGGTCGCGGCGTCGTAGAGCAGCGGCACCAGGGCCACGCCGGCCGACAGGGCGGTCATCAGCACCGGCGTCAGGCGCTCCAGGCTGCCCCGCACCACGAGGTCGCGCCCGAACGGCATGCCCTCGTGCAGCGACAGGTTCAGGTAGTGGCTGATCTTCAGGATGCCGTTGCGGGCGCTGATGCCCGTCAGGGTGATGAACCCGATCATCGACGCCACCGAGAGCGGCTGCCCCACCAGCCACAGCGCGAGCACGCTGCCGATGAGGGCGAGCGGCACGTTGCCCATGATGATCAGCGCCAGCACGGCCGAGCGGTAGCGGCTGTAGAGGATGGCGAAGACCAGGGCGAGGGACAGGGTGGACAGGGCCGCGATGGTCCGGCTCGCCTCCTCCTGTGCCTGGAACGTCCCCTCCAGGCTTGCAAAGAAGCCCGGGGGGAGCTTGGCCTCGGACACCTGATGCCGGATGGCCGCCACGATGGTGGCCATGTCGCTCGTACCGTCGGTGTTGGCCTGGACGACGAGGCGGCGCCGGCTGTTCTCCCGCAGGATCTGGTTCGGCCCGTCCGTCTCGCGGATGTCGGCGACCTGGCGTGCCGGCACCCACCCCGACGGGGTCTCGATCAGCAGGTCCTTCAGCCCCTGCGTCGTGCGCTGGCGCTCCGGCAGGCGAAGGAGCACGTCGAAGCGCTTGTAGCCGTCGGCCACGGTCGAGACGACGCGCCCGTTGGAGAGGCGGCTGAGTTGCTCGACCACCGCCGAGGGCTGGACCCCGTAGAGGGCCGCCCGGGTGTAGTCGACCCGGATCTCCAATTGCGGGATTCGGACCTGCTTCTCGACCTGCAGGTCGGCCAGACCCGGGATTTTTGCCATGCGGTCGCGCAGGTCGTTGGCCACGCTGCGCAGGGCGTCGAGGTCCTCGCCGAAGATCTTCAGGGCGAGCTCCGCCCGGACCCCGGACAGCATGTGGTCGAGGCGGTGCGAGATCGGCTGGCCGACGTTCACCGAGAGCGGCAGCCGGGACAGGCGCTGCCGGATGTCGGCCACCACGGCGTCCTTCGGCCGGCCACCGCCCTTGAGCTCCACCTCGATCTCGGAGGAATGGACGCCCTCGGCGTGCTCGTCGAGCTCGGCCCGGCCGGTGCGGCGTCCGACCGAGGCGACCTCCGGGATGTCGAGGAGCAGCTTCTCGGCGATCAACCCGACGCGATTGCTCTCGGCGAGCGAGATGCCCGGATTGAACGTCGTGTTGACGGTGAACGAGCCCTCGTTGAAGGGCGGCAGGAAGGCCCGCGGCAGGTTCCAGGCGGCGATGCCGGCCGCGACGACCGCGATGGCCACCGTGGCAACGAGCACCCGCTGGTGCCGGAAGGCGATCCCGAGCAGCCGGGCGTTGCCACGCTTCAACCATCGCAGGAGGGCGCTGTCGTGCTCGGCAAGGCTCTTGAGCCCCGGCAGCAGGTAATAGGCCAGCACTGGCGTCAAGGTGACCGACACCAGCAGACTCGCCAGGATCGAGATGATGTAGGCCTGCCCCAGGGGCGCGAACAGCCGCCCCTCGATCCCGGACAGGGCGAACAGGGGCACGAACACGAGGACGATGATCATCGTCGCGTAGACGATGCCGGAACGCACCTCCGAGGACGCAGCGACCACGACCTCGAAGGTCGAGCGCGGCGAGCCGGCCGCCCGGTTCTCGCCGAGCCGTCGAAAAATGTTCTCGACGTCGACCACGGCGTCGTCGACGAGCTCGCCGATGGCGATGGCCAGCCCGCCCAGCGTCATCGTGTTGATCGACAGGCCGGCGAGGTGGAAGGCGATGGCGGTCGCCAGGATCGAGACCGGGATGGCGGTCAGCGAGATGACCGTGGTGCGCACGTTCAGCAGGAACGCGAACAGCACGATGGCCACCACCACGATGGCCTCGACGAGCACGCGCTCGACGTTGGCAATGGAGGTCTCGATGAAGTTCGCCTGGCGGAACAGGATCTGGTCGGCCTTGATGCCGTTCGGCAGGGTCGCGGTGACCTCCTTCAGGGCCGCCTCGATCTCGCGCGTGAGCTTGACGGTGTCGACGTCGGGCTGCTTCTCGACAGAGACGATGACCGCGGGCTTGCCCATGTAGCCGCCGTCGCCGCGCTTGACCCTGGGGGCGAAGGAGACGTCCGCCACCTGGCGCAGGTAGACCGGCGCGTCGCCGACGTTGGCGACCACGACGCTGCGCAAATCGTCGAGGCTCATCGTCCGGCCGATGTTCCGGATGAGGTACTCGCGGGCGTACTGGTCGGTGAACCCTCCGCCGGCGTTGGTGCCGAACTGGGTCAGCGACGCCTCAAGCTGGGCGTTCGTGACGCCCAGCGCCCGCATGGCCGCGACGTTGGGACTGACGCGGAACTGGCGCACCTCCCCGCCGATGGGAATGACCTGGGCGACGCCCGGGATCGTGAGGAGGCGCGGCCGCAGGATGAAGTCGGCGGCCTCGCGCACCTCCATCGGGGTGGCGTTGTCGCCGGTCACCGCCACCAGAAGGATCTGGCCCATGATGGAGGAGATCGGACCCATCTGCGGAGTCACGTTCGGGGGAAGCTGGTCGCGGACCAGGGTCAGGCGCTCGGCGATCTGCTGCCGATTCCGGTAGATGTCGGTGCCCCAGTCGAACTCGACGTAGACGATGGACAGCCCGACGCCGGAGACCGAGCGCACCCGGCTGACGCCGGGCAGGCCGTTCATCCGGGTCTCGATGGGGTAGGTGACGAGCTGCTCGACCTCGGGCGGCGCGAGCCCCTCGGCCTCGGTCATGATGGTGACCGTGGGCTTGTTCAGGTCGGGAAACACGTCCACCGGCAGCTTGGTGGCGGTGAAGGCGCCGTACAGGATCAGGACGGCGGCGACCGCGAGGACGAGCAGGCGGTTGCGCAGGGACTGCGTGACGAGGACGTTGAACATGGCGGCGCCCCCTCACCGGACCTGATCGAGGAGCTCGGCGCCCTCAATGACGATGCGCTTGCCCGCACCCACCCCCTCGGCGACCAGCACGTTGGTCCCGTCGAGGGGCTCGACGCGGACCTGCCGGGCTTCGAAGCGCTCGGCGGCGACGTGCTCGTAGACGATGGCCTGCCCGTTGCCGGAGCGGACCACGGCCGCACGCGGCAAGGCGAGGCCGGACTGCTCGGCGTCCGTGCCGGCGAGCACGGTGAGGAACTGCCCGACCCGCAGGCCGGAAGTGTTGCCCTTGACCGCGAACTGGACCGGGATGGCCTGGTTGCGGTCGGCGAGGCCAGTGCCCTGGTAGACGAGGGACAGGGTGCGCCCGTCGGCGAAGCGCGCCGTGGCGTTCCCGGCCGGCGTGAGGGCATCGAAGCTCAGGGCCTCGACCCAGAGTCGGGCCGGGTCGACGATCTGGAAGACCATGCCGCCGGCCGTGGCCATCTGGCCCGCCACCGCGGACGCCTGCGCGATCACGCCGTCCACGGGTGCGACCAGGGCTTCCGGCTGCTGGCGGACCTTGTCGAGGGCTGCGCGGCGGTCCTGCAGGCCCTTCAGCTCCGAGAGGGCGTCGTCGAGCTGCGTCTGGGCGACGGCGCCGGTGGTCGCGAGCTTGCGGTAGCGGTCCACCCGACGCTCGAAGACGTCGATCTGCTGGTCGAGCTCGCCCTGGCGCTGGCGCATGTCGGAGACGTCGACCGCCTGCACCGGCGGCGTCACGTAGGCCAGCACGTCACCCTTCCTCACCGTCGTCCCAAGGCGCGGGAACAGGCCCGAGGACGGCGGCGAGAGCCGGCCGCCGACGGAGGATTGCACGACGCCGCTGGCGTTCGGGTCCGGGATCACGCGCCCAGGCAACTCGACCGTCCGATGGAACGTCGCCTGCTCCGTCATCGTGGTGCGCAGGACCAGGAGGCGCTGGGTCGGCTTGGGCACGAACACCGAACCGTCGGGCAGGCGCTGGGCGAGGTCGGACGACGGCTGCGCGGGGTCGAGCAGGGCCGCGCCTTGAACCGGTTCGCCCTTGGCCGGGGCGCCGTGGTCCTCGTCGCCATGGGCAAAGGCCACGCTCCCGAGCGCCAGCGTCACGACGACCGCCATGATGGCCACGGCGGGAAGGCTGCGCCGGCCCCGCGTGAGCACGGTGAGCAGCATGCCGAGGAGGAAGGCGGCCGCCGCGGTCAGCATCAGGACGGGGTCCTTGGCCACGAGGCGGGCCTTCAGGTCGGCGACGGCGGCGGACGCCTTGGCCATGGCGGTGCCGGCCGGCGCTGCGGCCGGGGCGGCGACGGGCGCCTGGGTCTGCGGGATGGACAGCGGGACGGTGAGGACGTCGACCGCTTCTCCGGCGGTGACGGTCACCAGGAGGTCGTGCGATCCCGCCTGCGCGAGCCAGGGCGCGGGAAGCACGTAGGCCGCCTCGGCGGTCTCGGTGGCGGTCCTCTGCCCCTCGGGCGTCTCCACCTCCAGGACTGCACCCCGGACGGGTTCGTTGGTCCGGAAGTGGTCGAGGTAGAACGTGACCTTCCCGTCCCGTGGGATGGCGGTCAGCTCGAACGCGTCCGACGCGGCCTCGCCGCGCGGGGCGATGGACTTCGAGACGGGCGGGGGCGGTGCGCCGTGGTCGTGCCCCTCATGGGCACGTGCGGGACCCGCCAGCGAAGCGACGGCCAGCCACGCCGCGCCAAGGGCGGCGGCAATACGAAAAGACATGGAAGAGGCATCCTCGCGTTCGAACACCGGACGCACATCCGCGGCTTGCGGACGGAATCCGACCGTTGCGCGCCCTTGGCGCGCCGTTCGTTACGCGAGGGTTCGTGGGGGCCTGGGCAGGGCCTCGGGGCCGAGGCCGGAGCGGCCGTCGACGTCGTGCGTGACCAGGACGACGTGCCCGAAGGCAAGGGTCGGCATGGTCATTGGAGCTGAGAGGATGCCGGGAACGCAGCAGGACATCGTCCCGCAGCATGTGCCCTTGCAGGGACCGGGGCAGCAACCCCGACCCGCGTCCTCGGACTGGAGGATGGCGACCCGGGCGGGAACCGCGGCCTTGAGCAGCACGGGCGTGGCATCGACGGCAGCCGCCGACCGACCGACGTCGCGCGGTGCGGGGGCCGCCAGCGGCGCGACCGACGCCTTGGCCGCCCGCGTCATGGCGGCATGGTCATGGCCACCGTGATGATGGCCTTCGTGAGCCTGGACGGCAGACGGCGCGACGTAGGCGATGATCATCACGATCATCGCCGCCATCAGGCGCACGAGTTGCCGGTCGGGTCTCATCAAGATTGCTTACACCGTTTCGATGGGCCGAGGAATACTCGCCCCGGGACACAAATGGCCGAGCGCCGATATTGTTTCCACTTGTCCTTCGTTCAAGCCGCGGCGTTCAGCGGCTCGGCGCCATAGCCCGCGGAACGGACAGCGTCGGCGAACCGCGTCGCATCCGAGGCCGACGCGATGGAGACGATGCCGCCGCCCAGGTCGATGTCGACGGTGGCATTCGGGTCGACGCCCAGGACCGCTCGCGTGACGGACCTGGCGCAGCCGCCGCAGTTCATTCGAGTGACCTTGAGCCGGATCATGACGGTTCCCCTCTTTGGAGTGACGTCACGCCGATATGGGGCTTCCCATGGTGGGAAGGTCAAGGGGACGATGTCAGGGCCGAGGGGTCCGTAAGAGAGACTGCAGCCGGGGGGCACCCCGGAGCTTCCCACCGCATGAAGCGGGATGGCGACGGCACCTACGATCATGACCGTTCCAGCCTCGGAACCTGGTCCGCCGGAGCGGTCACGCGCCAGATAAAAACAGGTTCCATGAGAGGCGAAGGAACCATAGAAAGACATCGGGAACAAAGAAGCCCACAGGTTGGAACCTGTGGGCTTCACACGGGCCGGAGCCCGTGGGTTGCTGGCGGCGCACCGTTCAGCGTTGACGGATCGGATATGAGTGCATGGGGTCGGATAGTCAAGCCGAAAAATCCAAGATCCGGGCCGCACTCTACATCGATGGTTTCAATTTATACCACTCCGTCAATGACTTAGGAGAGCCGTTCCTGAAGTGGTGCAACTTCTGGAAGTTGGGGGAAACCATCCTGCCGCGCCAGACCGAGACGCTCGTCCGCGTCGTGTTCTGCACGGCCTACTACCCCGGGGACCACAGCAAGAAGGTCCGCCACGAACGCCTGGTCAAGGCCCTGAAACTCGTCGGCGTCGAGACCATCCTCGGACACTTCAGCCGTGAGGACGCCAGGTGCAGGGACTGCGGCTCCACCTGGCAGAAGCCGACCGAGAAGGCGACGGACATCAACCTGGCCCTGAGCGTCTACGACGATGCGGTCCACGACGTCATGGATACCGCCTACCTGCTGACCGCGGATACGGACCAGGCTGCGACCGCCCAGCTCTTCGCCAGGCGTTTCCCGGGAAAGAGGCTCGTCAGCGTGAGCCCTCCGGGCCGGACGCACTCACAGCACATCCTCTCGCACACGGCGCACAAGATCGCGCTTAACCGGGACCACATCGAGCGGGCGCTGTTTCCCGGGTTGGTCTCCGTCGAGGGGCAGGCCGCCGTCCTGCGCCCGCACGAGTACGACCCACCGCCCGGCTACGTCATGTGGGACGAGCGACCGAAGTCGCCCGCGAAGTCGAACGGGCAAGCGGCGCCGAGGCTTGGCGTGTCGCTTGGGCGGTGAATCCCCTCATGTGACTACCAGGGATCCTCCCGGGCCCCTCATCGTTTCAGATGAAGCGATGTGTTAGGACCTTGCTGGAGCTTGGCGAACCGGCATGGGCCTTTGCGGATTGATATACCGGCCGTTGAGGCGCATCTTACGAACGCAGCAGGGAGCGTGAGCGGCAATGCGCGCCGAGGGCATCAAACTCGTTCAGCGGAAGGTCGGGACGGAGTTCGTGATCACCTCTCCCGACGTGCCGGAACTGCATGTCTCGCACCCCGACCCGGACAGGGCCCTGGCCGGCGTCCCCGACGCCCTCGACATGATCGAGCGAATGAAGGACCGGCGGGCAAGCATGCGCGTGGTCAAGGAACGCCTCGCCCACTGCTGATGGCCTCCTACCGCGAGACCGATCTCGTCGCCTTCCTCATGTCCGTCGGCTGCGAGTTCGCGGGCGACACCTACGTGAACGGCTCCGGGTGGTTCACCAGCGACGGTCAGGTGTTCATGCTGCCGCTCGTCGACGCGGTGGGTGGCGTGATGGTCGTCGATGCGGACGTGGTCGACGACATCTTCGTAAATCGTTGGCTCGGCATCAGGCCGCCCCTTCCCATTCAGAGGCTGTAGCCGCGTCTCAGATGGCAGTGCCGCCGCTGTACCGCGCGAAGGTGCTGCGTGCTGCCGGCCCGAACAGCACCACCTCGTAGGTATCGGGCTCCATGCCCTCGACCTCCATCCCAGGGGAGCCGACAGGCATGCCGGGAACGGCCAGTCCCGTGCCCTGGGGCCTCTCCGCCAGGAGCCGCTTGATCGCCCCGGCCGGGACGTGCCCCTCCACGACATAGCCGCCGACCTGGGCGGTGTGGCAGGAAGCGAGGTCCCGTGGCACCCCGAGGCGGACCTTGAGCGGGTTCACCGGTCCTTCCGTGACGGTCACCGTGAAACCGTTCTCGCGAAGGTGGGCGACCCACTTCTCGCAACAGCCGCAGGTCGGGTCCTTGGTCACGGCCACGGTCGGAAGGTCCTGCGCCGTGGCGTGGCGCCCGAAGACTACCGACGCCGCCAGGCCCAGCACCAGGGCGCGTCGCGATGTTATCGTCGTCCCGTTCATCATTTGGATTTCCCCTCTCATTCGGCGGCCAGGAACATCGTGTGCCCTTCGACGGATTCCGGCCGCATGTCGGATCTCGGCAGTCCCCATCCCTTCACCAGCCCGTAGACCGCCGGGATCACCAGGAGGGTCAGGATGGTCGACGATACCATGCCGCCGATCATGGGAACCGCGATCCGCTGCATCACCTCCGAGCCGGAGCCGATGCTCCACAGGATGGGCAGGAGGCCGGCCATGATGGCCACCACCGTCATCATCTTCGGGCGCACCCGCTCGACCGCGCCGACCATGATCGCCCGCCGCAGGTCGTCGCGGGTGAACGTCCGCCCGTCGCGTTCGCAATCGGCGCGCACCTCGGCGAGCGCGTGGTCGAGGTAGACCAGCATGATCACGCCGGTCTCCGCGGCGACGCCGGCCAGCGCGATGAAACCCACCGCCACCGCCACCGACAGGTTGAAGCCCATCCACCACATCAGCCAGACCCCGCCGACGAGGGCGAAGGGCAACGACAGCATGACGATGAGCGTCTCGGTGAGCCGACGGAAGTTGAGGTAGAGCAGCAGGAACACGATTAGCAGCGTCAGCGGCACCACGACCTTGAGCCGGGCCGTCGCTCGGTCGAGGTACTCGACCTGACCGCTCCACTGCACCAGGGTGCCTTGGGGGAGCCTGACCTCGTTGGCCACCGCCGCCCGCGCCTCGGCGACGTAGCCCCCGAGATCGCGACCGGCGACGTCCACGTAGATGAAGACCGCGAGTTGCCCGTTCTCGGTTCGGATCTGCGTCGGGCCGCGGTTCAACTGCACCTTGGCGACCTCGCCGAGGGGCACCGTCCCCCCGCTCGGGATCGACACCTGAACCTCGGAGGCGATGGACCGCGGGTCGGAGCGGAAGGCGCGCGGGTAGCGCACGTTGACGGTGTAGCGCTCACGTCCCTCGACCGTGTTGGTCACGCTCTCGCCGCCGAGCGCCATCCCGATCACGTCCTGCACGTCGCCGACGGTCAGGCCGTACCGGCCCAGCGCCTCGCGGTCGGGGGTGATGTCGAGGAAGTAGCCGCCCTGGACGCGCTCGGCGTAGGCGCTCGACGTGCCCGGGACCGCCTTCACCACCGCCTCGACTTGGCGGGCGACCTTCTCCATCTCGGTGAGGTCCGTCCCCAGCACCTTGATCCCGACCGGCGTACGGATGCCGGTCGAGAGCATGTCGATGCGGGCGCGGATGGGCTGGGTCCAGGCATTCGAGACCCCGGGAAATTGGAGCGCGGCGTCCATCTCGGCCTTCAGGCTCACCGTCGTGACGCCGGGTCGCCACTCCGCCTTCGGCTTCAGGTTGACGATGGTCTCGAACATCTCGGACGGCGCCGGGTCGGTCGCGGTGTTGGCCCGACCGGCCTTGCCGTAGACCGAGGCCACCTCGGGGAAGGACTTGATGATGCGGCCCTGGGTGGCGAGCAGGTCACCGGCCTTGGTCACCGAGATGCCCGGCAGCGTGGTGGGCATGTACATCAAGGTGCCCTCGTCGAGGTCGGGCATGAACTCGGAGCCGAGCCGGCTCGCCGGCCACGCCGTCGCCGCCAGGACGACCACGGCCAGCAGGATGGTGAGCACCCGTGCCCGCAGGACGCCTGCGATGAGGGGCCGGTAGAGCCAGATCAGGAGCCTGTTCACCGGGTTGCGGCGCTCGGGGATGATCCGGCCGCGGACGAACAGGACCATCAGCGCCGGGACGAGGGTCAGGGACAGCACCGCCGCCGCCGCCATCGCGAACGTCTTGGTGAAGGCCAGCGGCCCGAACAGGCGCCCCTCCTGGCTCTCCAGGGTGAAGATCGGCAGGAAGCTCACCGTGATGATGAGGAGACTAAAGAACAGCGACGGCCCCACCTCGCCCGCGGCCTCGATCAGGATCTCGACCCGGGGCTTGTCCGGCGGCGCCCGCTCCAGGTGCTTGTGGGCGTTCTCGATCATCACGATGGCGGCGTCGATCATGGCGCCGACCGCGATGGCGATGCCGCCCAGGCTCATGATGTTGGCCCCGAGCCCCAGGGCCTTCATGCCCGCGAACGCCATTAGGATGCCGACCGGCAGCATCAGGATCGCAACCAGCGCGCTGCGGACGTGGAGCAGGAACACGACGCAGACGAGGGCGACGATGACGCTCTCCTCGATCAGCGTGCCCTTTAGGGTCTCGATGGCCGCCTCGATCAGGTGCGAGCGGTCGTAGACCGGCAGGATCTCCGTGCCCTTGGGCAGGCTGGCGGCGACTTCGGAAAGGCGCGCCTTCACGTTCTCGATGACGTTCAGAGCGTTGGCCCCGAACCGCTGCAGGACGATCCCGCCGGCGACCTCGCCGTCGCCGTTCATCTCGGTGATGCCGCGGCGCTCGTCGGGACCGAGCTCGACCCGAGCCACGTCCTTCACCCGCAGCGGGGTGCCCGCCTCGGTCTTCAGGACGATGCTCTCGATGTCGGCGACGGTCTTGAGATACCCGCGGCCACGGACAACGAACTCGAACTCGGAGAGCTCGACGGTGCGGCCGCCGACGTCGGCGTTGCTCGACCGGATCGCGTCCCGGAGCTTCGACAGGGTGATGCCCTGCGCCCGGAGCCGGCTCGGGTCCACGACGACGTTGTACTGTTTCACGAAGCCGCCGACGCCCGCGACCTCCGCCACGCCCTCGGCACGCGACGCCCCGAAGCGCACGACCCAGTCCTGGAGCGAGCGGAGCTCGGCCAGCGTCCGTTCCTTAGCCACCACGACGTACTGGTAGACCCAGCCGACCCCAGTCGCGTCCGGTCCCAGGGTCGGGGTCACGCCGGCCGGAAGGCGCTTGGCCACGGTGTTCAGGTATTCGAGCACCCGGCTGCGGGCCCAGTACGGGTCGGTGCCGTCCTCGAAAATGACGTAGACGAACGACACCCCGAAGAACGAGAAGCCGCGCACGACCTTCGACCGGGGCACCGTCAGCATGGCGGTGGTCAGCGGGTAGGTGACCTGGTCCTCAATGACCTGGGGCGCCTGCCCGGGGTACTCGGTGTAGACGATGGTCTGGACGTCCGAGAGGTCCGGGATCGCGTCGAGCGGCAGGGTTTTCAGGGCGTAGAGCCCCGCTCCGACGGCAAAAACGGTCCCGATCAGGACGAGCACCAGATTCCTCGCCGACCAGGCGATGAGACGGGCGATCATGGCGCCTTCCCCTCGGCGGCGGCTTGCGGCCCGGGATCGGGCTTCGGCTCGGAAAGACCTTGGAGGGCCGCCTTCAGGTTGCTCTCGGCATCAATGAGGAAGTTGGCCGACGTCACCACCCGCTCGCCCGCGGCGATGCCGTCGCGGATCTCGACGTAGCCGTCGCCACGGGTGCCGAGCCTGACCGGTCTCGGCTCGAAGCGGCCCTCGCCCCTGTCGAGCAGGACGACTTGTTTCGTGCCGGTGTCGATGACCGCGTCGTCGGGCACCGCCACCACCGGCTTGTCGCTGCCCGTGGCGATCGTCACATCGGCGAACATGCCCGGGCGCAGGTCGCCGTTCGGGTTGGGCAGCTCGATGCGCAGGCGGGCGGTCCGGGTCCCCATGGCGAGGTGCGGGTAGATCCGGGTCACCGCGCCGGTGAAGACGCGATCCGGAAACGTCCGGGCGCGCACGGTCGCCGTCTGGCCCTCCGCCACGGCCGCCAGGTCGCGTTCGGTCACGTCGGCCAGGACCCAGACCCGGGAATGGTCGACGAGCTTGAACAGTGTGTCGCCGGACTTGGCGCGCATCCCGTCCGAGACGTTGCGCTCGACCACGACGCCGTCGCGGGGCGCCGACCACGTGATAGTCGAGGGCACTTTTCGGGATCGCTCGATCTCGTCGATGACCTCGGGCGGGATGCCGAGGTTCTCCAGGCGCCGACGGGCGCCCTCGTAGCCGATGCCGGTGAGGTACTGCGCGGCGGCCGCGTTCATCTCCGGCGAGAACAGGCGCAGGAGCGGCTGGCCCTTGCGGACGTGGTCGCCCGTGGTGACGGCCTCGACCTTCTCGATGAAGGCGTCGGTGCGCATCGCGATCACCGAGATCCGGCGCTCGTCCTCCTCGATGGCGCCGGGCGCGCGCACCGGCATCGACAGGACGCGTCGCTCGGCGACCGCCGTCCGGACCCCGGTGCGCTGGAGCTTACCGGGCGAGATTTTCACGGTGCCGTCGTCGGTGTCCTCCTCCTCGTAGACGGGGAGGTAGTCCATTCCCATCGAGTCCTTCTTCGGAATCGGCGAGGTGTCCGGAAGGCCCATCGGGTTCCGGTAGAAGCGCACCTTGCGGGCGCTTGCAGGGGGCGTGGCCTGAGCCATGGCCATGTCGCCGTGCCCGGCGTCGGGCATTGCCTCCGCCTCGTCGGGTTCGTCGAAGCGCACGTCCTCGCTGGCGTGGACGGCGCGATAGTCTCGACCGTCCGCCGTGCGCTTGGGCTCCGCGGCGTAGTCCGGCTTCCCGTCCGGGTCCTGGTAGTAGACGACTGGTCCCGTCGCCCTGGCCGGGACCCGAGCGGGCACCGAAGAGGGCTGCCGGGTTCCCGGCAGCCAATGGGCGAACCCGGTCCGCGCCTGCTGGACGAGCGCCGGCACGGGACTGCCCTCATGCCCCGCGCCATACCCCAAAACCCCCGCCGCGAGCGCGGCGAGGGTCCCGGCTGCCCATGCCGACCGGCTCACTTGGTGGCCTTGAACACCAGCTTGTTCTCGACGGTGCCGGTCTCGCCCTGAACCTTGGCTCCGAGCGAGAGACGCCAGCCGCCGGCCATCGTCAGCTTCGCCTTGAACCGGTAGATGCCGGGCTCCGGCGAGGGGAGCTGCTCGATCTTGGAGGTCATCTCCTCCATGCTGTCGGGCGCCATGTCGATGCGCTTGGCGAAGATGACGGCGTTCGGCACGGGCTTGGACGTGCGCTTGTCGACGAGGCGGACGTCGAGGATGGCCTCACCCTGCTTCGCCTCGTCCTTCACGAGTTGGAACTCGTAGTCCTGGGTGTCGGCCCGGGCGGCGGCGGTGAGGGCGAGGCCGAGCAGCGCAGCCGTGAGGGCGCGCGAAAACGATGTCTTGGACACGGTGGATGATCTCCTGAAAACGATGGGACCCGGGCCTTCAGGCGCGCGGGATCTGCCGGCGCAGGCGCCGGCGGCATCGGGTTCAGGCTCGGGGAGGCTCGGTGGGCGGCCCTTGCGACAGGCTGTCGAAGGAGGCAGTGACGCCCCAGGTCGGCCCCTCGACGCCGGCAACGCGGCCCGGAAGTCCGACGGCGACCGGCAGCCCGGTGGCGACCTTCGCCAGGCAGAGCGCCATCAGGGGGCAGCCCTTGGAGCAATCGGGCATGTTTAACCGCTCCTTGGGACAGCACGGCATCTCGTCCATGGCCTCGTCGGGCATCGCCATGGCGTGACGCTGATCGGCCTTCGGAGCGCGCATGCCCGCGGCGGCCGCAGATGCGGTCACCGGCGCAAGGGCGAGGCCGAGTACCGCCAGGAGCGGTAGCAACCGCCGAAGGGCGAGCCAAAAGGTCACGAACGGACGATGCCACATCGCGTGTCGGCGCGGAAGGGACAGGGACTACCTGACGAAAGCCCCACCCGCGGAGGGACCAAACCCGCGACGAGGAAGCCGAGGGACAGGCCCCCGATGACCCATCTCAGAGGCCACCGCGTGTCCTCCGATATCAGGTTGGCGAGCACGCACAGCAGGTAGAACGAGGCCCCCCAGGTCAGGAATTGGATCGAGCCAAGGGCCGAGATCACCACGAGACGGTGGCGATGTGGGATCACGGGTACGCTCCGCCGTCTCATCGGGGTCGACCTAGACGGCCGGGACCGGCGACGCCGCCGTTGGGCCGAGCCTGGGCATCAGGCGGACGTAGGCGAGTTCGCTGAGGAGTTCGACCAGCGTCTGCGTGACGATGACGGCGGGCAGGAGTGGCACGGCACCCGGAACCGCAAACGCCAGCGGCAGGACCACCAGGGAGTTTCGGGTGGCGGCGCTGAAGGCCAGCGTGCGGACGGTGGGGGCATCCAGGCGGAACGCGCGCCCGACAGCCCAACCCAGCAGCGGGGCAGCCACGGCGAAGGCGACGTAGACGGGGACCACTCGTAGGGCATCGTCGAGGGCGGGTCCGAGCTGGGGCAGGACGGACGCGATCACCACGAACAGGACCAGCGCGGTCGCCGGCACCGGCAGGAGTCCGAGGCCCGTAGCCATCCGTTGCCCGGCAGGGCTGCGTCCGGCCCAGAGCTGCACGGCGGCGGCGAGCCCAAGAGGGACGGCGATCAACCAGAAGAAGGCATGCACGAACGGACCGACCTGGACGAACCTGGCGGCGTCCTCGCCGAGGAAGACATTCAGGTAGACCGGCAGCAGCAGCATCTGCGCGATCAGCAACGCCGGGGTGGAGGCCAGCAGCACCTTGGCGTCGGCCCGACCAAGATGGGCGAAGGTCACGACGTAGTCGATGCACGGCGTGAGGAGGACCATGAGCACGCCCAGCCGCAGCATGGGGGCTTCGGGCAGGAACCGGATCAGGCCGGCCACCAGCAAGGGCACCACGATGAAGTTCGTGGCGAGGAGCGCCGCCAGGAAACGGACTCGCGCAAAAGCCTTTCCGAGTTCAGGCAACGGCACCTGAAGGAAGGTGACGAACAGCATCAGCGCCAGCGCCGGGTTGATCCCGACCTCAAGGGCCGTGGTGCCGGGCAGCGTCAGGGCGATCAGCGCAGCGGCGCCGATGGCCGCGAAGTAGATCCCGATCTGGTTGCCTTCGAGGGTATCACGCAGGTTGCTCATGGTTCCTCGCAAGCGATCCTGGGGGACCCGGACATCGTTTGCGGCCGGCCCGTGCACCGGGCGAACAGGGCGATGGCTCGGTCGCAGACCTCGCAGTGTCCCTCGCAGCAATCGCGCATCAGGAAGGCCACCAGGTCGGACAGGGCCGTGAACACCGCGCTGTAGATGATCGACCGCCCCTCCCGTCGGCCGACCACGAGGCCGGCGTTCTCAAGGTGGCTGAGATGGAACGAGATGCGCGGCGCCGAGGCGCCCGCGATGGCCTCGGTGATGGCACCGGCCGCCATGCCGTCCGCGCCGGCGGTGACCAACAGGCGGATGATGCGTAGGCGGGTCTCCTGCGCGATGGCGGCGAAGCCATCGAGCGCTTGCTTCTCTTGCACGACACTTAAACCTTTGTGGAATCGTTTAAGCGTCGATAGGCATGAACCGGTTCGAAGGCAAGGATTTGATCGGGGACTGGGTCACGGCAACCGTCGGCTTGCTAGGTTCGGGGCCGGACGCGCCAGAGGGATAGGGCAAGCGCGACGTTCGCTACGGCGAGGACGCTGAGCAGGGCGTAGGTGGCGTTCGCGCCACCTTGGGCCAGGACCACGGCTCCGACGGAGGGTGCCAGCGCCTGCGCCACCAGCCCTGGACGGGCGAGCCGGCCGACGAGCGCGGCGTAGCGCTCGGGACCGAACAGGGCCAGGGGGACCGTACCCCGTGCAATCGAATAGATCCCGTTGCCGGCCCCGTAGAGGACCAGCGCCAGCCCGACCAAGGGTAGGCCGGCCGTCAGCATCGCGACCCCCAAGACCACCAGGATCATGGCGGCGGTCAGGGTCCAGAGGGGATGGTGCCGGCCCTTGCCAGCCATCTCGACGATGCGCGCGCCTACCTGTGCCGGTCCGATCAGGGCGCCGTAGGCAACGGCCGAGGTGAGAGCCACACCACGGGCCTGGAGCAGGGTGATGAGGTGCACCGAGACCATGGCCATCACCGTGCCCCCGAGGGTCAGCACCCCTGCCATGAGGAGGAATGCACGACGCTCCCGTCCCTCAAGCCGGATGGCGGGGTTCGCGCCTGCCAGTCGTGTGACGATACGTATGGGCGGCTTGGGGATCACGAGCAGAACGAGGGGCAACGTGACCGAGAGGTGCAGCCCGGCATAGGCGAGGCAGGTCCCCCGCCAACCCACCTGCTCGATCAGGAACGCCGAGAGCGGCCAGCATACCGTACTGGCGAAACCGCCCCACAGGGTAAGCGTGGTGATGGCTGGCCTGGCCTCGGCACCGTAGAGACGCCCGAGGGTGGCGAAGGCCGGATCGTAGAGTCCGGTGCCCATGCCCAGACCGACGAGAAGCCAAGCCGCCAGGTAAGCCGCAACGTTCGGGGCCAGTGCAAGGCCCGTCAGGCCCAGCGCCAGGGCAATGGCGGCGAAGGCCAGCACCGGCCGGCCGCCGTGCTCCCCGATGAACGCTCCGACCCGTGGCGAGACCAAGCCCGCGACGAGGAGCCCAAGGGACAGGCCGCCGATGACCCATCCAAAGGGCCATCCCGTGTCCTGCGTCATCGGAGCGGCCAGCACCGAAAGCAGGTAGAACGAAGAGCCCCAGGTCAGGATCTGGACGACGCCCAGAGCCGAGATCACGGGCCAGCGGCGAGCCGAGGCCATCGGCGCGCTACCGAGCCCCGAGCATGGGGAGCCAGAGCGCCAGGGCGGCCAGTGTGACGAGTAGCACCGGTGGCGTGATGACCAGACCCACCCGCATGTACTGGCCCCAGGTGATGTGCTGGCCCTTGGTGTCGAGCACGTGCAGCCAGAGCAGGGTCGCCAGACTCCCGATGGGGGTGAACTTCGGGCCGAGGTCGCAGCCAATGACGTTGGCGTAGACCATGAGCTCGCGCATCAGGGGCGAGAGATCTGGAGCCTGCTGGATGGAGAGCGCACCCACGAGCACGCTCGGCATGTTGTTCATCACTGAGGATAGGATGGCGGCGGCGAACCCGGTCCCGATGGTGGCGACGAATGGGCCAAAGCCCGAGAGCCAGACAAGCCCCTGCGCCAGGTAGTCGGTCAGCCCGGCATTCTTCAGGCCGTAGACCACGAGGTACATGCCGAGGCTGAACAGGACGATCTGCCAGGGGGCCCCGGTCAGGACCTTGCGGATGGGGATGACCCGGCTGCGGTTGGCCAGCGCCAGGAGGACGAGCGCCCCCGCGCAGGTGACGACCGAGACCGGCACGCCGAACGGTGCCGTCACGAAGTAGGCGACCAGAAGCAGACCAAGGAGCGGGAAGGCCGCTCGGAAGACCAGTGGGTCCTTGATCGCGTGGCGCGGCGCTTCGAGCTCGGCCACCGGGTAGGTGGCTGGAAGGTCGCGCCGGTAGAACAGCCACAGCACCACCAGGGTCGCGGCGAGCGAGACCAGGTTCACAGGCACCATCACGGCCGCATAACGGCTGAAGGTGATGTCGAAGAAGTTTGCCGAGACGATGTTGACGAGGTTCGAGATCACCAACGGTAGGCTTGTCGAGTCTGCCACGAACCCGCAGGCGACGATGAAGGCCAGCGCCGCCGCCGGCTTGAAGTCCAGCCGGAGCAGGATCGCGAGCACGATGGGGGTGAGCAAGAGGGCCGCCCCGTCATTGGCGAACACCGCCGCGATGGCCGCCCCGAGCAGGATGACCAGTGGGAACAGCAGGCGTCCCCGGCCGCCGCCCCAGCGGGCGATGTGGAGCGCCGCCCAATGGAAGAAGCCGGCTTCGTCGAGGAGCAGCGAGATGATGATCAGCGCCACGAAGGTGAAGGTGGCGTCCCAGACGATGTGCCAGACCACAGGGATGTCACCGGGGCTGATGACCCCGGTGGCGAGCGCCACAGCGGCCCCGATGAGGGCGCTCCATCCGATCCCGAAACCCTTCGGCTGCCAGATGACGAAGACGAGGGTGACCACGAAGATGGCGAGCGCGAGCATCGGGACCGTTTCTTGTTCTTGGGTACGTGGAGCGGATCAGGCGGTGGCGACGCGGCGCCCGTGCGCGTCGACGACGCGCTCGCCGTCCTCCTTGACGAACTCGCCCTGCTGGGCCGGCAGGAGGTCGAGGACCTTCTCCGAGGGCCGGCACAGGGCGACGCCCTTCTGGCTCACCACCAGGGGGCGGTTCAGCAGGATCGGGTGCTCGGCGATGGCGTCGAGAAGCTGATCGTCCGTCAGGCTCGGGTCCGAGAGCCCGAGATCGGCGTAGGGCGTTCCCTTCTCGCGGAGGAGATCGCGGACCGTGACGCCGGCGCGTTCGGCAAGCTGTCGCACCAGGAGCCGGTTCGGCGGCGTCTTCAGGTACTCGACCACGTGCGGCTCGATGCCGGCGTTGCGGATGAAGGCCAGGGTGTTGCGGGACGTGCCGCAATCCGGGTTGTGGTAGATGACGACGTCCATCACGCGACCTCCGCGCGGGGCGAGGTGGCGCCGGCCTGCTGGCCGATCTCGCGCACCTTAGCGGACAGGGCGACCCCATCGAGGCTGGCCAGCGGCAACGCCACGAAGGCCGAGATGCGGTTCTTGAGGTAGCGCTGCGCGGTCACGAAGGCCGTCTTGCGCTCCAGGTCCGTACCCTCGACCGAGGCGGGGTCTTCGATGCCCCAGTGAGCCGTCACCGGCTGGCCGGGCCAGTAGGGGCAGGCCTCGCCGGCGGCGTTGTCACAGACCGTAAAGACGAAATCCATGACCGGCGCATCGGGGCCGGCGAACTCGTCCCAGGACTTCGAGCGCAGCCCCTCGGTCGGGTATTCCGTCTCGCTCAGAACCTGAACGGCGAGCGGGTTCACGTCCGCCTTGGGCTGGCTGCCAGCGGAGAAGGCCCGGAAGCGTCCCTGGCCCTCCTTGTTGAGCATGGACTCCGCCAGGATCGAGCGAGCGGAGTTGCCGGTGCAGAGAAACAGGACGTTGTAGACGTGGTCAGGCATGGGCGGTGTCTCCGGTAGGCAGGCAACAGGCGGCGAGGGCCGCGACGGCGGGGGCGCAGACCTCGGGTCGGCCCTGGCAGCAATCGCGCATCAGGAATTGGATGAGCTCGGACAGGTCCGGGTAGGCCGCGCTGTAGATGATCGAGCGACCCTCGCGCCGGGACGTGACCAGCCCGGAATGCGAGAGCTCCTTGAGGTGGAACGACAGGTTGGTCCCTGACACGCCGACCGCCTCGGCCAGCGCGCCGGCCGCCATGCCTTCGGGGCCGGCGGTCACGAGTTGGCGTACGACGCGCAGGCGGTGCTCCTGGCCGAGGGCTGCAAAGGCGGCGACGGCTTGCCGTTCGTCCATCATGATGTCAATATCTCAACCATCATTGAAATGTAGAGGAACGAAACGTCTTGGACAAGCCGCAACAGCTCTTCGCCGACGGAATGCCCAACATCAGCGAGGGGCACTTCGTAGTGCCGACGGCGACCGACCTGCAGGTGCAGGCACCGTTCACCCACGCCCCACGCTTCCTGATCCTGTATGGCTCGCTCCGGGAGCGGTCGTTCAGCCGCTTCCTAGCCTACGAGGCCGCACGCCTCCTGGAGGCGATGGGCGGCGAGGTGCGGATCTACGACGCGCACGGCCTGCCGTTGCCGGACGACGCGACCGCTGACCACCCCAAGGTCCAGGAACTGCGCGACCTCTCGATCTGGTCCGAGGGGCATGTCTGGGTCAGTCCCGAGCGTCACGGCAACATGACCGGGGTGATCAAGAGCCAGATCGACTGGCTCCCCCTGTCGGAGGGCTCGGTGCGCCCGACACAAGGCCGGACCCTAGCGGTGATGCAGGTCTCCGGCGGTTCGCAGTCGTTCAACGCCGTCAACGGCCTACGCATCCTCGGGCGCTGGATGCGGATGATCACCATCCCCAACCAGTCCTCGGTGCCCATGGCCTACAAGGAGTTCGATGACGCCGGTCGGATGAAGCCGGGGCCGCTCTACGACCGGGTGGTCGACGTCTGTGAGGAACTGGTCAGGTTCACGCTCCTGACCCGCGAGCGTTCCTCCTATCTCGTCGACCGCTACTCCGAACGGAAAGAGCGCGAGCCTGAGCGCCTCAAGGCCGTGGCGGTCGACATCGGGTTCGTAAAACGACCTTCGTGACCGGGTTGGACGGATGGGCCGCCTATCTCGTGCGTGACATCAGCCTGACGGGCGGGATGCCGGGGCTTCCGCCATCCTTTCCATGATCCGGATCAACGTGACCGGAGCCAACTCCCAGCAATCGACGCCGACGTCGAGGCTTGTCCGGGTGGCCGGAATGGCACCGTGGGAATGGCCGTAGACGTGAAGGTCGCCGTGCCAGGCATGGGGCCACGTCACGTGCGAATAGTGGCTGACCCACAGGGCGACCCGCCGGGGCATGCCCGGGTCCTGGACGAAGACCCTTTGGACGTCGACGACGGGTCCCGCCCATTCGAGACGTTCGCCCAGGCCGTGGTCGTGGTTGCCCCGAACGAGGTGGATGCGTCCGTTCAGTCGCGCCTGGATGGATGCGGCGTAGTCGAGGCTGCACTTGTAGGCGAAGTCCCCGAGGAGCCAGACGATGTCGTCAGGTCGAACGGCCTTGTTCCAGGCGGCGACCAGGGCCTCGTCGTGCGCCTCGATGGTCTCGAACGGACGCGGTCGGGCCATCCGTGGACCGAGAATCCCGCGGTGTCCGAAATGGGTGTCCGCGCAGAAGAGCGTCCTTGGCATTCTTTGCCTCCGAAATGACGGAGGCCTCGTACGGGACGCAGCGCTCCGAAGTTAGCGGGAAGGGTGGACGTCCCTGGTTTTCATCGGCTCGGCGCTCCTGTTGCGCAGTGTCGATCGCACCGCTTGCGTCCCCTCGCAAGGGTTCGCCCAACGGGATCCACGGGAATGACCGTCATCCCGCCCGTCGGTGTTTCTGGCGCTCGCGGGTTTCAACGCCGGCTGCTACGCTTGACCCCCAACGAATCCGCCCGTGATTGTACGAACGCAGCCATGCCGATCCCTCCTGAGCAACGGCTCGCCCTCTCGGACATGCTGGAGCTCACGCTGCGGCGCCTGACCGGCAACCACTTCCAGGAGTTCTTCTGTCGAATGATGGAACTCCGTCACCCCGACGCCTTCATGAGGCCCGCGCTTGAGGGCTCGCTCGGTGATCGGAAGTGCGATGGTTACCTTCGCCCCGGGCACGAGATCTTCCAGTGCTACGGGGCTGAGAACGGCGGTGCGAAGGTCAAGGCCGTGAATGCCCGACTGGCGGCCAAGATCGACGAGGACTACGTCGGAGCGGCAGGGCACTGGCCCGACATGAAGGTCTGGCACATCGTCAACAACTTCATCCTCGGGATGGGCACGACGCCGCTTGCCCGGATCGACGCGCTGCAGGCCGCCAACCCGCATCACCGTATCGCAGTCTTCGGCTGGGCGACCTTCGAGGCCCACATCATGTCCTTGGAGTCCTACCAGGTGACCGGCCTGCTCGGACGCGAGGTTACGGCCGAGGACTTCCGCAATATCCAGGCTCCTGAAGTGGTAGCCGTCATCGATGCCATCGCCCAGGGTACCCTTGAGGAACTGCCGGAAGACGACGAGCGACGCGACGTACCGGTAGGCAAGCTCCGGACGAACGGCTTGTCGGGAGCCATCCAGCGTAAGATCGCCATGGGCGGCCTGAACGAGCGCATCGTAAAGAGGGAGATCGAGGGCCACCCGGTCCCGCTTATGGCGATGACCATCGCCAACGAGTTCAGGCGACAGTACGTCGATCTCGACCTCCAGGGCCTCGAACCCGATGACATCATGATGAAGCTTTACAGCAACATCGTCGGCCACGGTCCGGTCGCGGTCGAGATGGACGTGGCCGCCTGGAGCTTGCTCTCCTACCTCTTCGTCCGGTGCACCATCTTCAAAGACAAAGTTGCCGACGAAGGGGTGTTCGGATGATCCTGCCGAGCAAACACCTCAGCCAGGATCGGGCCCTCATCGGCGTCGGCGCGGACATCCTCGAAATCCTTACCCGACCGATGACCGTTTCCGAGGCGTGGGACGGGGTACGGAAGAACCGCGCGTCGCGCCCCGACAGCGCCGTGCTGCCGTTCGACTGGTTCGTGCTGGCCATGTGCCTGCTCAGGGCCCTTGGCGCCCTCGACCTGAACGACGAGGGCCTGCTCGTGCGGGCCGAGCGCAAGCCATGATCCTATCCCTCACCAGCGACCTGCCGGGCTTCAAGGGGCTCACCTTCCACGAAGGTCTCAACGTCGTCCTCGCCGACCGTACCGACGCGTCCACGGAAAGGCAGACCCGCAACAGCGCCGGCAAGACCAGCGTGATCGAGGTCATGCACTTCCTGCTTGGCTCGGCCGCCGGAAAGTCGTCGATCTTCCAGTCGCCCGCCCTGTTCGCGTTCACATTCCACGCCAGACTCCGGCTCGGTCCTCACGAGATCACCGTGTCGCGCAGCGGTGCCGACGCAAACCGGATGCTTCTCCTGGAGGAGGATGCCGCCAAGATCGCCGCCCCGCTGACGCGGGACAAGTCGGAGGCGGCCTACCTTACCGTTGAGCGGTGGCGCGAGATCCTCGGCCACTACTGGTTTGGCCTGCCCAGGGACCCTAAGGGCACCGAGTTCGAGCAATCCTTTGTGCCGGGCTTCCGCTCGCTCGTAAGCTACTTCATCCGACGCAACGCCGGAGGCGCGTTCGCTGTGCCGGTACGCCAGCACGAGAAGCAGAACGCCTACGACTGGCAAGTCAACCTGTCCTACCTCATCGGCCTGGACTGGCGCATCCCGCGGGCCATCGAACAGCTCAAGGTTTCCACCGCCGCCCTGGCCGACCTACGGAAGGCGATCAAGGAAGGCGCCTTCGGCAAGCTGTTTGGAAGCGTCGGGGAGATCCGGCCCGAGATCCAGAGGATCGAGGCCAGGATCGAACGCCTCAGGGCCGCCATCGCCGCGTTCGAGGTCGCCGAGAATTACCGGGAACGCGCCGCGGAAGCCGCGACCGCCCGACGCCGCATCCAGTCGCTCGGCTTCGAGCGTATGCGCGCACTTCAGACCATCGCCCACCTTGAGGCGGCGGTCGCCGAGGAAAGGGCCCCGGAATACGCCGCCCTCGAACGCCTCTACCGCGCCGCCGACGTCCAGTTGCCCGGCATCGTCCTGGCCAAGATGGACGACGTCGCCAGCTTCCAGAGGTCGGTTTCCGAGAATCGACGCGTCCATCTCGGGGGGCAGATCTCGGAAACCCGCGCGAGCTTGGCCTTGGTCGACGCCGAGATGACCGCCCTGGACGAGAGCCAGAGCGCGATCATGGCCGAAATAGCCGGCAAGGGCGCTCTGGAAGATTTCACGATGATGGCCGAGGAGATCGGCACCCTCGGCAGCGAGGTCGAGCTCCTGCGCGAAAAGCTCAGGAACGCGGAAATCCTCGAAGGCAAAAAGTCCCTCTTGCTGCAGGAGCGCGCATCCCTCCTGCAACGTCTTCAGGCCGATCATCGGGAGCGGGGCGATGCCCTTCGTTCGGCCACCCTCATGATCGACCGCTCGATCACCGAGCTCTACGACGACCGGTACGGCAACCTCATCGTCGAGGCGACGCCCAAGGGGCCTGAGTTCCGCATCAGCATCCAGGGCGACGGGAACCGGGGCGGGATCGACCGCATGGAGATCTTCTGCTTCGACCTGATGCTCTACGAGACCGCCGCGGAACGGTTCAACGGAGGCCCTGGGCTCCTCGTCCACGACAGCCACCTTTTCGACGGCGTTGACCCCCGCCAGGTTCGCACCGCCATCGCCCTCGGCCACCGAACGACCGTGTCTCGGGGCGGGCAATACATCATCGCCCTGAACTCGGAGGTGCTCGACGTCCTCGACCTGGGAAGCGAGATCGACCTTGACGCGGCCGTGCTCCGGCCGCGCCTGTCTGACGACGAGACCGGCGGCCTGTTCGGCATCCGCTTCGACACGAGGTGACGTCGTGACAGCGCAGTCCCCGTGCCCCAGAAAAGCGGTACGGGGACTGCGATGACCTCCGGGCTTCTCGCGCCCCTACCTCAGGGTTCCCGTCTCACGCGGCTCCGGTGGCGGTCCTCCCCGTTTGGGCCACCGACGGATGCGTGGGAACTGAGCGGCTCCAGGTACTCGAAGACGTGTTCGAATGCGCTGGTGACGGCCTGCTCGAAGAAGCCGTTCGCCTTGTCCAAGGAGGCCTTGAGTGTGGCGCCGCTGCCGGTTTTGCGTGTCTAGCGTGGGGGAACAGGCGGCCAGCGGAATTTAAATATCGCGTGTACGGATTTGCATTTGCTCGTAAACATTTGCGCAATGCTCACGGATATGCGTGTCATCGTCTCCGCACAGCACTTGCTCAACGTACTCCAGCAAAGCCATGCTCTGAGTTTGATCGAGCGACTTTACTAGATTTACAACAGAATTGAGATGCTCGCGCTCAATGTTTAACTTGTCGATAAAAGCTGATCGACTTTCTTGAGAGTCGTCACGAAAGAAACCGGGCGGCTTAGCGTCAAGGGTACGACGGAAATCATTCTGATCGGCAAGCTTCTGATAAGCACCCGCGAGTAAAGTCCCGCGCGGCTCAACCATTTTTGTCGTAATCAGACCCCCATTGATCTGGCACAACATGACGAAGGCATCAAACGAGACGCTCGAAAGATCGGCCTCTTGAGTGAGGTAGGTGTATCGGCCGACGATGCAATCTGCTGCCTCGCTCCGATTGCCGAGATGCTTGCTGGCATAAGCGTCGAGCATTGTGAGGGTTCTTTCGTTCAGAGTGAGGGAAATAGTGGGACGGGCTCGTTTTCTGGCAGCCATCATCCTCCTATACACGAATGTGCACGACACACAAACTTTTGTCGTGCACGAGCGGAAATGGACTTGGGCTTGTGGAAAAGCCGAAGGCGATGTCGAGGCGTAAGCGCTTGAGTTATGTGTTGGCGCTACAAGCGGCCCGACGCGAGATAAACTCCGCACAGACGGGTGCGCCTCGGCCACGCAGGCACTCGCAAGTCAGTAGGCGTAGGACACAGCCTCGCTTACGGGGTCTCAATGCGGAGATCCGCTTCGTTCCCGTCGCGGGGTCTGCCCCTTCCGTCGTGTAGCGTTCAGGGCTCCGTCGCGGCGAACAAGCACCGCGCGCGACCGAGCCTGGTCACCTTCGGGAAGGTGGACCGGTCGGCCTTCCCCGGCACGACCCAGCCGTCCTCGACGGCATGAACGGCTGTCCATGCCGTCGAGGACACCAACTCGTCGGGCGCCTCTCCCGCCGCCGCCTTCATCCGGGCGAGCACCTCCCTGTTCCGGCCCTCGGGCTCCCAGCACCCGGTGCCGTCCAGGACTTTGCGGGCGTTCGACGCCGAGATTATCCCCCACAGGATATGGTGCCGCAGGACCCTCTCGACCGCCACGACGGACGTGTGCGGCAGGAGTTCGTCGAGGCGTTCCCAGTGCGTGTCCGTCGCAAGATCAACGGCGATGCTGCGCGCGACCGAATCGCGTGTGACCGCGCTCGCCCGGGCTCGGAGGCCAGTGACGGCCTCGACCCTCCGGACGAATGGCAAGTCGGCACATGCCGGTGTCGTCAGCCGTAGACTGTAGCTGTACGCCGTCGCGATAGTGCCTCGGCGTAGGCGGACCGGATGATGTAGCGCGACAGGCAGGTCGGGCGCGTCCGGATCGCGGATGACGACCCGGGTGCCGGAAGCGTCCCAAGTCGCCAGCCCGGCCTCGACAAGGGCGGTCTCGCAGTCGATCTCGACGGCCCGGGCCGCGACCTGGCGGGCACGGAGGTCGGCCAGGAAGGCCTCCTGCGTCGGCATCTCCGGCGCAAGAGTTATCGGGACCCAGTCCTGTGCCTCCTCGTCCCAGCGTTCCTTGGCCGGGAGGCGCGTCCAAGTTCCGGTGCCCTCGTCATACTCCAGGGCCCCCGCTCCGGGCGTGTCCTCCCACTCCAAGACCCCATCCCGAAGCATCACAAACGACAGGCCGCCGTCATGCACGGCCTCCAGGCATCCCCACGCAGCCCCGTCCGGGAGCCGCTTCGTCTCTACAAACCCGTAGAACGGGAACGGGATCGCAGGGGTCTCCAGGGGGAGGCTCGCATAGACGGCCTCCCAGATATCCGAGGCGACCTGCCCGTCGTACTCTGGTCCGTGGACCCAGCGCCGCCACGGCACCCCATCGTCGACCGGGGGCGAAATTCCTGGGGGGATGACGTCACCGGGGCGCCACGTCTCCGTCCAGCGCACGTGAGGGGGCCGGATGCAGTCCGGGTGCGGACCCGCGGCGTCGATCAGGTGCCAGAAAAACAGTTGGGTCACGCTTATGCCTCCGCCGAGCCGAAGCACGCCTGGCGCAACTGCGCGGGTACTTGCCTCCTGTGCCTCCAGACGGCGGACAGGGCCGAGCTCGCCTGGATGACGGAGAGCTCCGGCAGGGCTGCCAAGATGTGCCCTGTGTGCGTGTGGCTCTTGCCCCACCCGATGCCATTTTGAACGCTTGCCCGATCCACGTCGTGCGAGGTGATCAATCGGACGGCGTCGTGGACGGCCGCCGGGACG
Source organism: Methylobacterium sp. 001424705 (assembly GCF_059816145.1). Lineage (NCBI taxonomy): Bacteria > Pseudomonadati > Pseudomonadota > Alphaproteobacteria > Hyphomicrobiales > Methylobacteriaceae > Methylobacterium > Methylobacterium sp. 001424705. Next base: position 16,174 of record NZ_JCBANU010000007.1, on the reverse strand, counting down.
CCGGGCAACTGCGCCCGTGCGACCCAATCGTGTGCCGGGTCCCGGGCCAGCCGCTCGCGGACCTTCTCGACGGATTCCTTGACTTGCCGGAAGAGGGCCCATGCCACCTGGGAGACTTCGGCGGTGGGGTAACCGTTGGAGCCCAGCGGCGCCGCCAGCAGCGCCTCGGCGATGACCTTTTTCTTCGGGGGCCACGCCCAGTACAGCGTGTCGAGGCTCACTCGCAGCCTGTCGAGGCAGGCCGCGTGCTCGATGCCGAGCGCCTCAACCTCAGCCGCGTCGCGCACGAGGGCGGCCTCGGCGACGACGACAGCGGCCTCGGCGGCCGCCTCGTCGGCCGGGACGGGCGCCCAGCAGCACGGCGTCCGGCCGACAGCCCGCCCGTCAATGATGCCGTCCGTCCACGAGTAGCCCGCAGCGCCCATCGCCTCGCGCGACAGTTCAAATGCCCGGCGGTATGCGGCCGGATCTCCGAGGCCAAACCAGAGGCTTCGAGGGCCCCGCCTCGTCACGACGTCTTTCTCCCTGCGCCACGTCAAGCCCAGCGCGGAGAGGGGGATCGCCTCGGCGACCGGGAGCGGCCTCCCGGCCGAGGCGTAGGCCTGCGCCGCCACGATGGCGAGGCCGAGGAGGAGGAGGGCGAGCGTGATCATGTCGTCGAGCCTGCAGCTTGTCGGCGGATAAGCAGATAATACCCCCCGACCAAAATAGGCTGCAAGACTAATTCGGCATGATGCAGCGCAAAATGATGCGTACCTAACAGTAGTTCACTACGCTTGGACAATTCTCGTGCCAGAACACGCCTTACAAGCCGAAAAAATGTCTCTTGCGTTCGGATGGTGACTTCCCATCATGTTCTGAGGCGGATCGGCAGATTCGTTTTACTGTGGTGCGACAGGAGCGATACATGACCGGGCATGCTGAGCTGACAGAATGCGAGGTGTTGGAGCACCTGCGCGCCGCCATAAAAGAGAGTGGGAACGCGAAGGTGTGGGCCGGCCGCGCCGGGGTATCACCGCAATATGTGTCGGACGTCGTCCGAGGCCGACGCGCTCTAGGAGAGAGCGTCCTCGACGCGATCGGGTTCAGAAAGAGGGTTACTTACGAGCGGACGCCACCCCATCAAACACTCATGCTCACGGATGAGCCGAGGACGCGGCAGTGATCGCTTTCGCTGACTGGCGGGAGGAGACCCGCGTCGTCGACGCCCAGGCGGACGCCCTCATCGCCGGTGACGGGCCCGCCGCGGCCCGGGCCGTCGAGGGGGTCACCGACCAGGCCGCGTGCGCGCGGATTTGGGGGCGCGCCAAACTCATCGTGTTGTGGCACTCGATTGGAGAGAAGGATTGGGATGGCACGTCGCTGGAACAAGTTCAAATCTCGGCCCGAGTATGGGCATCTCTACGGTACATCGCCCGATTTGATCCTGAATTGCGCGATCCGGTCTCGGCCTTACGGCCAGGGTCTGCGCCTGTATCCCTTCGAGGCTAACCGCTCACTCCTCGACCTGTACGGCAGCCGCGCGAGCCTCTCCATGGCAGACCTGCGCGCAGGGATAGACGTCGCCCGAGGCGCCCGGAGATGGAGCACCGAGTTCACCCTCGACTTCATCGGCAACCTGATCGGTTGGGGGGTACACCTCGGCATCCTCCTGGAAACCCAGGACCCAGCGGGGTCACCCGTATGGACGCTGCGCAGCCGCGAGATGCGGTACGGCGTCCTCGGGGGCCGCGCCGTTCAAGTCCGGGACCTGGAGCCGGAGGCGCAGGCACGCATCGAGAGGAAGTTGCGGGCCCAGGCCAAGTTGAACGCGACGCTTGATGCGCGGCATTCCGAAAAGGTCGCGCCGGAAATCCGGCAACTCCTCGCCGACATCGTCCTCGCCGACACCGGCGCACGCATCCCGGAGGGGTGGGGCGTGTACGTCCCCGCCGACATCCGGGAGCAGTGGCCCCGCATCGGGGACGCCATGGGCATCCTCGTGGATCTGCACCGGGACTGGGACCGGGGCCTGCAGGCGCGCTGGGTCGAGCGCGTAAGGGAGGAGCGCCGGGATGCCTTAGTCCGCGCCGCCGTCCGGAAGGAAGAGACCGAGGCGCTGGAGGCCCAAATCCTCGCCGACGACGATGCGTTCGCAACCTTGGGAGACCTGTGATGACTCGGACCGAGACCAACGCCGCCATCGCCGAGCAGACCGCCTCGGACGCCCGGCCAGACCACGTGCGCACCCTCGTCCACGCCCTCCGCATCGGCGGCGAGGATTTTGCCATCGAGGCGCTCGGCGACATGCACGACGTCTCATCGGATGCCGAGCGTGAGGCCCTCCTAGATCGGGCGCGGGCCATCGCCGACGGCATGGCCCCCATCGACCCGGTGACGCCTGGGTCGCTGCCGCTGCAGGAGATCGCCGAGATCCTCGGCCCGCCGGCGACGTACTGGACCGTCCGAGCATGGACGATGACGGGGTGCCCCCACGAGGGTTACGGCTCTGCGCTTCGGTGCGACCCGGCGGCGCTGGCAGCATGGTGCGAGGGCAAGGCGGCGGCCACCGAGCAGGAGCCAGGCGCCGCACGGCTTCGGACCTTCGCCCAGCGTCTCGACGCCGCCGTCCCGTAGGCCGTTTGATCGGGGCGTCCCGGGACCGACAGGACCACGACATTAACCCTAGACGGTCAACGTGCGCGGTCGGCCGTTGACCGGTCCCGCGAGAGCCTGGACTGTAGATCATGACCGCGTTCCAACTCCTCGTCAGCGTCGACATTTTCGAAGGACGCCAGGCAACCGCCGCGGCGGCCCTCGACGATACGCCGCTCGACGTCGAGACGGCCGTGTGGCTGCCCGAGCTCCTCGTCCCCTGGCACGTGCGGGGAATCGAGGGGACTGGCTGGTGGCCGGCGCTCACCGTGCGCCAGATGCGCGAGGCCATTGACCGGGGCGATCTCCGGCCGGAGCGGCACGGGCGGCGGATCGTGGTCACTCGAAGGATCATCCAGGAGTGGCGCGAACGATGCCGGCACGCAGACAAGGACCGAGGCTCTGGCTCAAGCCGGCCGAGAAGCCCAGCAAAACAAGGACAGGCAAAGCCGCCGTCTGGGTCATCAAGGACGACGGCGGCGTCCGCATCGTCACTGGATGCGCTCAGGCGGATCGCGCGGGCGCCGAGGTCCAGCTAGCCGAGTACATCGCGGCCAAGCACCAGCCCGGCCGTGACCAGGACCAGGACCCGCGCCACATCCTCGTCACCGACGTCCTGGCGATCTACGCCGCCGACAAGGCGGCCAAGCACGCCCGCGCCGACAAGACCATGCAGCGCCTCCTCCAACTCGGGGAGTGGTGGGAGGGCAAGGCCCTCGCGGAGATCAATGGCCGGTCCTGCCGGGCCTACACGAAGTGGCGCTGCGGCCAGGCGTGGAAGTCCGCAAGGCCGGACGTCACCGGCGTGCCCCCCCGCATGGTTTCCGAGCAGGGCGTCCGGCGCGAGCTTGAGGACCTGCGGGCGGCCGTGAACTATCACCGCCATGAGGGCTACTGTCGGCAGGTCATCGAGGTCCCCTTGCCGGACAAGGGGGCGTCTAAGGATCGGTACTTGGAGCGCGTCGAGGCGGCTCAGATGATCTGGACGGCGTGGCGCTATCGCGAGATGCAGCGCCGGCACCGGGGCGCCGCCGCCGGGGAGGTCCTGCCCACGGGCAAGATGTCCCACAGGCACCTCGCCCGCTTCACGCTCGTGGGGATCTACACCGGAACCCGCGCGGCGGCGATCTGCGGCGCGGCGTTCCAACCGACACCGGGACACGGGTGGATAGACCTGAAGCGCGGCGTGTTCCACCGGCGCGCCATCGGGGCCGCGGAGACGAAGAAGCGCCAGCCCCCCGTCCGCCTCCCGGACAGGCTCGTCGCCCACATCCGCCGATGGGCCTCCATCCCGCGCCCGGACGGGACGATGCCCGAGTTCGTCGTCGAGTGGCGCAACCAGCCGGTTAAGGAGGTCAACAAGGGATTCGCCACCGCCGCCCGCAACGCCGGCCTCGGTCCGGACGTCACGCCGCACGTCCTCCGGCACACCTGCGCGACATGGCTGATGCAGCGCGGGGCGAACGCATGGGGCGCGGCGCACTACCTCGGCATGACCGAGGCGATGCTCCAGCGCGTCTACGGTCACCATGCCCAGGACTACCAGGCGGGCATCGCCGGCGGCCGGGCGAAGGCGCGCGCCGCACCGGGCCTGCACGACATCTTCTCGCTCCACTACCACAAGGACCACGACGTGGAGGGCGCCCACGCCCGGCAGGTCGAGAGGCTCGCCCGGCTCGGCCTGCCGCTGCGGTCGCTGCGGTCGCGGGAGAACGTCGCCAGGATCGGGCGGGCGGCTTAGAACGGGTCCCGAACGCGCCGGGAACGCGGGACCGATGCGGGACCGGAGTGGGCGGAAACGGGCGGAAATCGGGGGGAATGGCCCTCGACGGGGCTGGACGGACTAGGGCGTTTCCCTCTACGGAAATGGGCGTGGGGCCTGTAGCTCAATGGTTAGAGCCGACCGCTCATAACGGTCTGGTTGCAGGTTCGAGTCCTGCCGGGCCCACCACCTCTCCCGTTAAAAACCTCCCCCACTGGGGTCGGTGCGGCACCGGCGATCCGGGTCCTTCGGATCACGGGCTGCCCAGCTGTCGGGATCGAGGCTGGGATTGGCCAGTTTGCCCGCCAAGGCTGTCTGTCTTAACGGTTCATCGAGCGCCGACCCGGCATCACGGGCGCAACAAGCACCGGGGGAGCTTCATTTCCGCCGTCGGAGACGAGAGCGTCACCCACGCAGTCGCGTGCCGTGACCCTCTCGTCCGCGCTCATATCCAGATCGATCGGAATCCGCAGGGGGCTCGCTTACATCCGGTGGCCGCGGTGGTGTCCCATCATGTGGCCGCGATGGTGACGGTGGCCCATCCGGTGATGGCGGTGGTGGTGACGCATCATGTGGCCGCGCATGTGGTGGTGACCCATCATGCGACCATGGCCGCGATGGCCATGCATGCCGTCCATCCGGACCTCGGTGACGGCGGTCGGCGCGTCGACCGCTCCGATCACGCCGGGGGCGGCAGAGGCCGGGGCGGCCGCGATGGCGCCCAGGGTTGCCAGGATGGCGGCGGCGAACAGAGACTTCCTCATGGGCGTCCTCACAGGGGGGTTTTTGCCGGCGCGGCATCGGGGCTGACGCCGGCCGGGCTCAGGGAACGGCTCAGTTTCGCATACCGTTCCGCGCAGTCCGTCGTTCTCCACCTCCGCCTCGAGAGAGGAAATTTCTCTCGGTGAACGCCGGCCGGACGTCCCCCCGGCTTGCGGGGTGGGCAGGCTGGCGACCCCTGGAGGAAATCGGTCCGTTCGCGATGCCGGCGGCGCGGCAGGCCGCCTCGATGGTCCGCGTGACGTCGGAGTCCGGCTGGAGCTGGAAGCGGGCGAATCGCATCGGCGTTTCCGACACCGAAACCGGTCCTGGCAGCGACGCCCTGCGGTCGATCTTTCGTCGCCGGATCAGGGGCCGGTTCAAGCCGATGGCCGATCAGACGGCCTTGCCGACGAGGTGACCGATGCCGGCCGTGACGGCCATCGCCAGGGCGCCCCAGAACGCCACGCGGGCCGTCGCCCGCAGGACCTTCGCGCCGCCGACCTTCGCGCCGAGCGCCCCGAGAACGGCGAGGAACATCAGTGAGGCGGCGGAGACGAGGGTGACCACGAGGTTCGCCGGCGAGATCGCAGCCACGAGCAGCGGCAGTGCCGCCCCGGCCGAGAAGGTCGCCGCCGAGGTCAGCGCGGCCTGGATCGGGCGCGCCGTCGTGAACTCCGAGATGCCGAGCTCGTCCCGGGCATGGGCGCCCAGCGCGTCCTTGGCCATGAGCTGGTCGGCCACCTTCAGCGCGAGTTCGTGGTCGACGCCGCGGCCGACGTAGATCGCCGCCAGTTCCGCGCGCTCGGCCGCAGGGTCCTGCTCCAGCTCGCGGCGCTCACGGCTGAGATCGGCCTGCTCGGTGTCGGACTGGGAGCTGACCGAGACGTACTCGCCGGCCGCCATCGACATCGCGCCAGCGACCAGCCCGGCCGTGCCGGCGACCAGGATCTCGCCGGTGGCGGCCGTGGAGGCCGCCACGCCGACGATCAGGCTCGCGGTGGAGACGAGCCCGTCATTGGCACCGAGGACCGCGGCGCGGAGCCAGCCGATCCGGTCGATCAGGTGGCTCTCGGCATGGGACCGGCGCATGGCAGTCAGTGCCTCCGGGTCGGGTTGGCGCGGTGCGCGCGCGGCAGGATACGACGCAGAATGCCGTCGTGCCAGCGCCCGTGCGATGGGTTCGCGAGCCGAGAGGGTCCGGGGAGTCCACCTTGCGGTCGTGACGGCGGCCGGGGCCGGGACATCCGTACGGGGATGTCCCGGCCCCTCCTCCCCTCACGAGACGCCGGGGGGGCGGGTTACCGCGTCCGGACGTCGTAGCGGTCGAGCATCATCACCTTGTCCCAGACCTTCACGAAATCCTTCGTGAACCGTGCCTCGCCGTCGCTGCCCGCATAGACCTCGGCGACGGAGCGGAGCTGCGCGTTCGACCCGAACACCAAGTCGCAGCGCGTCGCGGTGAACTTCGCCGCTCCGCTCGCCCGGTCGACCAGCTCGAAGGTCATGCCCTTCGGGTCGGTCTTGCGCCATTCGAGATCGACGCTCGTCAGGTTCGCGAAGAAGTCGTTCGACAGCACGCCGACCCGATCGGTGAAGATGCCGTGCCGCGAGCCGTCGTGATTGGCTCCGAGGGCCCGGAGGCCGCCCACCAGGGCCACCCATTCGGGGGCCGTGAGGGACAGCAGGTACGCCTTGTCCAGGAAGAGCTCCTCGGGCGAGACGCGCGGTGCGACCGCCGCGAAGTCCTCCGCCACGTAGTTGCGGAAGCCGTCGACGACGGGCTTGAGCCACGTGAACATCTCGATATCGGTCAGCTCCTGCCGGGTGTCGACGCGACCCGGCGTGAACGGCACCGTCGCGGGGTGGCCACCGTCGGCGAGCGCCTTCTCGACGGCGGCACATCCGCCGAGCACGATGAGATCGGCCAGCGACACCCGCTTGCCGGCCTGATGCCCGTTGAAGGCGTCGGCGATCTGCCGCAGGGCGGCCACCACCGGCACGGTCCGACGGTTGATCGACCAATCCTTCTGCGGGGCGAGCGCCAGCCGACCGCCATTGGCGCCGCCGCGCTTGTCGCTGTCGCGATAGGTCGATGCCGCCGAGAAGGCCGTGAACGCGAGATCGGAGACCGACAGGCCCGTCGCCAGGATCTCACGCTTCAGCGCGGCGATGTCGCCGTCGTCGATGAGGTCGTGATCGCGGGGCGGGATCGGATCCTGCCAAAGCAGATCGTCCTCGATCTTGACCTCGGGGCCGAGGTAGCGCTCCTTCGGACCCATGTCGCGGTGGGTCAGCTTGTACCAAGCCTTCGAGAAGGCCAGGGTGAACGCATCGAAGTCATTGAGAAACTTCTCGCACACCTTGCGGTAGTCCGGGTCGACCTTCAGGGCGATGTCGCTGGTCATCATCATCAGACCATGCATCTGGCCCGGCACATGCGCGTCCGGGGTCTTGGGCGCGTCCGGATCGGCCGGCGTCCATTGCGACGCACCGGCCGGACTCTTGGTCTGCACCCATTCGAACTTGAAGAGGTTCTCCAAGTAGGCGTTGTCCCACTGGGTCGGGTTCGGCGTCCAGCTGCCCTCGATGCCGTTGGTCATCGTGTACTGGGCGAAACCCGTGCCCTTGGGGTTGTGCCAGCCCAGGCCCATCGCCTCCATCGGAGCAATTTCCGGCGGTGGGCCGACCTGATCGGCCGACACCATTCCGTGGCTCTTCCCGAAGGCATGGCCGCCGGCGATCAGCGCCACGGTCTCCTCGTCGTTCATCGCCATGCGGGTGAAGGTCGTGCGGATGTCGCGCGCGGACCCCATCGGGTCTCCGTTCGCGTAGGGGCCTTCGGGATTGACGTAGATCAGCGCCTGGTGCGACGCGGCCAACGGATTTTCGAGATCGTAATCCGTATCGCCGTTCTGGCCACGCCAGCGCTTGTCGCGGCTCACCATGCTGTCGAACGACGCGACGTCGTTCGGGTCCCAGATCTCGGGTCCCCAGTAGGTCGCGTTGTCGGCTTCCCACGCGTCCTGACGTCCGCCGGCAAAGCCGTAGGTCGGGAAGCCCATGATCTCCAGGGCGCAATTGCCGGTCAGGACCATCAGGTCGCCCCACGACAGGGCGCTTCCGTACTTCTGCTTGATCGGCCAGATCAGGCGCCGAGACTTGTCGGTGTTGCCGTTGTCCCACCAGCTGTTGATCGGCGCGAAGCGCTGGAGCGCCTCGCCGGCTCCGCCTCGACCGTCCGCGATCCGGTAGGTGCCCGCCGCATGCCAGGCCATGCGGATCATCTGCGGGCCGTAATTGCCGTAGTCGGACGGCCACCACGCGACGGATGTCGTGAGGAAGGCCTTGATGTCCTGCTTCACCGCATCGAGATCCAGTGCCTCGAACGCCGCCTTGTAATCGAAGTCCTCGCCCAGGGGATTGGCCTGCGGGCCGTTCTGATGAAGGAGCTCGACCTTCAGACGGTTGGGATACCAATCCGAGAGCGTCGGCGGACTGCCCAGGGCGCCGCCGATCCGGTCGCCGCCGAAGGGGCATTTCCCCTGCATTTCGAAGGTCTTGGTGTTCAAATTTTTGGAATCGGCGATGGTCAACGCGGCGTCCTCTTCCTCGTCGTCGGGAGCGTCTGCTCGAAAAGCGCTTGCCCGGAAACGCCCCCGGAGCGCTCCGCGCTATTGGAGGCAATAACCCAAGGAATTATAGCGGGCCTGCAAAGAACGGACACGCTATCACGGCGATTTGATGGTCTGTGTATTCAGGCTCATCTTTTGGCGTGGCCCCTCATGCTGACAGAAGTCGCTCAATAATTCGTTGGACCGATCAGGACCGTCCGTAGAGTCGGACCGGTGATCCGCGATCGATGCCGGATGCGGCACAGTGTTCACGTGTGTTCACGCCGTGGACGGTATCGGCCCGGAGCGTTTGTGCTGACGTGGGCAGGTTCGATGATCGCGCGAATCACGCGGACCCCAGGGGCGGAGGGCCTCCGGGTTCCCTCGTTGGAGGAACGGGCGTGTTGCGGCCTCACCGAGGGTGGCCGATACTTACGCTGCGGCCCGGCCGGCGGTTGGACATTCTCGCCTGCACGGTCGTGACCGTGCCGCCGGACCAGGACGGCGCGGCTTCGTCGGCGCCGCCCAACATCGGGAAGGGCTGTTCGGCTCGAGCGTGGGTCACTTTCCGCCCAGCGGAGCGTCCGGGGTTTTGGCGAGCGGCCGATCCGATTCAGTTCCAGGACAAAATCCCATCCGCGATTCGGAACGCTTCGTCGCGTCCAGCTATTTCCGGTCCCCGTTCCGGGAAACAGGAGTTCCCCATGCGTCGCCTCGTTCTCGCCCTCGCCGCCGTTACGGCGCTGACTGGTCCCGTTCTCGCCAAGGACGAGGCTCCCACGCCGCCGGCCACCGTGAAGTTTGCCCCCGTCCCACAGGACGCCGTGCTGAGCTACAACCTCATCGGCCTCAACGTCGTCGACGGCACCAACAGCAATGTCGGCGAGATCAAGGATCTCGTCATCGAGAAGGGCAGGCTCACCGGCTACATTATGTCCGTCGGCGGCTTCCTCGGTGTGGGCGAACGCTACGTGGTGGTCGATCCGTCCTCAGTGGCGCTGACCTACGATGCCGGGGCGAAGAAGTGGAAGGCCTCGGTGAATGCCAGCAAGGACGCCCTGAAGGCCGCCCCCGAGTTCAAGTACGACGGCAAGTTCAAGCGCTGAGCGCACTTGGCGGGAGCGTTCGCGCGCGAGGTGGGTCGCGGTCCGGCCGAGGGCGGTGCAACGGCCCGCATCCGCTCCCCACCGCGGACCAATCGCGCGTCGGTTTCCGCCCGGGATCGACCCCGGCTCCATGCGGCGGACAGGGTGCCCCCCCTGTCCGCCGAACCGATGAAGGGCATCGGCGGCGGTGCGCTCAGAGAGACGGCGCCGGCGCCGGGTCGCCCCAGGTCTTCACCGGGAAGGTCACGTCGTAGGCCAGGTTGAAGACGAAGGCGTAGGCCACATAGAAGGCTGCGATCGCGAGATCCATGAAGAAGGCTTCGGTGAAGCCGATGCCGAGATACCAAGCGATCGGCGGCAACAGGATCACGAGAAGCCCCGACTCGAACAGCACCGCATGCGCCACCCGCAGCATGAGGCTCTTGCGGGTATGCCCGACGACGCGCTGCATCGTCCGGTCGAAGCCGAGGTTGTAGAGGTAGTTCCACACCATCGCAGCCAGGGCGCTGCCTACGCCGATCACGCCCATGGCCGAGGCCTGCAGCCCGAACAGCAACGTCCCGAGCGGGATGATCAGGGCGAGCCCCAGCACCTCGAACAGGATGGCGTGGCGGATGCGATCGCGAGTCGTGCGCATGATGTTTCCCGAAAACGGTCCCTTTGGTCCGGCGTCTTCTATCTGCCATACACCGATCCGCAAGTTAGAACGTATCGGAAAACCGGATGGATCATGGTCTCGCTCGATCAACTTCAGGCATTCGTGGCGGCGGCCGAGGCCGGATCTTTCTCGGGCGCGGCCCGCGTGCTGCGGAAAGCCCAGTCGGCCGTCAGCACCCAGGTGGCGAACCTGGAGGCCGATCTCGGTGTCGTCCTGTTCAGCCGAGCGGGCCGCAATCCGGTATTGACCCCGGCAGGCGAGCGGCTGTTGCTGGAGGCCCGCGTGGTGCTCGAGCGGCGCGAGCACCTCGTCGGCGTGGCGCGCAGTCTGGAGCAGGGGGTGGAGAACCGGCTCGTGGTCGCCATCGACGAACTCTATCCCGAGCACGCCCTCGGCGCGCTGTTCGCGGACTTCGCGCGGCACTTCCCCTTCGTCGAGCTGGAACTGCTCTTCCCGCTAATGGAGGATGTCAGCCGCATGGTGCAATCGGGGGCGGCCGACCTCGGCGTGATGTGGCGCCAGGAGGTGCTGCCCACGGAACTCGGCTTCCAGACCATCGGCTGGGTGCCCCTCAAGCTCGTCTGCGGGCGCGACCATCCCCTGGCGAAGGCGCGGGTGGCGTGGGAGGAGTTGAAACGGCATCGCCAGATCCTCGTCGCCGCGCGCAGCGACGGGCCCGAAAAGCGCCGCCTGCGGGTGGCCGCCGAGGTGTGGTGGGTGGAGAGCCACTGGGTCATCCTCGAGATGGTCAAGCACGGGATCGGTTGGGCCTTCGTCACGGACCACGTCATCGCCGCATCGCAGACGGCGCCCGATCTCGTCACGCCGGATCTGCAATTCGATCAGGGCGACTGGCCCATCGCCCTGGAACTGGTCTGGCACAAGCAGCGCCCCTGCGGACCGGCCGCGGCCTGGCTGCGCGAGCGCTTCGCGGCGGAGCGGGTCGGCAACGCGTCGGGCGTCGGCCGGACGGCCTGAGGACGGGAACTTCGGCGCGCCCTCGTGTCCTGCGGACCCGCCACCGGGGCATGCCGATCCGGGTGAGCGGCATAGCCGTCCGACCGGTCTCGCGCGTTGATCCCTGGCGGACGCCGCGTCGCGAACCCGCTTGTGCGTACGGGGCGGTGCGACGACGACGTGCCGGATACGCAGGACGAAACCTGGCATGAAGAGCCCCCGAAGCGGTGGCGCGCCGTTTCCATCGCCGCGTAGGCCGGCAAGCGTTCGTCGCGCGCGGACCGGTGCCGTCCAGCGGTGCCTGCGGCACGGCGCGCGGAGGACTCTTCGGAAGCGGGTGGGCAAAGGCGTCGCGGAGAGGTGTGGGTCGTGCAGGGCGGATCGGAGGAGGACGGGCCCGCCGCAGGGCCCGAGGCGGCACCGGCCTGTCTCGCCGGGGGCGGCGAGATGGCGGCGAGGCTGCGCACGCACGACTGGTCCGGTTCCTCCCTCGGACGACAGGAGACCTGGCCGGCCGGTCTGCGCGCGACCGTGAGCCTGATGCTGGGCTCGCGCTTTCCGATGTTCGCGGCCGTCGGGACCGAACTTGCCGTCCTCTACAACGACGCCTTTGCCGAGATTCTCGGGCTCCGGCATCCGGCCGCCCTCGGCCGGTCTTTTCGCGAGGTCTTTTCGGGTGTGTGGAGCGAGGTTGAGCCCATGGTCGCGCGCGCCCTCGCCGGCGAAGCGACCTTGTCCGAGAACATGCCGTTCGTGATCGAGCGGGGCGGCGACGCGGAGTCGGCGTCCTTCACGGTCTCCTACTCGCCCCTGCGGGACGACGCGGACAGGGTCGTCGGTGTGTTCTGCGCCTGCGCCGAGACGACGGCGCAGATCGCGGCGCAGGCGGACCTCGGCGAGACGGAAGCGCGCCTGCGCCTTGCGAGCGAGGCTTCCCACATCGGCTTCTGGGACGTGGACGTCGTGAACGACACGGCCTTCTGGCCGCAGCGGGTGAAGGCGATGTTCGGCATGTCGTCCGACGCCCCGGTCTCGGGCGCGGAGTTTCTCGCCGGCCTGCATCCCGACGACCGCGAGGCGACGATGGCGGCCTTCACCGCTGCGCTCGATCCTGCGCGCCGCGCCGTCTACGATGTCGAGTACCGGACCGTGGGCCAGGCGGACGGACTGGTCCGCTGGGTCGCCGCCAAGGGGCGCGGCCTCTTCGAGGGCGACCGCTGCGTGCGCGTGCTCGGGACCGCCCTCGAGATCACCGCCCGCAAGCGGTCCGAGGAGGCCCTGCGCGCCAGCGAAGAGCAGTTTCGCGTCCTGTCGCAGGTGCTGCCCAACCTCGTCTGGACCACCGATGCGGCCGGCGCCGCCGACTGGTTCAACGAGCGGGTCGCCTACAGCGCGTTGCGGCCCGGAACCCTCGACGCGGCGGGATGGCTCGCCATCATCCATCCAGACGACCAGGCCCGCGTGGCCAAGCGATGGGGCGAGACCGTCGCCTCTCTGTCGGAATACCAGTGCGAATATCGTCTCCGGCGCGGGGACAGGGCCTATCGCTGGTTCCTGGCGCGGGCGCAGCCGGTGCTGGCCGGCGACGGCACCGTCCTGCGCTGGGTCGGCACCAGCACCGACATCGACGACCAGAAGCGGGTGATGGCCGAACTCGTCGGCTTCAACGAGGCCCTGGAGCAGCGGGTCGCCGAACGCACTGCCGAGCGCGACCGGGTCTGGCGCAACTCGCGCGACCTCCTCGTCGTCATCGGGTCCGACGGTGTCTTCTGGGCGGTGAACCCGGCCTGGGAGGCGATCCTGGGCCAGCATCCGTCGGACGTGGTCGGGCGCAGCTTCCTGGCGTTCGTCTGGCCGGAGGATGCGGTCTTTACCGAGGCGGCTTTGTCTCAGACCGCGGCTGCCGACCACCTCAACAACTTCGAGAATCGCTACCGCCACGCGGACGGCACCGCGCGCTGGATCTCTTGGCGGACCTCCGTGGAGGGGGGGCTCGTCTACGCCTATGGGCGGGACGTCACCGCGGAGAAGACCCAGGGCCAGGCGCTGCAGCAGGCCGAGGAAGCCTTGCGCCAGTCCCAGAAGCTGGAGGCAATCGGGCAATTGACCGGAGGGGTCGCGCACGATTTCAACAACCTGCTGACCATCATCCGGTCCTCGGTCGACTTCCTGCGCCGGCCGGATCTCGCGGAGGCGCGCAGGGCCCGCTACCTCAACGCAGTATCCGACACGGTGGACCGAGCGGCCAAGCTGACGGGACAGCTCCTCGCCTTCGCGCGGCGCCAGACCCTGAAGCCGGAGACGGTGGACGTCGGCAGCCGGCTGCGCAGCGTCGCGGACCTGCTCGATACCGTGACGGGGGCGCGCATCGCGGTCCGGACGGAGCTGCCCGACCATCCCTGCTGCGTGCGGGTGGACGTCAGTCAGTTCGAGACCGCCCTCGTGAACATGGCGGTCAACGCCCGGGACGCGATGGAGGGCGAAGGAACCCTGACCCTGCGGCTGGATTGCGGCGTGCCGCTCCCGTCTATTCGCGGCCATGCCGGGGCCCCCGGGCCCTTCGCAGCGGTCTCGCTCACCGACACGGGCACGGGCATCGCCGCCGACGTCCTCACCCGGATCTTCGAGCCGTTCTTCACCACGAAGGCGGTCGGTAAGGGTACGGGCCTCGGCTTGTCCCAGGTGTTCGGCTTCGCCAAGCAGTCGGGTGGCGACGTGGCCGTCGCGAGCGAGCCGGGCCGGGGCACGACGTTCACACTCTACCTGCCCGAGGCGGAGATGGACTTCGTCGTGGCCGAGGACGGTTCCGAAACGGCGGCTCTGGAGCCGGGCGGCGCCGGCCAGCGCGTCCTGGTGGTCGAGGACAATATCGAGGTCGGGCGGTTCGCGACCCAGATCCTGCAGGACCTCGGCTACGCGACGACCTGGGCGGCCAACGCGGAGGAGGCGTTGGACCGCATCGGGCCGGATGGCGGCGGTTTCGACGTTGTGTTCTCCGACGTGGTCATGCCGGGCATGGGCGGGATAGAGCTCGCCAAGCTGTTGCGGCGGCGTCTGCCGCACCTGCCCGTGGTCCTGGCCTCCGGCTACAGCCACGTGCTGGCCGAGGAAGGCGCGCATGGATTCGCGTTGCTGCAGAAGCCCTACTCGGCTGATCAGGTCTCCGCCATCCTGCGCCAGGTGGTGAGGCGCCGGACCGGTGGCGGGCGGTCTGCGACGCCGAGCCGGGGCAAGGGTGCGAAAGGCCGCGCCGACAGCTGACCCGGCGGAGGAACCGGCACACCGATCCTCGCCCCACCCCGCACCGATGGGGCGACCGGCGCCCTCGGGCGACGCCGGCCGTATCCCTGCTGGACCTCAGGCCGGGCGACGGCCGTCGGCGGCGTAGCGGTCGATGGCCGAGGGCAGCTCGCGCGAGAGCCGGGAGAGGAGCGCGCCGCGGCTCAGGCCGGTCTGCTGGGTGAGGTGGTCGAGGGTGTCCGAGCCGATGGCCCGCTCGAGATCCGCCTCGGGGATGTCGCGGTTGGGGCCATGGCTGACCCAGGAGTTCGCGGTCTCGCCGTGGCCGCCCTTGGTGAAGTGGTCGACGAGCTCGCTCAGGCCGCTGGCGATCAGGCCGCCGACCCCGGCGGTGCCGACGCCGCCCAGAAGCCCGGCTAGATTGCCGAGGCCGCCGCTGCCGGTGGCCGTGCCGGTGGAGGCTGTGTTCGGGATCGGTGGGACGGTGCGTTGGGGTGCGGTGGGCTCGTGGCCCTTCAGCAGCTCGGCGAGCTTGTCGCGGTTCTGGTAGCCGGCCACGGCCAGAAGGCCCAGCAGCGCGGTCATCGAGGGGTAGCCCTTGCTCATCGTCGATCCTGTGGTCCGAGGTCTGGGAGAAACGGTACGATCCGAGGGTGATCGCTCGCCTGTCGGCAGGATCGCGATCGGCCGAGGCGGCGCGCGTAGGTTAGAGAACGGGGATGGGGCACCGACGGATCCCACGCTCCGTTCCAGGGCGGCTTCCCGGAGCCTTTCGCGTCCGGCAAGCCAAGCCCGGGAATCGGCTTGCGGATCAACGCCGGGGCCGGGCGAACCACCCGACCGCGAAGGCGACGGCGGCGAGGCCAAGGAGCGCGGAGGCGCGGTTGTCGTCGGCGTAGCGCACGGCCCGTCGGCCGTAGGTCGATCCGCGCTTGCGGGCGTGACGGGTGAAGGCGCGGCCCTCGTCGATCAGGTGATCGGCGCGGTCGCGGCCTTCCTCGATCCAGTGGCCGGCGCGGTCGCGTACTTCGTGGGCGAGGTGGCGGCCGTCATCGACGAGATCCTCGGCCCGGTCGCGGGCGCGGCCGTAGGCGTACTGGGCGCCGCCGGCCACCTGGTTCACGGCGCCGCGCACCTGGCGCGCCGGGTCACCGGTGAGGCCGCCGACCACGGTCTGGGCACGGCCCTTGAGATGGCGCGAGGCGCCGCGGAAATGATCGCCGTTCATGGCAGGTCTCCTGCTGTTCGGGGATCCGGCCGGTCGCGGGGACCGGCCGGGATGGGCTCAGACGCGGCGGGCGTCGTAACCGGCCACGACGGTGGCGGCCTTGGGAGCGCCGAGGCGGCCACCGAGGAAGCCAGCGAGGGCGCCCAGGATGAGGGCGAGCGCGCCGTAGAAGGCGCCCTGGGTGGCGGCGGACTTGGCGGCGACGGCCGCGGCTTC
>NZ_JCBANU010000079.1:0-1297 GCF_059816145.1 Methylobacterium sp. 001424705 | reverse complement strand
GCGCGCAGGGCGAGGACCAGGGTCAGGGTCTTGAGGTCGGTCAGCTCGCAGCGATCGGCCATTCGGGCGAGTTCGGCCAACGGCATCTCGACGACCCGGATGTTCTCGTGCTCGCCGTCCGCGCCCCCGCCCCCGTCCACCCGGTCGGTGGCGGCGTAGGCGGCCAGGAACAGGTGGATGCGCTCCGTCGAGATGCCGCCGCAGGAATAGGTGGCGCCGACGAAGTCGAGGTCGCCGAGGCGCAGGCCCGCCTCCTCCAGCACCTCCCGCCGGGCATTGTCCTCCGGGGTGCCGTCGTCGATCAGGCCGGCGGGGGCCTCGAGCTGGCTCTGCTCGCCGGCGACGTAGAGGGCGGGCACCCGCAGTTCCCGCACCAGGGTCGCGACCCGGCGCACCGGATCGTAGGGCAGCACGCCCACGGAGTTGCCGTGGTCCTCGATCTCGCGCTCGGCCTCGCTGCCGTCGGCGAGGCGGACCCGCGCCAGCGAGAAGCGGCTCCAGCCCTCGTGCAGGGTCCGCAGGCTGAGGATCTCGGCTTTCATCGGTCGTCCTTCTGGCCCCGGGAGGGCGCGTTCCGGCTGGCCCGTGGGCACGGGCTGTCGTGCGGGTGGCCGTCAGGGGCCACCTGCCGGGGCGCCCTCGATCCCCATGATGGGCTCGCCGCGGTTGATCCGGCCGTCGAGCGTCAGGTAGCCCGGTTCGCCGGCCTCGACCCTGTGGTCCTGCGCGCTCGCCTCGGCCCGGCACTTCAGTTCAATGACGATCGCCGCCGCGAGGGGCGTCTGGATGTCCATGTCGGTCTCCCGAGCGCCGCGCTTCATCGGCCGAGGGCGATCAGGACCGCCCCCATCAGCACCAGCACGATCAGGGCCGCCACCAGCACGGCGTTCCGGACCCGGTGCACCTCGGCCGGTGGGGGCACGGGACCCGGTTCCGCACCGGCGGCCACCGGCGCGCCGGCCCGGGACGCCGGCGCGTCCGGGCGCGGCGCGGCCGGTGCGGCGTCGAGGGACGGCAGTCCGGGCGCGGGCGCGAGGGGCAGCGGCGCGATTCCGTCGGGATGGGCCCGCCCCATGAGCAGGTCCTCGAGCTCAACCGGAATTCCGGCGGCCTCGAGGTCCAGGACCACCTGTGCGATTGCCTCGGCGCTCATGCCGTGGATCGGTAGGGCAGCCTGGAGGTCGGCCGGGGAGAGCTCGCCCTTCTGCCGCCCGAGGGCGATCAGCCGGTCGAGATCCCGTTGCGCGACGGTCGCCGAAGCGCTCACCATAGGCGCGACCCCGTCACGGCTGCGCCT
>NZ_JCBANU010000078.1:0-1363 GCF_059816145.1 Methylobacterium sp. 001424705 | reverse complement strand
AGGACGTCCGCGCCCGAGCCACCGACGAGAACGTCGTTACCCTCGTTGCCCCACAGGATGTTGTTGCCGGTGCCGCCGACGATCTCGTCGCTGCCCAAGCCGCCCAGCAGGATGTCGTCGTCGGCGCCGCCGCTCAGGAAGTCGTTACCGATCCCACCGCTGATGATGTCGTTGCCGTTGCCACCGTGGACGTTGTCGTCGCCGTCAGCGCCGTCCAGGGTGTCGTTGCCCTCACCGCCGGCGAGGAAGTCGTTGCCGTTCCCGCCGTAGAGATAGTCTTTGCCCGCGCCCCCGTTCAGGATGTCGTTGCCTGCGCCGCCGTTCAGCACATCGTCGTCGATGCCGCCATCGAGGTTGTCGTCGCCCACTCCGCCGTCGAGGTTGTCGTTGCCTTCGCCACCGAGGAGACGGTCGTCACCCTCGTCGCCCCGCAGGATATCGTTGCCGAGGCCGCCCTCCAGCCGGTCGAAGCCCGCCCCGCCGTAGAGCCTGTCGTTCCCATCCTGGCCGAATAGGATATCGTCATCGGCGCCACCCCACAGAATATCGTCGCCAAGACCGCCATAGATGGTGTCGTCCCCGGTGCCGCCGTAGATGGTGTCGTTCGCCGATCCGCCCACAAGAATTTCATCCATGGTTTTTTTCCTTCAATGCGTCTAGCAAGACATCGTCAGCGCTTTTTTCTCGGATTTACAGGTAAGTAGCGCCTGGAAATCGTAGAAATACGCAGGTTTAGGATGGCTTTATGAAAGGCGGCCATTCCTCCCTGGCGCGCAAGTGATCATAAATTTAGCGGGCTGTAACCGGTATTTTTTACTGAATCATACCCCAACCGGGGTCTGCCTTACGGCAAATACATCAAAAAAAATTGATCCATAAACTGGGATTAAAGCCTCTATTTCTGTTTTGGCAGATTAAGGCGCCAGCAAGTGTCATGAATGCGAGGTGGATGTCGGTACTGATCCGCCCCCATTGAAGTGGTCCGCCCTTTGGTATGGCTTTTGAGCCTGGAGGACGGACGAGATGGCAAAGCACCCGAAACCTGAGGAGATCGTTGCCAAGTTGCGGCAGGCGGATGTGCTGATCTCACAGGGCCAGAGCGTGGCCGATGCAATCCGCGCGCTCGGCGTGAGTTCGGTGACGTACTACCGATGGCGGCGTGAGTTTGGCGGCCTGAAGTCGGATCAAGTTCGACGGATGAAGGACCTGGAGACCGAGAACGCTCGGCTGCGAAAGGCGATTGCGGATCTCACCCTCGACAAGCTGATCCTGCAGGAGGCGTCCCGGGGAAACTTGTTCTCTATTCGGGGTTCATCGGTCAACTCCCTTTCGTGCGCATCCTGGTTCGGCGCGTGAACGGTCC
>NZ_JCBANU010000077.1:0-1384 GCF_059816145.1 Methylobacterium sp. 001424705 | reverse complement strand
TTCTCTATTCGGGGTTCATCGGTCAACTCCCTTTCGTGCGCATCCTGGTTCGGCGCGTGAACGGTCCTGTGGAGCTCTTGCTTCTCTCCGAGGTCGACGTGGGCCGCCTCATGATGGGAACAGAGGGAGTGGGTGGAGCGATTCTCAAGCCGCGCGCTCGGCAGAACCGACGCTCGAGTTTCCTCGGTCTCACCCGCTCCCGTCGTCCCCACAGGGACCTCCTCCACGCCGGAGGAGCTCGGTGTTGCGTTATGCTGGTGTGCGGGCCTCAGGCCGCCGTGGCGGTCGCGACCGACCAGCGGAAGTCCGTCTCGTCGCGCCACATGCGGTGCAGCACAATCGCCAGCTTGCGGGCGACGGCCACGAGCGCCTTTTGCATGCCCCGCCGCTTGGCCACCGCCAGTCCCCAGACCTTCAGCGAGGACCACCGGCCGCGCGGGCTGGTCAGCAGCACGAGGGCGGCCTCATACAGCGCGGCACGCATCATCGTGTCCCCGCACTTCGAGATCCGTCCGATCCGCATCGTCTCGCCGGACTGGTAGAGCCGCGGCGTCAGACCGTAATGTGCCCCAACGCATTGCGAGCGCCCGAACCGAGCCGGATTGTCGACGCAGGTGCGGTAGGTCAACGCCACGATCGGCCCGACGCCAGGCGCGGTCATCAGCCGCCGGCAGATCGGATCGGTACGGACCTGGTCCAGCAGCATCTTGTGCAGCTTGGCGAGCTGGGTCCGCAGCGCGGAGCGTGCCTCTAGCAGCGGCAGGACCACGGCCGCGACGAACGGCAGATCGAGCACGAGGTCGCGCACGCGCTGCTCGAACCCGGCAGCCCCCACGACGCCGACCTTGAGGCCGAAGTTGCGCAACTGGCCGCGTAGGTCGCTCTCGATGTCGTAGGCCTTGCGCTGCAGGAGCTTGCGCGAGGTCAGGAGCAGGCGGCGTTGCTGGCTGGCCGGCGTCTTGACGTGAACCGGCTTGAACAGGCCGACCCGCATCATCTGGGCGATGCCCATGGCGTCGTTGCGGTCGGTCTTGTTGATGCGCGCCGAGAGGGCAGCGTGCATGTGACGGGTCTCAACGCAGATCGCCGGGAGCCCTGCCTCGACCAGGCCGGCGTAGAGCCAAGGCGAGAGCGGCCCCGCCTCCAGGCCGACACGCCCGTAGCTGTGCCCGAGGTCGCTGAGATGCCGGCTGATAACCTCGGGATGGCTCTCGACCGTGGCGCGGTGCACGACCTTGCCGTGGGGATCGACGATGCAGATCGCGGTCTCCTTCACGGAGACATCGAGGCCGACGTGGTGCTGCTGGTCCATGGCAGGGCTCCGAGGTTGGTTCAGAGCACCATCATGCCGCTTCCACCGCGCGACGCACCCCGAATACCCCAT
>NZ_JCBANU010000076.1:0-1403 GCF_059816145.1 Methylobacterium sp. 001424705 | reverse complement strand
TCCACATGGGGTAATCGCGGGAGCGAGCCCCCTTTGAGCCGATCGGTCTTGGACGGCGGCTGTTCCCCAATACGATGAAGGTGCGGGCTCACGACTGGACGCTGGGCTCAGACGTCGAAGGGAGAACAGCCATGAACGAGTATGTTGGTCTCGACGTGTCGATGAAAGCGACGGCGGTGTCGATCCGCCGTGACGGGAGGCGGATCTGGCGCGGGACCTGTGCCTCCGACCCGCAGACGATTGCGAGCCTCATTCGCAAGCGAGCTCCCAGCGTGAAGCGCGTCGTATTCGAGACCGGACCTTTGTCGGTGTGGTTCTATCATGCGCTCACGGCTGAGGGCATGCCGGCCGTCTGCATCGATGCCCGCCATGCCAAGGCTGCATTGGACATGGCACCGAACAAGACGGACGCCAATGATGCCGATGGTTTGGCTCATCTGGCAGAGGTCGGCTTTTTCCGCGAGGTGCGCGTGAAGGGGTTCGGCAGCATGCTCACCCGAACGCTGGTCGCGGCCCGTGCACGCCTCGTCCACATCACGACCGAGCTCTCGAACCAGATCCGTGGGATCTTGAAGACGTTCGGCCTGATCGTACCTGCCGGCAAGGGAGCTACGTTCGAGCGGAACGTTCGAGATCTTCTCGAAACTCGATCCAAGCTTGCAGCCGTGGTTCTGCCGATGGTGGAGGCTTGGCGCGACATCCGCGTTCGAGCGGCTGAACTGGGACGCCAACTCGCAGCGGAAGCACGCCAGAGTCAGGCATGCCGCCTCCTCATGTCGATCCCTGGCGTCGGCACGATCACCGCAACCTCGTTCGCCACGGCGATTGAGGATCCGGCGAACTTCAAGTCGTCGCGGTCTGTTGGCGCCTGGATCGGGCTAACAACGCGGCGCTACCAATCGGGGGAGGTCGACTATGACGGCCACATCTCCGGTCGAGGCGATCGCCAATTGCGCAGTCTTCTCTACGAAGCCGCGGCGGTGATCCTGACGCGCTCCTCGCGTGAGAGCGCGCTTCGTACCTGGGGTCTGCAACTGCGTGAAAGGGTCGGCTTCAAACGCGCTGCGGTGGCCGTTGCCCGCAAGCTGGCGGTGGTCATGCATACGATGCTGAAGACCGGCGAACTCTTCAATCCGAACCCGACCTTTTCCCGAGCCGCAGCTTAGCATCCCAAAGCGTTCGAGACCCAGAACGCTGCCCCTGTCCCTGCCGGGACGTGAGCCGAGCCATTCCGTTGATGGGGTTGCACCGCCGATCAGGCACAGTGCGTCGTCCACATTGAAGGCTCGCGCCGCGAAGCTCCATCATGCGGCAGCCTATGCCGACCGCGAAGACAACCCTGCACCCGGCAGCGCCTTGCACGACCAACCCGCTTGACGAGGGAGATGCGATTAGACAACCCC
>NZ_JCBANU010000075.1:0-1425 GCF_059816145.1 Methylobacterium sp. 001424705 | reverse complement strand
CGCTCAGCATCGTCCCTCCTGCATCAGAGAGACGAAAACGAAAGCCAAACCAATCCGTTCAGGCGACGACAGACCCTAGTGGTCTGAGTTAGAAGTCTGTTTGCAGAAGCGGGCGACATTGGCCAAGATTGCGTCAGCGGACTTGGTCCAGACGAACGGCTTGGGATGAGCATTGGTCTCGGCGATGTAATCGCGGATCGCCGCCTCCAGATCCTCTGTGCTGGTGAAGGCGCCACGTTCCAGCCGACGCCGGCTCAGCACCGAGAACCAGCACTCCACCAGGTTGAGCCACGACGCGCTCGTCGGTGTGAAATGAAGATGAAACCGAGGATGCTGAACCAGCCAGTCGTGCACCAACTTCGTCTTGTGCGTCTTCAGGTTGTCGAGAACCAGATGCACCTCCAGATCCGCTGCAACGGATTGCTCGACCTGATCCAGGAACGCGCGGAACTCGGCGCTACGATGGTGGCCTTCACACCGGCCGATGACGGTGCCGGCCTTGACGTCGAGGGCCGCGAACAGGTCGAGCGTCCCATGTCGGCGATAGTCGTGAGTGGTTCGCTCGGCGTGGCCCGGCCGCAGCGGGTAGGCCGGCGCCGTGCCCTGCACCGCTTGGATCTGGGGCTTCTCATCGACGCACAGCACCAGAGCGCGGTCGGGAGGAGCGAGGTAGAGGCCGACCACGTCGCGGACCTTCTCGATGAAGGCGGGATCGGACGAGAGCTTGAAGGTCTGGGGCCGATGAAGGCGCGCCAGATGCGCGAGACCGCGCTCTGGCTCATCCCGCTCCGCTGCGCCATCGCACGGGTGCTCCAGTGCGTGGCTTGGCGCGGAGTTTCTTCCAGGGTGAGGGTGACGAGACGCTCGACCGCCTCGTCATCGATGCGGCGGGGTGCGCCGGACCGGGGCGCATCGACCAATCCCTCGAGCCGGCTGGCGGCGAAGCGACCGCGCCAAAGGGTCACCGTCTGGCGGCTGACACCGAGCGCCGTCGCTACGCCGAGGTTGGTGGCACCCGGCTCGGCGCAGGCCAGGATGATGCGCAGGCGCTGGGCCAGCGCCTGCCCGGTCCCGTGTCGGCGCAGCAGGCCCTGAACCTCACCCTGCTCGTGCTCGCTCAGAGCGAGGGCGACTGCCTTCGGACCACGCGACATGGCGCACCTCCATCAGGAAGTGCCCAACAATCCGCTCATCCTACAAAACTGTCAAACCTCTTCCAACTCAGACCACTAGCTGTTGCACATGGCAGGACAGGGATCCCGAGCACCCCTTCATCGGCGACACGGCTGGTTGCAAGCCTCATGCGTGCACAACCTGGCACGACAGGCGCCGGAATCTAATCTTAGGGACGCAGCATACCGTTGGGACCGATGATCGTGCCTGGTCCCACCAAGGATCAAGGGCGACCCAGGGCAGGCTCATCCA
>NZ_JCBANU010000074.1:0-1659 GCF_059816145.1 Methylobacterium sp. 001424705 | reverse complement strand
CTAGGCTGGCAAATCTAACTGTTGGGCTTGGCGTTCGAGGGCGGTGAGGTAGGCATCGGGATCGCGTCGGAAGCGGGTTCGTGCGACGCGCGCTTGGCGCCTGTCATCGAGGGATCGGCGCAGGTCTTGCCACCGCGCGCGATCGACCCGGCCGAGATCGCGTCCGGACAGGATCCGAGCCCGCGTGCCGATGCCTGCCACGAGCCGGACTGACCCGCGCAGCACCGCCCCGGGCGAGGCTGTCTTGCGCCCGGTGGCGCGGCGCTCGTGATAGCGCTGCGAGCCGAACAATTGCTCCAGGGCGTTGTTGGTGCGGGGCAGGCCGGCGACGTCGGGCGCGTAGAACAGTCCGGGCCGATAGCTCCGCGCGACCTTGCGGAAGTGGTCGAGGGCCGCGCCGAGATCGACGACGCGTCGACGGTGGCGCTGCATTGCGGCGAGCAGGCCGTCGAAGCGCCGCCGGACCTTGGCGCCTGTCTCCCCGGCGGGATCGGCCAGCAGGCGGGCGGCGGCGTGCACGAAGACGAAGCCTTGCCGGACCACCGGCCAGAGCGCGGCGGTGCGGGCGAGCGCCCGTCCGATCAGGAGCGCGAGCCGGGCGAGCGGGCGCGAGGCCCCCCTTTTGAGCGCACCCGCTCCAGGCTGCCGGCGACCTTCTCCAATCGCTCCTTCAACCGCAGCCCTGCCGCATCGAGCGGTGCGCGCCCGTCGTCGGTGATCGCGCTGCGCACGGCGCTGGCATAGCCGCGCACTACGTTCGCCTCGGCGTCGCTGCGTCCCTCCACAGCCCGCTCGATCGGGCGCACGCCACGCACCGCTTTCTTCAGTTCCTTCTTGGCGTGCCGGTCGGCCTCGAAGATCGGCAGCGCCGCCTCCCGCAGGAAATGGAAGTGGCAGAGTTGATGCGGAACCTCCGGAAGGGCCGTGGCCACCGCCTTGCGGATGGAGTGCTGACCGTCGCTGATCACGCCCGCCACCGGCACGCCCACGGCCTCCACCACCTCGCGCAGCAGCACGGTCAGATCCTCCGCGGTCCCCGACAGCAGGCTGCGCGCCAGCAGGACCGTCCCCGAGAGACAGTCGCGTAGCACCCAGAGCACCTCGTGGCCGACATCCGGCTGCAGACCGTCGAGGGCGAGGACGATCCGGTCCTGCCCACCAAGCTGCCGGCGCAGGTGCTGAGGATCGCCGAGCCGGGTCGACACCACCTCGTCGTAGCGGTCGAGCAGGTTTGTCACGCTGCGCTCGGCGATGGGCACACCGCGATCACGCAGGATCGCGTGGATCTCCGGCACTGAGCGATGTTCGCGGTGGCGCAAGGCTCCCACCAGCGCCATCACGTCGAGGCCGAACTCGTGCTGCGGCAGCGCCAATGCGCCTTCGGCCTCCGGGCGGTAGGGCTTGCGGAAGCGGGCGCAGCCCTCGGCCTCGCAGCGGCGGATCTTCAGGCGCAGCCGTTGCGTGCCGGACAGCGTCACCAGCGTGCGTCGGTTCTCGTAACGGAGCCGCATGCTCTGGCCGCAGGCCGGGCAGAGCCGCCGAGCCGGCTGAAGCACCCGCTCCACATCCGGTGTCCGCGATTGCCTTCGCGACATCCCGCGCCTCCAAAATGGCGCCCCCAGAACTAAACCTACCAGACAGCCAGCTTTGCCGGCCTAG
>NZ_JCBANU010000073.1:0-1850 GCF_059816145.1 Methylobacterium sp. 001424705 | reverse complement strand
CTTCCTCTTCGTGTAACGCGCACCCTTACCGACCCACCCTCCCGAACCGCCAGCAGGCCGCCTCAGTGTAGATGGGGGCCTCGTCGGTCGCCGGAAAAAGCGCCAGCATCCGCGGTTGGTGAAAACAGACCTCGTCGCGAGAGGTTCGATTAACCAATTTCCTAATCTTGCTCAACATATCGCCAGCGGTGAAGGACCTCGGCAATGAATTGCGAGGATGAATAGGGCCTACTGTCACCTGGCAATCTATGAGACGCAGCAATGCCGCAGCTTTGGGTCACCTACATCGAACTTGCCGATCATCTTAGCATCGATTCCGAAACCGCTCGTCGCTTGGCTCATGTCCGGCAATGGGATCGACGCCGCTCACATGACGGACTGACTCGGGTGAAGCTGCCGGCCGACGAAACTCTCTCCTACATGACGAACCACGTCAGTCACGCGGCAGCATCGATGTCGAGCGACCTGAGATCGAGCTTGAGGGCTGCCTACGTGCCGGCGGTACGCGAGGCGAAAGTGGCCTGATCGCGCAGCCCACGATCCGGTGGGCTGCCGGTGATGCGATGCCTGCGCGCGGGAGACCAGTTCCGGACGCATCCGGTGTGACGCGGTCGTGCTCTAGCGTTCCTCGACCGCGTCGCAGCCGTCAAGACGAAACTGCCGCGACGTGGGCCATCGTCACACGGCCCTTCTTGATCTCGCGCGTCACCTGTCCTGCAGGTCCGTTGGCGGTTGCCGGGACGCGCCCTCATCCTCGTAGGCAATGGCAGCCTCTCGGTTCTGCCGGTCCTCGACGCGACGCGTCGCCGCGGTGTCACGGTGATCACCCGCCTGCGGCTGGGTGCGGCGCATCTCGCTGCCCCGCCCCCATCACCCGGCACGATCGGACGCCTGCGTACCAAGGGGGTCGACCCTCAACCCTGTCCGACGTGCGTACGGGTACCAGCCTGAGTCAGCCGACGCGCGTTGTGCCCGGCAGGCATGGATCTCGCGCCCGGCATGGAACCGGGGGCTGGCAAGCACAGAATCGAGATTGCCTCCGCGAACATCGTGCGGATCCGATGAATGCCGGTGCGCGATCCCGGGAACCGCTTCGCACCGCAGGTCCTGCCCTGAACCGACTCCGACTGCGAGCCGATGCCGATCGCGCCCTGGTTCGTGCAGCGTTGGAGCGTCAGGATCCCCCGTCCTGTGAGGCTCGCGCCCCTCTCGTCCCGCCGGTCGCCTTCGGCCTGCCGGCCCGCCAGCGTCTCCGGATCTGCGTTCTCCGCCAAGGAAACACTTGGCCATCGTCAGTCTCGAGGGCTGGGCCAACGTGTAGAGAGCCGAGATCACAAGCCACGAGCCGGTGCGGTTCTTCCGAGGAGATCCGATTCGACCCGCAGTCCATGAAGACTGGTCCGATACGATCGCGGCGCATGCCCCTGATCCAGATCATACCGCCATAAGGATCAATCACGGCACGCATACCAACATTCTGACACCGATCTAAACTGGAAATACATGAAAATTAAGGTCACATAGCCCTAATTTATCCAACTCAGAATCCATGTAATTCCACTTTACTATTTATGCTCCCAAAGAGCTAATCCTATTTGGCTCTCATGTCGGAAGCTGGGAAGTTTATACATCAGGAGCGGCAAAAGACCGGCGGCCGCCAGAGGGTTCCTCGTCAATCCGAGCAAGACTCAAACCACAGCGTAAATCCATTCGCAGTCTGACCTGGACCTGATCTTACGGTTCATTCTTCTACCTTCAGGGAAACAAGGTCGCCATGCCTACGGTTGATGGCAACCTGAACGATTGGACATCGTCGGCTCGGCTCAATCCCGCAGGCACGACAGCGGCCG
>NZ_JCBANU010000072.1:0-1961 GCF_059816145.1 Methylobacterium sp. 001424705 | reverse complement strand
GTGTCACGGCAAGAAACCTCGCAAGAGAAGACCTCGCAAGACAAGATCGCGCCGGAGCGGGCGCAAGCGACCGCGGTGACCGCGTCGGAGGCGACGGCGATCCTGGACGGTCTGGCGGAGCCTTCGGCGCTGCGTCTGTTGCCGGAGAGCCAGCTTCAGGCGGTGGCGGACGCGGTGCGCACCGAGATGATCGACGCGGTCTCGGTCACGGGCGGGCATCTGGGCTCCGGGCTCGGCGTGGTCGAGCTGACGGTGGCGCTGCACCACGTGTTCGACACCCCCGACGACCGCATCGTCTGGGACGTCGGCCACCAGGCCTATCCGCACAAGATTCTCACCGGCCGGCGCGACCGCATCCGGACGCTGCGCCAGCCCGGCGGCCTGTCGGGCTTCACCAAGCGCTCGGAGAGCGTCTACGATCCCTTCGGGGCGGCCCATTCCTCCACCTCGATCTCGGCGGCCCTGGGCATGGCCGTGGCGCGCGACCTCGACGAGGCGGCGGCCAAGGCCCAGGGCGCGCCGGCGCCCAAGCGGCGCAACATGGTGGCGGTGATCGGCGACGGCTCGATGTCGGCGGGCATGGCCTACGAGGCCATGAACAATGCCGGCGCCCTGCACTCGCGCCTGATCGTCATCCTCAACGACAACGACATGTCGATCGCGCCGCCCGTGGGCGCCATGTCGGCCTACTTCGCGCGCCTGGCCTCGGGGGGCACCTACCAGTCCCTGCGCGAGACTGCCAAGCAGCTGGGCAAGCTCCTGCCCAAGGGCCTCTACCAGCGCGCGGCCGCGGCCGAGGAATACGCCCGCTCCCTGGTGGTGGGCTCGGGCACGATGTTCGAGGAGATGGGCTTCCACTATGTCGGGCCCGTCGACGGGCACAACCTCGACCACCTGCTGCCGGTGCTCAAGAACGTGCGCGACTCCGAGCAGGGTCCGATCCTGCTCCACGTCGTGACCCAGAAGGGCAAGGGCTACGCCCCGGCGGAAGCCTCCGCCGACCGCTACCACGGGGTGGTCAAGTTCGACGTGCTCTCGGGGGTGCAGGCCAAGGCCAAGCCGAACGCGCCGGCCTACACCCGGGTGTTCGGCGAGAGCCTGATCAAGGCGGCGGATGCCGACGACAAGGTGGTGGCGATCACCGCCGCGATGCCGGGGGGCACGGGCATCGACCTGTTCGGCAAGGCGCATCCGGAGCGCACCTTCGATGTGGGCATCGCCGAGCAGCACGCGGTGACCTTCGCGGGCGGCCTGGCGACGGAAGGCTACCGGCCGTTCGTGGCGATCTACTCGACCTTCCTGCAGCGGGCCTACGACCAGGTCGTGCACGACGTGGCCCTGCAGAACTTGGCCGTGCGCTTCTGCCTGGACCGGGCCGGGCTGGTGGGGGCGGACGGGGCGACCCATGCGGGCGCCTTCGACCTGGCCTATCTCTGCTGCCTGCCGAACATGACGGTGATGGCGGCCTCCGACGAGGCCGAGCTGGTGCACATGGTGGCCACCGCGCATGCCCACGACACGGGCCCGATCGCGCTGCGCTATCCGCGCGGCGAGGGCGTCGGCGTGGACCTGCCCGAGCGCGGATCGGTGCTGCCGATCGGCCGGGGCCGGATGGTGCGCGCGCCCGAGGGGGCGCGGGTGGCGCTGCTGAGCCTGGGCACGCGGCTGTCGGAGGCGCTGAAGGCGGCCGACGCGCTGGAGGCGGAGGGCATCGCGGTGAGCGTGGCGGATGCGCGCTTCGCCAAGCCGCTGGACGAGGCGCTGATCCTGGACCTGGCCGCGCGCCACGAGGTCCTGGTGACGCTGGAAGAGGGTTCGGTGGGGGGCTTCGGCGCCATGGTGCTGCACCTGCTGGCCGAGCGGGGGGCGCTGGATGCGGGCCGGGTCCGGGTGCGCACGCTGACGCTGCCGGACACCTACCAGGACCACAACGCGCCGGACGCCATGTACGCCGAGGCCGG
>NZ_JCBANU010000071.1:0-2200 GCF_059816145.1 Methylobacterium sp. 001424705 | reverse complement strand
GCGGTCTCCCTGACAAACCTTCAAGGATCAACGCTCACCTCGCCGCAACGACCCAGGGATCTTGGAAAATGCTCTAGGAGATGCTCAAGCGCGATCCCCATTCTGGGTACCTGTTCGTGTTCCGGGGGCGGCGCGGCGACCTGATCAAGGTGATCTGGCACGATGGCCAGGGCGCGTGCCTCTACACCGAGAGGCTCGACCGCGGCCGTTTCCTGTGGCCTTCGGTGGCGGACAGAGCGATGACGATCTCGACGGCACAGCTCGGCTACCTGCTCTCGGGCATCGACTGGCGGATGCCGCGGGAGACGTAGCGTCCGAGTGCGGTCGAGTGAGGATAACGCGTTACAAGGCTTGAGGACTATGCTCTTCTCTCGGGCGTGCCGAACGCGTCCGGCTCCGCCCGGGCCGACTTCGTGCTCGATGCCCTGGAGCAGGCCATGCACGAGCGCCGCCCTTTCGCCGGTGGTCTCGTCTGTCACTCCGACCGCGGGTCGCAAAGCGTCAGCATCCGCTACACCGAGCGTCTCACCGAGGCAGGTATAGAACCCTCCGTCGGTAGCGTCGGAGATTCCTACGATAATGCGCTCGCCGAGACAGTGAGTGGCCTGTTCAAGGCCGAGGTGATCCATCGGCGCGGCCCGTGGCGAGGCTTCGAAGCCGTGGAATACGCCACGCTCGAATGGGTCGATTGGTTCGACAACCGCCGACTGCTCGAACCGATCGGGAATATCCCTCCCGCCGAGGCCGAAGCGCGCTACTCTGCCCAAGCCGAGGCTCAACCCTTGGCCGCCTGAACACAAACCAAATGGCCTCCGAAAAACCCGGGGCGGTTCAGTCGTGGGTGAGCCGGAAAGTTAGAAGCCCGCGCGATGCTCATTCTGGTGTGGACGCAGGGCGCTTCGTTGAGAGCGCATTCCGATTTGGGATTGATCCTTTCCCGGTCAGCACGACGTCGGCCCGCCGTAGCACGACGTCAGGCCACAAAAGCATACTGTCACCTCAAACGAGCTGAGACCGGCGCAAGTTCACCTCCCTTGGCCGTCCAGCGCAGGAACACGCGGTCCGCACGAACAGCGCCGAGCGCTTACCTCATCCCTTCTACAGGTGCGCTCGCAAGACGGCCTTCGCCGGACGCGTACCACGCATCCTCCGCCCACTACGCTTTTCCTGCTAAGTGACAGCGGTGTTGCACGGATCTGATCGGCCCCCACGCGGTGGTCCAAGGGTAAAGTTAGTGCGCGGTAGGCCGCTTCACCACGGGTAGCTTGGCCGGCGCAGCTGGTCGGGCGAGCGCAGACGGCCAAGCGGAGAACGCTGGCACGAACACCTCCGGTGCCGGGGGCCGGTATCCCAGCGATGCATGTGGGCGCACAGTGTTGTAGTGACGCCTCCAGCTTTCGATCACGATCTGCGCCTCCTTGAGTGTGTAGAAGATCTCGCCATTCAGGAGTTCGTCGCGCAGACGCGCGTTGAAGCTCTCGACGTACCCATTCTCCCACGGTGAGCCTGGCGTGATGTAGGCGGTTTTGCTGCCGACCGCGGTGATCCAGGCTTGCACAGCCTTGGCGACGAACTCCGGCCCATTATCCGAACGAATATGGCCCGGTACGCCACGCAGGATGAACAGGTCCGAGAGCACGTCGATGACGTCGATCCCCTTGAGCTTACGTGCGACCCGGATCTCCAGGCATTCGTGCGTGAACTCGTCGAGCACGTTGAGCATCCGGATCTTGCGCCCATCGTGCGTGCGGGCCTCGACGAAGTCGTACGACCACACGTGATTGCGGTGTTCCGGGCGAAGACGAACACAGGAGCCGGCGTTGTCCCAGATCCGCCCCCGCTTAGGCTGCTTGGCCGGCACTTTCAGACCCTCACGCCGCCAAATGCGTTCGACGCGCTTGTCGTTGACGAACCACCCGGCCGCCTTCAGCAACGCGCTGATCTTGCGGTAGCCGTAACGCCCGTACTTTTCGGCCAACGCCACGAGATCAGCCGTCAGAGCCTCTTCGTCGTCGCGGCCCCGCGGTACCTTGCGCTGCGTCGAGCGATGTTGTCCGAGCGCCCGACAGGCGCGGCGCTCGGAGACGGTCATCGTCCGCATGATGTGCTCGACACAGGCGCGCCGGCGCGCGGGGCTCAGATGGGGTATTCGGGGTGCGTCGCGCGGTGGAAGCGGCATGATGGTGCTCTGAACCAACCT
>NZ_JCBANU010000070.1:0-2727 GCF_059816145.1 Methylobacterium sp. 001424705 | reverse complement strand
ACCCGCGACTTGTCGGCATTGAACACGGTGTAGGCGGTCTCGCTGCCGGTGCCGGCATCGTAGGAGTGGGTCTCGCGTGAGCCGTCGGCGTTGCGCAGGTCCCGCATGACGAGCGTGTCGCCTGACCAGCGCGCGACCGCGGTCGGCCGACCGGCCGCATCATAGCTCTTCAGCTCGCTGGTGTAGCCAACCCCCGTGAGGCCGGTCTTCATCTCCGACCAGCTTCCGTCGGCGGTAACGACCTTGCCGGTCGCGGGCGGCGTCGGGCTCGGGACAGGCGCGGACGCCTGCGGGGCAGGGGCAGGCGTGGCGGGCGTCGTGACGGGAGCCGCGGTGTCGGCGGTGACGAGCCCCTGAGCGTCGTAGACCTGGGTCCGTACGAGAACCGCGTCCTTGTAGGTCTTCGTGACGTGGGTCCCGTTGGCAGCCCAGGTCTCGCTGGTGGCGAGGTGGCCGGCCGCGTCGAAGGTCTGCTTCGACACCACGCGGCCCGCAGCGTCGTAGGCGATCGATTGCACGACCTGCTGAGATCCCGGCGCCTGGAACGTGACGTCGGTGTGCGACTTGTCGGCCGCCACCAGCGAGTATCCCACGACGCTGCCCGTGACTGCATGCAGGATGGAGATCTTCTTCGATCCGTCCAGGTTCCACACCTCCTGGGCGATCAGCTTGCCGGTCTCGCTGTAAAGCTCCTGTCCGCTCGCCCGGTTCTGGGCGTCGTAGAACAGGGCCTGGGCCGCGTAGCTCTTGCCCACGATGCCGAAGGTCGTCTCGACATGCGAACCATCGGCGCGGACTAGGCTGGACGAGGTCTCCCGACCCGAGGCGGCCGAGTAGGTGTGCAGGACGCGAGAGCCGTCCGCGTTCCAAGTCTGGGAGAAGACCTTGACGTCGCTCGCTGTGAAGCGCTCCTGAAGCGTCATCTTGCCCGAGGCATCGAACGCCGTGACCTGGGTCGCGAAAGCCTTGCCCTGGATGTTGACGGTGGTCTCGACGCGCGACTTGTCGGCGGCCGTCTGCGTGAAGTTCGTCTCGAGCCCCGTGGCGACGTTGAAGTAGTGCGTGACCACGGACCCGTCGGATCCGAAGTCCTGGTGGAAGATGAGCTTGCCGTCGGCGTTGTAGCTCTCATAGGACAGGCGCTGCCCCGAAGCCGAGAACGTGCTGCGATCGGACGAGCCCGTCGCGCTCCAGGTCCGCAGGGTCTGCGCGCCGGTGTCCGCGAAGGTCTGGTCGTAGACCAGCTTCGTGCCCGACCACCGGGTCACCTCGTCCATCCTGCCGTCCGAGCCGTAGGTGGTGTCCTGCCGATCGTAGCTCCTGCCCGTGACCGTCTGCGACAGGACCAGGGTGTAGTCGCCCGCGATCTTGGCCAGGACGCCGACGTCCTTGCGCTGGGCGTAGGACACCTCCAGCGTCGTCGTCACGCGCAGGACGTGACTGTCGGTTAGGACGATGCCCGCGATGCTGGGATCGGCACTGAGGGAGCCCAGCCGTGCCACGATCTCGGCGGAGGTGGCAAAGAGCACGGTCTGCGGGCTCGAAGTGAGACCCTGGCGCCCGGCGGCGTCGACGGCGACGCTCGTCAGGGCGTGCGCCCCGGCGCCGCTCAGGCCGACCGTGGTCTGGAAGTGTCCGCTGGCGTCCACCCCCACCGTCGCCACGGCCTTGCCGTTGTCGAAGATCGAGACCGTCGAGCCCGCCGCCGCCGTGCCGGACAGGCTCACCGAAGCGGCAGCGCCCTTGCCGGGATCGACATGGGCAACCTGGACCACCGGCGCCGCGACGAAGGCGTCCTTGCCCGGGAAGACGACGTCCGGGCCCGTGCGGATGTCGAGGTCACGGTACTGCACCGCGAGGGTCTCGGTGGCGTTGTCGCTCCGGTAGATGCCCTCGGCCCAGTAGACCCCGGTCTGTTCGGCCAGGCCGAGCGGTCCGGAATAGGCGGCCAGCACGACGCCGTCGCGCTCGACCACCAGGCGGCCGTTCCCGGCTGGGTCGAAGACCGCGGAGATCTTCATGTCGTAGCGATGCCCGCGGACGATGTCGGCGGCATCCACGAACAGCTTGGTGGTGTGCACGTCGGCGCTGCTGCCCCAGCGGACCTCGATCTGCATGCGCTCGCCGACGAGTTCGATGGCGAAGGGCGGGCTGCCGGTGCCGTACGCGCCGAGGTCCTGGTGGAGCTGGCCGATGACGGTCCACCACGCCGTGTTGGCGGCGCCCGGCTCGATCAGGAAGCCGTACGAGATCTGCATCGCCGTCCCGTTGGCGATGGGCTGGAGGTTCTCGGCGAGTTCGGCGCGCTCAACCGGATGCCCGGTGGCCGCGTCCCACCAGTGCCGGTCCCCATCCCGCAACTCGAAGCGGACCGAGTCCGAGTCCAGCGCCTGGATGCTCCACGGCTGGCGGGCGCTCTGATTGTCGTAGGCGTAGCCGTCGATATCGATCTTGTAGCGCGTCGCGTCGTTCAACGACCAGTCTGCGAGCGGGACGGAAGAGATCATCGGGACATTCCAAAGAGCTGCGCGCCTCAGTGGAAGTCTTCTGCCATCCTCGACCTAACGAACGGTTCTCCAGCAGGGTGCACGAAGCGTATACTTCGAGCGCTATTATCGGCATCATGATGTAACGATGCGATAATCCTGTTTGGATGAGCCTGCCCTGGGTCGCCCTTGATCCTTGGTGGGACCAGGCACGATCATCGGTCCCAACGGTATGCTGCGT
>NZ_JCBANU010000006.1:0-155807 GCF_059816145.1 Methylobacterium sp. 001424705 | reverse complement strand
GTCCGGGTGCGCACGCTGACGCTGCCGGACACCTACCAGGACCACAACGCGCCGGACGCCATGTACGCCGAGGCCGGGCTCGACGCCGCCGGCATCCTCAAGACCGTCAAGAACGCCCTGCCTGAGCGGAAGGCGCGCGGCGCCAAGCTCGTCAGCGTCGTCCAGAAGTAGCGTCGTCCCGCATCCCGCGGAGCCCTCGGCTCCGCGGGGTCGAACGGAGGCCTACTTGATCACCGCGCAGGCGATGCGGGCGCCGGCCCCGCCGATGGGCTGGGTGGTGTGATCATCCTCGTTGGCGTGGATGATCAGGGCCGAGCCGTCGCCGTCCTTGAGGGCACCCTCGCCGGTCAGCGGCGTCTCGCTCGACACCTCCGCGTTCACCGATCCGTCGGCATTGGCGAAGACGTTCGGCAGGTCGCCCTCGTCCGGACCCTCGGGATTGAGCAGGCCGTGCTTGCTCTGGTCGTGGTTCACGTGAGCCTTCGACTTCTCGAACTTCGCGGTGTCCGAGCAATCGCCCACGGCATGGAAGTGGATGCCGTGCCAGCCGGGGGGCAGGCCGCCGGGCTGGATCGTCACGCGCATGACCAGGGAGCTGGCGCCGTCGCGGATCATGATCTTGCCGATGGGCTCGCCCTTCCCGTTCTGGATCGGGCTCTCGAAGGTCTGCGGGGCCGCAGGGGGCGCTGCCTCCGCGGGCGCCGCCGGTGCGGCGGGCTGCGCGAGGGCCGCCTGGGCGGCGAAGGCCGTGCTGGCCGCGAGGGCAAGGACCGACGGAAGTCGTCTCATGAAATGGCTCTCCTCTCCATGCCGGGTACGCCGGTGGAGCGTCAACGAAGATGGTCGCGGGGGGCTCCACGGCAATGCCGGGGTGCCCGACCTTTCCCATGCCTGGAGCGGCGAGGCCAGATGCCGGGCCCTCACGGACAGCTGTGTCCTGCGGCACCCAGGTGGTTGCCGTACGTGGACGAACTCTTAAGGTTTCGCTAAGTTTCCCGTGACGGGGCCAGTGTCGGCGTCCGATCCGCCAAGTCTCTTCCGGTGGACGGTCCGCAGATCTTGGCGCGGCTTGAATATCGATTGCAGCGTAAGACTCGTTGGGAGATTCCCATGACGTTCGCAGCCCTCCGCCGCCTCGGGTTCCTCGCTCTGATGCTGGGATTTCTGCCCGTCCTGGCGCATGCGCAGACGCCACCGTCCTCCGCTTCCGGGCGGACCTGGACCGACCCGCCGCCCCGGGGGACCGACGAGGCCAAAGCTCCGCTGGCCAAGGCTCCGCTGGCCAAATCCTCGCAGACCAAGGCTCCGGTCACCAAGCCCGAGGCGCCCGAGCAGGCGGCCGCAGCGCCTGCCGAGGCGCGGCGCCCGACGCACGCGGCGGTCCGGACGCCGAAAAGCGCGCGTGGGAATACCCAAGCACGCGTGCGGGTCGCGCGCCCGACGGCATCCCCGTCGCGTCGTCCTGCCGTCCGGACGGTGGCGCGCGCCCAAGACCGCCAGGACCCCGCCGTCCGCCGCGTCACGACGCGCCCGCCGGTGATGCGCTACAGCTACGGCGTCGTCCCGGAATCGACTGGCCCGTTCGGGTACGAGGACGACCGGGCCCGCCGGATCCGCCAGGCCCAGGAGGCCGGGTACCTCGTGGTGCGGTCCCGCAGCGTCGAGTTCCCCGACGGCCGGCGCCTACGCACCTATCGCCCCTACGAGGAGGAGGGCGACGACTAGGATGCGACCGGTTCCGCATAGGAAAACCCCGCCGGGGGGACCGACGGGGTTGGGGTGAGCGCGCGATGGGACGTCTGCGGATCAGCGCAGGCGGCCGGGCCGGGCCGGCTCGAACACGATGCGGCGGTGGAACGCGCACCAACTCTTGCCGTCCGGCGCCGGGGCGCCGCAGCAGACGGCGCGGTCGTTGGGCTCGCCGATGATGAATTTGCACACGAAGGCACCGGACTGCGCGAACGGCACCCGCAACTCGGCGGAGGGTTCGGCGATGGCATCGGCCTCGCCGACCTGTGACATGCGGACAAGCTGGTTCATGGATCGAATGACTCGCGGACTGGCTTTCGCGGGCGGGGCCCTGCGGCGTGTGACGGATCGGGAGCGTGTCGCCTTCGGGAGGGCCTCTCCCCTGCATGGACACAGCGGGCGACCCGCGGACATGAATGGGAAGAATCGCGGACCTTGCACAGGTCGGAAGCGCGGCCAGACCGGACGCGACAGCGTCATGATGCTGTTATATCTGGGGTTTGCCCCTCGGCAAACAAGTGCTGACGCATGTGTGTGTTGCAGCGCACAGGTTTCGGGCCGCTTTCTTGAGCCGCTGCGGGCCGGGCCGGCAGCCGTCACGAACCACGAATGGGTTTCATCCCGGCCGCTGCCAGGAGGCCGCCGGCTGTCATCGTCCTGAGACGGGACCGTCATAGAGCCCGGGACGTGCGGGGATCCTGCCGGGATCGACCCGCAGCGGCGATCGCCCAGCCGGGAGACCCGAATCATGGCCGATGCGATCGCCCCCGGACTCCGCCCGGTGCCGCAGGCGGAACCGGGCCGCCGCCCGGGCCCGAACCTCGACGGCCGCATCCCCGTCTCGGGCCTCCTGGCCTTCGCCCTCGTCCTCCTCGGCGGCCTCGCCTATGCCGGCTACAGCCTGATCCACGACATGAACGCGGTCGGCGAGACGCCGCTCGCGCTGGGGGCCTTCGCCCTCCTCGCCCTGGCCCTCCTGATCGCCCTGGCCTTCGAGTTCGTGAACGGCTTCCACGACACCGCCAACGCGGTGGCGACGGTGATCTACACCCACGCACTCCCGCCGGTGGTGGCGGTGATCTGGTCCGGCGCCTTCAACTTCCTGGGCGTCATGCTGTCCTCCGGCGCGGTGGCCTACGCCATCGTCACCCTGCTGCCGGTGGAGCTTATCCTGCAGGTCGGCTCGTCCGCCGGCTACGCGATGATCTTCGCGTTGCTGATCGCCGCGATTCTGTGGAACCTCGGCACCTGGGCGCTCGGCCTGCCGAACTCCTCCTCCCACGCCCTGATCGGTTCGGTGATCGGCGTCGGCCTCGCCAACCAGTTGATGGCGCCCGAGGGCCAGGGCACCTCCGGGGTCGAGTGGGGACAGGCCGTGACGGTGCTGGAGGGGCTGCTGTTCTCACCCGTCCTCGGCTTCGTCCTGGCGGCCCTGCTGCTCGTGGCCATGAAGGCGGTGGTTCGGCGCCGGGACCTCTACGAGGCCCCCGCGGGCGAGGCCCCGCCCCCGCTCTGGATCCGCGGCCTCCTCATCCTCACCTGCACCCTGGTGTCGTTCTTCCACGGCGGCAACGACGGCCAGAAGGGCATGGGCCTGATCATGCTGATCCTGATCGGCGCGGCCCCCACCGCCTACGCCCTCAACCGCACCATGTCGGACGACATGACGCCGGTCTTCGTGCAGCAGTCGCGGGACGCCCGCACGGTGTTCGCCGCCCGGGCCGCGGGTGCGGCCCGTCCCGATGCGGCGGCCGCCCGGGCCCAGGTCGGCGAGGCCCTGCGGACGAAGGCGCTGAACACCCCCGCCGTCTATGCGGCGCTGGCCGCCCTCTCGGACGACATCGCCGCCTCGGTGCAGCGCCACGGCGCGATCCGCCAGGTGCCGGCCGCCGCCACCCCGAACCTGCGCAACGACATGTACCTCGCCGCCGACGCGGTGCGGCTGCTGCCGGCCGCCGGCGCCGGCTTCCCGGAGGCCGAGGGCAAGGTACTCAAGGCCTACGAGGGCCTGCTCAACGACGGCACCCGCTACATCCCCACCTGGGTGAAGGTCTGCGTCGCCCTGGCGCTCGGCCTCGGCACCCTGGTCGGCTGGAAGCGCATCGTCGTCACGGTGGGCGAGCGCATCGGCAAGACCCACCTCACCTACGCCCAGGGCGCCTCGGCCGAGATGGTGGCCGCTGGTACCATCGGGCTGGCCGAGCTCTACGGACTGCCCGTCTCCACCACCCACATCCTTTCGAGCGGCGTCGCCGGCACCATGGCGGCCAACGGCTCGGGCCTGCAGGTCGCCACCGTGCGCAACATGGCGCTTGCCTGGGTGCTGACCCTGCCGGCGGCCATCACCCTGGCGGGCGGGCTGTTCGTCATCCTGCGGCACGTGTTCTGACGAGGGGGGCGCATCGCGTCCCACCCCCCTGTTCCCAGGGGTCGCTCCAGTCCGACGCGGCCCCCCGTGGACAGGGTGATCGCAGGGGAGGACGCGCCGCCATTCCGGGGCGCCGCAGGCGAGCCCGGACCCGAAGGGGCAGCGGCGTGCGATCCAGGGTCGCCGCCCGTCGATGGTCCTGCACCACCTGTGTGTCTGGATCCCGAGCGGCGCGGCCCCGGGATGACGGGGGGTGCAAGCGGGTTTCCGGCACGACGAACCCCCGCCGGGACAATCGCCGACGGAGCCCCCGGGAGCGATGACGGACCCCGATGGCCTCCGGGGCGGCGGGCCTATGGAGGCGGCCCCCCGCTTTCTTGAGGTCGCGCGGCGCTGCGTGTAGGTCGGGGACAGGCTCGACCCGGTTCGGACGGCCGCCAGGGACCCCATGCGCGTCTTCCTCACCGGCACCGCCGGCTTCATCGGCGACCCGTTCGCACGGCATCTCCGCGACGCGGACCACGCGGTCGCGGGCTTGGCTCGCCTCCGCGACGATGACGACGTCGCCCTGGCGCGGGCGCGGGCGCGCCACGCCGGCGGCGCACCCGGCGCGATCGCGGCGCTGCGGAGGCCTGTGGGGCGTCACCGTCTGTTCGCCTCCAACGGCCTGTTCGCCTCCACCGGCCCGGCCCAGGGCGGCCCAGCGCCCGGCCGGTCCCGCGAGACCGCCTCCGTCGTGAGGCCGCGGACCCGCGACGCCGCCGCTGGCGGGGCCTGAATGCCCTCACCCGTCCCTCCGCATCCGCTCCGGCCGGCTGCGCCGCGATGCCTTCACAACCCACGAGCCCGATGACCCCCAGACCCCTTCCACCGCGGCGCCGCCCCCGCTCGGGTCCGACCCGCAGCCTGCCGGGGCGCCGGCCATGATAGCCCTGCGCTCCACCGCCCTGGCGGCGGCCGGCCTCCTCGCCTTCCTGCTGTTCTGGGAAGCGATGCCGCGCCTCGGCCTGATCAACCCGGCCTTCCTGCCGCCGCCGAGCACGATCCCGGCCGCCTTCCTCAACGAGGTGCGCCTCGGCGTCTGGGGCGAGGCGGTGCTGTCGAGCTTGAGCCACTACGTGACCGGTCTCGCCGTCGGCGCGGGGGCGGGTATCGCCCTCGGCCTCCTCAGCGGCATGTTCCGCTGGTTCGAAGCCGCCACCGCCTGGATCGTGCGCCTGCTGCGTCCGATTCCCGGTCTGGCCTGGGTGCCGTTCGCCATCATCTGGTTCGGCGTCCAGCCGGAGGCCGCCGTCTTCATCATCGCCATCGGCGTGTTCTGGATCGTCTTCTTCGCGACGCAGGGGGCGGTGCGCGGCGTCGACCGCGACCTCGTCGAGGTGGCGCAGGCCTTCGGCTTCGGCTCGCCCTGGTCCCGGCTCACCAAGATCCTGCTCCCGGCCGCGACACCGGGCATCCTCGTCGGCCTGCGCACGGCGCTGGGCCAGGCCTGGATGGCGGTGGTGGCCGCCGAGATCTTCGGCGTGCCCGGCGTCGGCGCCCGGATGATGCAGGCCTCCAGCCTGCTCTCCACCGACATCGTCGTCGTCTACATGCTCACCATGGCCGCCCTCTACGGCCTGTTCGACACGGCCTTCGTCGCCCTCCAGGGGTGGCTCCTACGGTGGCGCGCCTGAGATGCCCGAATCGATCACGCCTGAGCCGATCATTTCCATCGCGGGCCTGAGCCTCGCCTACGCGCGCGCCGGCACCCGGACCGTCATCCTGGAAGACCTCGACCTCGACGTGGCCCGCGGCGAGTTCCTCGTCATCGTCGGCGAATCCGGGGTCGGCAAGTCCACCGTCCTGCGCGTGCTGATCGGCCTGGCCAAGCCGAGCTCGGGCACCGTGCGCCTCCGCGCCCGCCCCGACTGCCGCACGCCGATGGCCCTGGTCTTCCAGGATGCGCGGCTGCTGCCCTGGCGGCGGGTCGTCGCCAACGTCGCCTTCGGGCTCGAGGGCAGCGGCCTGTCCAAGGCCGAGCGCTTGGCCAAGGCGCAGGCGATGCTCGACCTCGTGGGCCTCGGCGACCTCGGCCAGCGCTGGCCGCACCAGCTCTCCGGCGGCCAGCGCCAGCGCGTCGCCATCGCCCGGGCGCTGGCCGTCGACCCGGACGTGCTCCTCATGGACGAGCCGTTCTCGGCGCTCGACAGCTTCACCCGCGAGGGCCTTCAGGACGAATTGCAGCGCATCCAGGCGGCGACGGGCAAGACCATCCTGTTCGTGACCCACGACATCGACGAGGCCGTGACCCTTGCCGACCGGGTCGTCGTGCTCGCCGGCAGCCCCGGCCGGCTGGCGGCCGAGATGCCCGTGACGGTGCCCCGGCCCCGCCGCCGCCGCGACGCCGCCCTGCAGGAGGCCGCCCGGCAATTGCGGATGGAGCTGTCGAACCGCTCGGCGGAGCTCTGAGGCGAAGGGTTACGGCCAGGAGCCTGGAAAGAAGCCCCGGGGCGGGATGCGAAAAGGGTCGCGGGCCCGGCCGTTGCCATCGCTCGCCCGGCGCTCTACCCCCCTGGGAGACACCCGTTCGCTTCGAGGACCAGGCCGATGCGCCGCCGCACCCGCTCGCTGATCGGCACGATCGTGATGCTGGCCTTCATCATCATCTACGCGCCGCTGGCCATGGCGCTGGCCGACAGCCGGATCTCCGAGACCCCGGCGGCCGTGCAGGCGGTGCTCTACGCCCTGCTGGGCATCGCCTGGATCTTCCCGCTGATGCCGCTCATCAGCTGGATGGGCAAGAATGACGCCGGGGATCGGGGCTGAGGGTGCCGGAACCGGGGAGAACCTCCGGACCGGCAAGAAAATGGCGGCCGGCGTCGGGTTTTCGCCGCACTCGGGCGCCAGACACGCGCCGTGTCATTCGTTAAAAGGCCGTCGTCCCGCTCAATGCCACGCCTGTGCACGCCCTCGCTTCTGCTCGGCCTCGCGATCCTGTCGGCCCTCCCCCTCCTGGCGGTGCGTCCCGCGCAGGCGCAGGGGGCGCCCCGCTCGGTCTCCGA
Organism: Methylobacterium sp. 001424705; assembly: GCF_059816145.1. Taxonomy (NCBI): domain Bacteria; kingdom Pseudomonadati; phylum Pseudomonadota; class Alphaproteobacteria; order Hyphomicrobiales; family Methylobacteriaceae; genus Methylobacterium; species Methylobacterium sp. 001424705. Next base: position 148,646 of record NZ_JCBANU010000006.1, on the reverse strand, counting down.
CTGCGAACGTCTGAAGAACGACCTCGCCTACAACCAGTGCCTCGCCTTGTTCGGCCCGGCCGCCAGGAACGTCGCCGGCGGCGTCTCCGCCGGCGCCGCCTCGGCCGAGGTCGCCAACGCGCTGGCGGCGATCCCCCAGAGCATCGCCGCGAGCGCCGCGGCGACGGGGGCGGCGATCGCTTCCATCGGCCATCGCACGCGGCGCGGCCGCCATGCCCGCCACGGCCGCCAGAGCGTCAGCTTCGCCATCGCGGGCGGCGAGAGCCGCGCCTCTCGCCGACACCGCCGCCGGCGCTGAGGGCTTCAGGCGACGTTGAGCCGGCGGCCCCGGTTCCAGGCCAGGAACGGCACCCCCGAGAGCAGGGCCGAGAGCGCGGCCTCCGTCTGGTGGTGCCCGTTCACCGAGACCCGCGGCAGCGCGTGCAGGTGGTCCGCATGGGCGGCGAAGAGGTGGCCCGGCCGGGTCGTGACCGCCGTGGCGAAGCCGAGGTCCCGGGCGAGGGTGAAATCGCGCGGGCCGGCTGAGGTCGGATCGCCCACCGGGTAGGACAGGTGCGTGACCGGGCGGCCGAGTTCGGCCGCGATCCGCGCCCGCCCCTCCGCGATCTCCCGGCGTGCGACGGCCTCGCCGTGCTTGGCCAGCATCGGGTGGCTGATCGTGTGGGCGCCGAAGGTGACGAGGGGGTCGCGAGCGAGATCCCGCAGCTCGGACCAGGACAGGCAGAGCCCGCCGGCCATGCGCCCCGGCGCCAGGCCGGCCTCGGCGCAGAGGGCGGCGATACCCGCAAGGAGCCGCGCCTCCGGGCCCGACCGCAGCCGGCGATAGACGGCCGCGAAGGCGGCGGATTTCTCGTGGGCGTCGCGGGCCGGCAGGTCGAGGCCCGCCTCCGGCACCCGGACCCGGTCCAGGCGGCGGATCGCCTCTTCCAGTTCAAGCCACCACAGGCGCCCCTGTCCGCTCGCGAAGTCGCTGGTGACGAACAGCGTCCAGGGCGCCCCGTGCCGCCGCAGGATCGGGGCCGCGTGTTCGGCATTGTCGCGATAGCCGTCGTCGAAGGTGAGCACGACGAAGGGGCGTCCGCCCGCGGCGAGGCGCTCCGGCAGGGCGTCGAGGCCGAGGATTTCGAATCCCCGCCGGCGCACCAGCGCCAGGGTCCGGTCGAGGAAATCCGGGGTGATGGCCAGGAGCCCGTTGGGGTCGTAGGGCCCCGGACGCCCGGGGCGGACGTGGTGGAAGGTCAGGATCAGCCCGCGCCCGCGCGCCACCGGCCCGAGCCAAAGGTCCGCCCGGCTCGCTGCGATGGCCCGGAAGCCGGCGGCGAACAGGCGGTGGCGTCGGCTCAAGGGGGGCGCCGGGGCGGCAGGGGGCTGCGTCGCGGACGTCTGGGTCGCGGGGGTCTCAGGAGCGGACATGGTGAATCCGTTTCGGCCTCGCCCCAGGGGACCACGCCAACCGGCAAGGTTTCGTTACCCACGCGCGCAGACAGCGGGAGCGTGGCGCCCCGGCGTCACCGCCGGGTTAAGGGCTGCGGGGCCAGGGTCGGCCCAGACGTCCGGCGGATCCCGATCCGCCGGTCACCCAGGATGATGGCAAGGATGATGGCATGGCCGTTCTCGCCCATGAACTGACCGGAGCCGGAGCGATGCGGGCACGGGTGCGGCCCCGCCTCGCCGCGGAGGTCTTCCACGATCTGGCCGCCGCCGAGGCCCTGTGGCGCGCCCTGGAGGCCGATCCGGCCGTGCTGGCCACGCCCTACCAGCGCTTCGACTGGGTCGCGGCCTTCGCCCGGACCGCGCCGGGCGCGGACCTGCGGATCGTGGTCCTGCGCGATGCGGCCGGGCGTCCCCGCGTGCTCCTCCCCCTCGTGGTCGCCCGCGAGGGCGGGGCGACCGTGGCCCGGGTGGTGGGCGCGAAGCACGCCAACTACCACATGCCGCTCTTCGCCTCGCGCGAGGCGGCGGCGATGCCCCCGGAGGACCTCGCCGAGGCCCTGCACCGGCTCGGCCGGGAGGCCGGGATCGACGTCTTCGCCCTCTCGCACCAGCCTCGCTTCTGGGACGGCGCGGCCAATCCCCTGCATCACCGGGCCGAGCCGGCCCCGAGCGACGGCTACGGGCTGATCCTCGGCCCCGATCCGGACGCGACGCTGAAGCGCGTCTTCAGCAGCGACGCCCGCAAGAAGCTCCGCGCCAAGGAGCGCAAGCTGGTGGAGGCCTTCGGGCCCGTGGCCTGCCGGCGCGCCGAGACCCCCGAGGAGACCGAGGCCTTTCTCGCCGCGTTCTACGCCCAGAAGGCCGCGCGCTTCGCCGCCATGGGTCTCGCCGACCCCTATGCCGATCCGGCGGTGCGCGACTTCCTCGCCCGGGCGGCCTCCCCGGCGGGCGGGTCGGTCCTCGAGGTGACGGCCCTCGTCGCCACCGAGACCAGCCGCATCTTCGCGGTCTTCGCCGGGGCGGTCGACGCCCAGCGCTACAGCGGCATGTTCACCGCCTTCGACGCCGACCCGGCCGTGAGCCGGTCGAGCCCCGGCGACATCCTGCTGCACCACCTCATCGGCGACCAGACGGCCCGGGGCCGCCGGACCTTCGACCTCGGCGTGGGCGAGGCCCGCTACAAGAGCAGCATCTGCGACGAGACCATCGAACTGGGCGAGGTCGCCCTGCCGGTGACCCTGCGCGGCCAGGCCTTCGCCTTCAGGACCGTCGCGGCCGCCCGCCTCAAGCGGCGCATCAAGCGCGACCCGCGCTTGATGGCCCTGGTGACGCGCCTGCGCCGGCGCCGGGCGGCGGCGGAGTAGCGGGGTCCCGCCGGACGCGCGGCACCGCCCCTCGCGGATGCGGGGGCCGGTGCCGGCGGGACGGACGCCCGGGTGGGCCGGTTCAGGCGGCCGAGAGGCGCAGGGGCATCGCCTCGTCGGCGAAGGCGGGCGCCTCGGGGGCCAGGGCCGCGGCGGCGTGGTCCTGGGCTACCAGGATCTGGGCGGCGCCGGAGGCCTCGGCCAGGGCGTAGAGGTCGAGGAGGTCGGCATCCTCGGGGTCGCGGTCCGAGGCGACGATCGCCGTATCCATGAGGCTGCCCGCCACCGCCAAGATGTCGCGGGCGGTGCGGGCCTGCGGCGTGCCGAGGCGGCACACCACCCAGTCATAGGCCTGGGCCAGGGCGTCGAGGGTGATCGCCAGGGCCTGCGGCTCCTCGGCCAGGATGGCCGCGTCCACGAAGCCCCGCGGGATCGCATGCAGGCGCGAGCCGGGGATCGACTGGATCACCTCGAGGAAGGCGGCCTCGCCCGCCACCAGGTCGGTGAGGCCCACCTCGTCCGCACCGCAGGCGGGGCCGTTGAGATCGAGCACCACGACGCTCGCGCCGGCCGCGAGGCTGCTGCCGAGGCTGACGGCAAGGCCCGCCTCCAGCCGCCTGGCCGGCACGGCCTCGATCACCAGGACCGCGCGGCCCGCGCCGGACCGGGCCGGGCCCGCGCCGGTGCGCAGGCGGGCGATGAGCGGGTCGAGGGCGTAGGCGCCCGCGTTGGCGGGGGCCGGGACGGAGGTCCGGGCGGAGGTCGCGGCGGCCTCGGCCGCCTCGGTCCGTGCCGGGGCGAGGGTCGGCCGGGCAGGCGCCGCCTCGGCCGTCGGGGCCGCGCCTTCGGCCACCGGCGGGGCCGCCCCGGAGCCGCCGGCCTGCGCCGTGGCGGCGGCACCCGGCCGCGCGAGGGCGAGGGAGGCTTCGGGGAAGGCGAAGGGCTGGCGGCCATAGGCGGGGCGCTCGGCCTCCCCCTCGGAGTCCGCCTCGTGCCGCCGGCGGCGGCCCGGGCCGTCGGGGTCGCCGAGGAGGTGGTGGGCGATCACGCCGCCCATGGAGAACAGCAGGCCGAGCACCGCCGCCAGGAGGACGATCGGCAGCTTCTTGGGGAAGGACGGCGTCTCCGGCGTGATGGCGCGCGAGACCACGCGGGCATCGGCCGGGGCCGCGCTCTCGGCGTCGCGGGCCGAGGCCTCGCGGTAGCGGGCGAGGTAGGATTCGAGCTGCTCGCGCTGGGCCTTGGCCTCGCGCTCCAGGGCCCGCAGCTGGACCTCGCTGGAATTGCCCTTCGAGACCACGTCGCGCTGGGCGTCGACGGCGGCGTTCAGGCTCTCGACCCGGGCCTCGGCGATGCGGGCATCGTTCTCCAGGGTGCGGACCACGCGCTCGGCCGTGGCCTTGATCTGGGCGTCGAGGTCGGAGATCTGCGCGGTCAGTTCCTTGATGCGCGGGTGGGCGGACAGGAGGGTCCGGGATTCCAGGGCGAGCTGGTTGCGCAGGGTGATGCGCTGCTCGACGGTGCGCCGGATGATCTCGTTGTTGGCGACATCCGGGATCTCGAAGGCGCGGCCGTCCTTGATCATCTCCTTGATCAGCTTGGCGCGGCCGGCGAGGTCGGCCTTGGCGGTGCGGGCCTGGGAGAGCTGGGTCGAGAGCTCGCCGAGCTGCTGGGCGCCGAGGGGCTGGCCGCCGGCCCCCCCGGTGGCGATCAGGCCATGGCTCGCGCGATAGGTCTCGACCTTGGCCTCGGCCTCGGCCACGCGGGTGCGCAGGGTCTCGATGTTGCCGCCGAGCCAGGTCGAGGCGTAGCGGGCGGTGTCGGTCTTGGCCGCGTCGAGGGAGGCGATGTAGAGCTCGGCGATGGTGTTGGCCGCCTGGGCCGCGAGGTGCGGGTCCTTCGAGCGGAACTCCACCGTGAGGATGCGCGACTTGCCGGCCGGGTAGACGGTCAGGCGGTCGAAGTAGGTCTCCAGCATCCGCTCCTCGGGCGGACGCTCCATCGGGTTCTTGGCCAGCCCGATCATCATCAGGGCGCGCTGGAGCGGGCCGAAGCCGGCGACGCCGGGGTCGAACTCCGCATTGCCGGCGAGCGACAGCCGGCGGATCGCCTCGCGGGCGAGATCGCGCGACATCACCACCTGCACCTGGCTCGCCACCGCCTGCTCGTCGATGGGCTGGGGCTGCTCGCCGCGCTCCTGGGCGGTGCGGGTGTAGGGCGTGTCGCGGCTCTCCAGCAGGATCTTCGCCTCGCCGGTGTAGCGCGGCGAGACCACCTGCACGAAGGCGATGGCGCCGATGGTGGCCAGGGCGGTCGGGATGACGATCCAGCGCCAGGACCGGCGCAGAACGCCTGCGAGCTGCGACAGCCCCAGGCCCTCGCTTCCGGCGGGGGACGCATCGCGCGTGGGCTCGAACAGCGAAGAGCGGGGCATGGCTCGATCTTTACGCAAGGCAAGGGCGTCGACCGCGGAGCGGCCGGCTTTCCACGACTAGACCGGTTTAAGGTTGACCGGACGTTAAGAACCGCGCGTTTCCTGCACCCCGAAGCGGGACGTCAGTGTTCGTTAACCATATCGGCTTAGGGCTGGGTTCGAATTCTCCTCACGACGGCAGTAGTGATGAACCGGCGATCACTCCTCTTAGCTCTCACGTCGAGCCTGGCGCTCGGCGGCTGCCTGCGCCCGGATTTCCGGACCGATCAGCTCGACGCGACGGGCACCGGCTCCATCGGTGCCCGCTACACCCTCTCCGCCGGGGACCGCCTCCGGGTCATCGTCTTCGGCCAGGACAACCTCTCGAACATCTATGCGGTCGACGGGGCCGGCAACATCGCCATGCCCCTCATCGGTCTCGTGAAGGTCGGCGGCCAGCCCACCAGCCAGGCGGCGCGGACCATCGAGGCCAAGCTCTCGGCCGGATTCGTCCGCGAGCCCCACGTCACCGTGGAGGTGGACGCCTACCGGCCGTTCTACATCCTCGGCGAAGTCACGACCTCGGGCCAGTATCCCTACGTCAACGGCATGGCCGTGGAGACCGCGGTGGCGATCGCCGCCGGCTTCGGGCCCCGCGCCGCCCGCGACTACGCGGTTCTCACCCGCGAGGGCCGGGACGGCCTCGTCTCCGGCATCGTGCCGATGACTTACCCGGTGCGCCCCGGTGACACCATCGTGATCAAGGAGCGCTTCTTCTAGGAGCCCCTCGTCCCGGCCGCGGCCGGATGCGGACGATGCCCTCGCGGCGGTTAGGACTCGCCTAACTGAACCGAGAACTATTCCGCTGGTCCGGGCCTTCGCCCGACTCGGCGCGGGTTCCGCCTTAACGGTCCACGCACCGGTCGTGCGCCAAGGTCTCGCGACGGACGAGCGGCCCGGCCGCTCGCGCTACGGTGCGTGGAGCAGCTGTCGTGAACGCGTTCCCCCTCGGTTCGACCGGTGCCAGCGACCCGGGCGCGGCGCTCAGCGCCGCCTCGGGCGGCCTCCCCGCCCAGCGCATCCTGCACGTGTTCCGCGCGCCCGTGGGCGGCCTGTTCCGCCACGTGGTCGATCTCGCCCGCCTGCAGGCCTCGGCGGGCCATCAGGTCGGCATCGTCTGCGACGCCTCCACCGGCGGCGAGCGCGCCGCCCAGGCCCTGGCCGAGCTCGCGCCCAGCCTCGCCCTCGGCATCACCCGCCTGCCGATGCGGCGCAACCCGCATCCCTCCGACCTCGCGGCGCTCCGCACCATCGCCCGGCGCGCCGCGGCGGTGGGGGCCACCGTCCTGCACGGGCACGGGGCCAAGGGCGGCGTCTACGCCCGCCTGGCCGTGGTGCCCGGCCCCGCGCCGATCCGCGCCTACACGCCCCACGGGGGCAGCTACAATTACAAGCCCGGCACCCTGCGCCATCGGTTCTACATGGGCCTCGAGCGCCTGATGGGCCTGCGCACCGACGTGTTCCTGTTCGAGAGCGAGTACGTCGCCGGGCGGCACCGGGCCCATGCGGGGGACCCGCGCCGCATCACCCGCATCGTCCACAACGGGATCAGCGAGGCCGAATTCGCCCCGATCGTGCCGGCCGCGGACCGGGTCGACCTCGTCTATATCGGCGAGTTGCGCGACGCCAAGGGCGTGCCCTTCCTCCTCGACGCCCTCCTGCGCCTACGCGCCGCGGGCCGTCCCCTGCGGCTGCTGATGGTGGGCTCCGGCCCCGATTCCGCCATCCTGTCCGACCGCGTGGTGGCGATGGGCCTCGGCGAGGCGGTGTCCTTCGAGCCGCCGCAGGCGATCCGCCCGGTGCTGGCCCGGGGGCGGCTCATGGTGGTGCCCTCGCTCGCCGAATCCCTCCCCTACGTGGTGCTGGAGGCGGCCGCCGCCTGCCAGCCCCTCGTCGCCACCAATGTCGGGGGCATCCCGGAAATCTTCGGGGCCGCGGCCTCCGACCTGGTGCCGCCCCGCGACGGGCAGGCCCTGGCCCAGGCCATCGCGCGGGTCCTCGACGAGGATCCCGAGGCCTCCCGGCAGCGCGTCGAGACCCTGGCGGCCTCGGTTCGGGCCCGCTTCTCTATGACCCGCATGGGCTCCGACGTGCTCTCCGGCTACGCCGCGGCCCTGCGCGCCCGGATGCCCGGTGCGGGCCACGCCGTCGCGCCCACGGCCCCGTGACGCCCGCCCTTCCGTCCCGATCCGACCCGCAACCCCGCTCCCCGTTTCCAAGACGCGTGCCCGAGCCCGGAAGTCAGCCATGAGCGCCTTCGATGTCCGTGACCTGCTGGATGCCGCGGGCCGCTTCGGACCCCAGTCCGAGGGGGGGGCGGCCACGGCGCTGCCGCCCGCCGAGGCGCGGATGCGCCCGGCCGCCCCGAAGCTGCTGTCGCCGGTGGTGCTGGCCGGCTGCGTCCGGATCGCGGAGTTCGCCCTCGTGGCGATTCTCGGGATCGTGATCCAGCGCCTGCAGCTCGCCGGGATCGTGCCGCTGTCGCCCCGCTACCTCGCCGCCACCCTCGGCCTCGCCGCCCTGGCCGTCTGCCTGCTCCAGGCCGTGGGGGCCTACCGCATGGCGGCCTTCCGCACCCTGCGCGGCTCCGCGCTGCGGCTGGTGGGCGCCTGGTCGCTGGCCTTCCTCCTGGCGGCCACCGCCATGGTGTTCGCCAAGATCGCCGACCACTATTCCCGGGTCTGGATGGCCAGCGTCTTCGTCGCCGGCCTCGCCGCCCTCCTGACCGGCCGCCTCGCCCTGGCGCGGTTCATCACGGCCCGGAAGCAGCGCGGCCATTTCGACCGCCGCACCGCCATCGTCGGCGGCGGCCCCGTCGCCGAGGACCTGATCCGCGCCCTCGACGCGGAAGCGGAGTCCGGCGTGCGCATCGTCGGCGTGTTCGACGACCGCGGCGATATGCGCTCCGACACGGTGGTGGCCGGCTACCCGAAGCTCGGCACCGTGAGCGACCTCGTCGCCTATGCCCGCACCACGCGCCTCGACCTCATCATCTTCACGATCCCGATCGCCGCCGAGGACCGCATCCTGCAGATGCTGGCCAAGCTCTGGGTCCTGCCCATCGACATCCGGCTCTCGGCCCAGGCCTCGAAGCTGCGCCTGCGCCCGCGGGCCTATTCCTATCTCGGCGCGGTGCCGGTGCTCGACATCTTCGACAAGCCGATGGCCGACTGGGACATCGTCGCCAAGAGCATCTTCGACCGGGTGGTCGGCTGCGCGATGCTGGTGGTCCTGGCGCCCGTGATGCTGGCGGTCGCCCTGGCGGTGCGCCTCGGTTCGCCCGGGCCGGTGCTGTTCCGGCAGAAGCGCTACGGCTTCAACAACGAGCTGATCGAGGTCTACAAGTTCCGCTCGATGTACGTGAACCAGAGCGATGCCGGCGCGGCCCGGCTGGTCACGCGGGACGACCCGCGCGTGACCCCGGTGGGCCGGTTCATCCGCAAGACCTCGCTCGACGAACTGCCGCAGCTGTTCAACGTCATCAAGGGCGAGCTCTCCCTCGTCGGTCCCCGGCCGCACGCCCTCCAGGCCAAGGCCGCCAACACCCTCTACGACCAGGTGGTGGACGGCTACTTCGCCCGCCACAAGGTCAAGCCCGGCATCACCGGCTGGGCCCAGGTCAACGGCTGGCGCGGCGAGACCGACACCAGCGACAAGATCCAGAAGCGCGTCGAGCACGACCTGCACTACATCGAGAACTGGTCGATCCTGTTCGACGTGAAGATCATGCTGGCGACCCCGGTCTCGCTGTTCCGGACCCGGAACGCGTATTGAGTCGACGGGCCCGCCGCCCCCGGAACGCGACAAGGGCCGCCCCCCGGGAGGGGGCGGCCCTTGTGCCGTTCGCGGGATCGAGGCTGCGAGGGCCTACGGCAGGGCGCCGGCCTTCTTCTTGGCCTCGGTCATCGTGTCCTCGCAGCCCTTCATGTCACCGGCCTTGTCCTGGGCACGCGCCTTCTTGATCAGGTCGCGGGCCTCGGAGATGCCACCGGCGCTGGCCGTGGTGGACGGGTCGGTCGGCTTTCCCTTGGGGGCGTGATCGAGGGCCTTGTCCGAGTGCGAGGAGGTCGGGCCGCCGGGCGGCTCCTTGCCCGTGATCTGCTCGGCGCCGGCGCTGTCGAGGCGGCGCTCGATCGTGGCGATCTGCTCCGAACAGGACGAGGCGACGGCGGGTCCGGCCGCGCCGAGCAGGATGAGGGCGGCGGGCAGGACGGTGGTGATCCGCATGGATGGGCTCTCCGGGTGGGTCGGCCGCCCCGCGGGCAGCCTTACTTCATCAGGGTCGCCAGAGAGACGCCTGCGGGCGACGAGAGTTCCTTCGCGTCGATGGTCCCCTCGGCATCCGGGTCTGCGGCTTTGAAGCGCGCCGCCACCACGGCGAGGTATTCCTTCTTGTCGAGGGTGCCGTCGCTGTCCGGATCGGCGGCCTTCAGCTCGGCAGGGGTCAGGAGGCCGTTCAGCTCCTTGGCGTCGAGGGTGCCGTCCTTGTCGGGGTCGAGCATGTCGAACTTCTTGGAGGCGGCGGCCTGCGCCTCGGCGAGGTCGATGGTGCCGTCCTTGTCCGGATCGAAGGCCGAGACGTCGGCCGCGAAGGCAGGAGCGGCGCCGAGCAGGACGGCGAGGAGGGTGACGGCGGACAGGCGGGACGACATCTCTGAATACTCCGAAGATCATCGGGAAGAACTGTCAGGTACTTCCCCGAGAAGGACATGACCGGGGCGAGTCGGCCCGAGTCATGGCGAGTCGAGTCGACGACTCAACTTGCCATCTGGTAGAAGAATCGGGAGAATCCGGCAACCCCTGCGGGGATGTTTTGAACTCATGCCTGGGTCGAAGCGGCAAAATCGCTGGATCGTGAGGTCAGGGTGGGGTTTCAGGGGTGAGTTCGGATGGACCAAAAACGAACGGCGCAGCTGCGAGGCTGCGCCGTTCGTCTTGTCAGGCGGAAGATCTGCATTCGGGCCCGGCCTGGTCTTGCGGGGGCGCCGTGCGCAGGGACTGCGCGGTTCGGGGGAGGCCCCCGAACCGACGCGTCGGTCTACCAGGTCACCCGGACGCCGCCATAGGCCGAGAGCGGCTGCACCAGGGTCGTGGTGCGCGGATCGTTGATCACGAAGTTGCCCGCGACCGCGCCGGTCTCGGCGAAGGTGCCGAAATTGGCGTAGCGGTTGTTGAACAGGTTGGTGACCAGGGCGAAGACCTGCACGTTCTGGGTGACCTGGATGCTCGTGTTCAGGTTGGCGGTGAAGTAGGGCGGCAGCTTGCGGTTGATGTTCGACTCGTCGCCCCGGTAGTAGGACGAGGAGAAGGCCGACAGGTTCATGCCGAAGGTCCAGATCGGGGTGATCAGGTAGTTGAACCCGGCCTTGAACTGGTGGTTCGGGATCAGCGGCACGTTGTTGCCGCGGCGCACGTTGATCAGGCCGTCATCCGCCAACGGGTTGTTGGGCGAGGACAGTTCGCCCTCGAACTGGAAGGTGGCGTCGATGAGCGCGTAGTTGCCGTAGAGGCTCAGGCGCTCGCCGACATACTCGCCCGAGACCTCGATGCCCTGGCGCTGGGTGGCCGGCACATTGACGAAGTAGCCGCGGGCGGCGTTGCCCGGCACCGCGACCTGCAGGATGTCGTTGCGCAGGTCCGTGCGGAAGGCGCCGATCTTGTAGTTGAACAGGCCGTTCTCGTAGAAGTTCGGCACGGTGCCGCGGAAACCCACCTCGTAGGTCTGGCCGGTGACCTGCTTGAGCGGCGGATCGGCCACGAGCGAGTTCGGCAGCAGGCAGGGCCGGTCGGGATTGGCGCAGGCGAGCTCGAGGGGCGTCGGGGCGCGGTTCGACTCGGAGTAGCCGCCGTAGAGGTTCAGCCAGGGGAAGAACCGGTAGGTGGCGCCCACGACCGGGTTCACCTTGGTGAAGTAGTGCGTGCCCGTCACGTCCGGGGAGAAGCCGGTCTGGTCCTGGGTCGAGATCCGGGCGAAGTTGAGCCGGGCGCCGGCGGTGAGCGACAGGGCGTCGGTGACGTCGAAGGTGTCGAGGGCGTAGAGGCCCATGTAGAGGTTCGAGCCGGTGACGTTGCTGGGCGCGATGCCGAGGGCCGCCGCCGTGCGGATCGCCTCGGTGCCGAGGCCCGGGATGGTGCCGTAGTTCGGGTTCAGCGGATCGGTGGTGACGCTGAGATCCGGGTTGATCACGCCGAGCGTGCTCGAGGATTTGTAGGAGTAGTTGGCCGCATCGATGCTGCCGCCGACCACGAAGGTGTTGTTGTGGCCGAAGACCTGGTCGCGGTTGGTGGCCTGCAGCGTTCCGCCGTAGCCGACCGCCTCGGTGCGTATGGTGTCGAGGGTGCCGTAGGGGACGCCCGTGGTGAACGGGATGCGCTGGCCCTGGCGCCCGACGATCGTGAACTGGTCGCGAAAGGCCCGGTCGCTCAGGGCGCCGCGCTCGAAGCCGTCATCCTCGAAGCAGAGGAAGCCGCGGTTGCTGGAGCGGGTGCTGCACTGCTCGAAATTGCCGTCGTTGCCGTCGATCACGAACTGGCTCAGGCGGCGCACGTAGGCGTTGCCCTGGAGGTCCCAGGTCGGCGAGACCACGACCTTGCCGGTGACCTGGATCTGGCCCTGCTCGGTGGAGATCGTCTGGGGCGAGGTGAAGATCGCCCGCTCGTTGACGTGGGTGAAGTCCACCGGCGTGGCGGCGGCGGCGCCGAAGAAGGTCTTGGCGCCCGAGGCGATGATGTGGAACTCGGAATCCAGGGTCTTGTGGCCGAGATCGGCGTAGACGCGGCCGATCTCCGAGGGCGACCGGAAGCGCCAGCCGCCGTCGCGCAGGCCCTCGCCGGCGAAGTAGAAGCTCCAGGGTCCGATGACCTCGCCGTATTGCAGGGAGCCGCTGATGCGCCCGTCGGAGCCGCCGCTGACGGTGACCTCCTTGCCCTGCCAGGTGAAGCCGTTCTTCATCTCGATGTTGACGGCGCCGCCCAGGGCGTTGAGGCCGAAGACGGGGTTGCCGGTGACGATGTCGATCCGGTTGATCGCCACCGAGGGGATCAGATCCCAGTTCACCACGTCGCCGAAGGCTTCGTTGATGCGCACGCCGTTCTGGTAGACGGCGAGGCCCTGCGGGGCGCCCTGCAGCGGCGAGGCGTCGAAGCCCCGATAGGTCAGGGTCTGGCGGAAGCTGTTGCCCTGCCCGTCCGACAGGTTCACGCCCGGCGTCTTGCGCGCGAGGGTGAAGGTCGGGTCGAGGGTCGCCCGGTCCTGGGCGAAGTCGGCCGCCGTGACGGTCTCGACCGTGTTGGGGATCCTGTAGAGCGAGACGCCGCCGCCGCCGCCCGTGGCGCTCACCGGCGTGGTCGCCACCACGTCGAGTTCGCTCAGCGTCACCGCCTGCTGCCCACCCGCCGGCGCGACGCCCTGGGCGCAGACCGCGCCCGGGATCAGTGCCACCGACAGCAACAGGCTGCCGCGCAAGGTCCGCTTCATCATCCCCAGCCCCTCGGTCGTCTTGGTGTCCCTGCCCCTTGTCCGGGGCTTCGGTCACACCTTTGAGAGGATCCAGGATGAAGAACAATCGTGCGGCGGGCCGTTTCCGTGGATTTGCGGCGCCAAAGCTTGCTTGGCCGTCCGGCGTGGCGTCGCGGACACAATTTCGGGCCTGATTTCAAGGCCTTAAGGATGTTTCAGCAAGGCACCCGGGATAAACTGGCAATGGCGACCGCAAGGGCGCGGGCCGGGGCCGGCCCCCTGCCCTCAAAGGCGCGCCTGGATTCGCCGGGCGATCTCGCCGAGGCGCTGTTCCAGCAGGGTCGGGACCTCGCAGACATAGGTCAGGGACTGGCTGCGCTCCTGGAAGATGCGCCGGTCCCAGGTGAACTTGGTCTCCAGCTCGGAGGCGTCCTTGGGGATGTCGCGGGCGTCCTGGGCGCTCGGACCGTCCTTGGTGGCGCTGATCTGATCGGCCTCGTCGCGGATGCGCTCGGCCATGCGGCGCTGCCCCTGGGCGTAGCGGCCGATGCCCGAGATCACCTTGTTGCGCTCGCCGTTGATGACCTCGAACACGCCGGCGAAGACGCGGGTCAGGCGCTTGTCCTTCTCGGGGCCGACCTTGGCGGCGAAGGCGTCGAGGAGCGGGTCGACCTCGTCGAGGGCGGTGCGCCGCGAGGCGATCTTCTGGGCGAGCGCCGCCGCTTCGAAATCGTCGCCCCAGGCGCCGGCGGCCTCGAGGTCCGGCCCGGTCCAGACCGTACCAGGGCTGAGGGTCGAGACCTTGCGCTGGACGCAGGGCCAGTCGGGATCGCCCTTGGGCTGGGCCAGGGCCGTTCCGGCCCCGAGGGCGAGGGCGGCGAGGCTCATCAGGGTACGGGCGGACATCGTGCGAACGGTCATCAGGAATTGTCTCCGGCCGGGCCGCCGCGCCGGGCCATGATGCCACGGCCGGGATCGTAGGCCACGACGGCGAGGGTGAAGAAGGCGAGGGTGGTGCCCACGACCACCGCGCAGGCGACCGGCTCGAACTGCCCGTAGAGGGCGAAGCGCACGAGCTGCACGGCGTGGGAGAAGGGGTTTGCCTGACAGATCCAGTACAGGGTCTCGGAGGATTCGCGGATGCGCCAGAGCGGGTAGAGCGCCGAGGAGGCGAAGAACATCGGGAAGATCACGAAGTTCATCACGCTGGCGAAGTTCTCCAGCTGCTTGACCATGGAGGAGAGCAGCAGGCCGATGGCGCCGAGCATCAGTCCCGAGGCGATGAAGGCCGGCAGCGCCGCCACGTAGCCGATGGCCGGGATGTCGAGCTCCCAGAACCACGCGATGGCCAGGAAGGCGTAGGCCTGCACCACCGAGACGGTGACGCCGGCGATCAGCTTGGCCAGCAGCAGCAGCCAGCGCGGATAGGGGCTGGTGAGCAGCACCTTCATCGAGCCGACCTCGCGGTCGTAGACCATCGAGAGGGAGGATTGCATGCCGTTGAAGAGCTGGATCATCACGGCGAGGCCCGGCACCACGTAGACCTCGTAGAGCACGTAGGTCTGGTAGGGCGGCTCGATCGAGACGCCGAGCGTGTTGCGAAAGCCCGCCGCGAAGATGAACAGCCAGACCAGGGGGCGCACGAGCGCCGAGAAGAAGCGCTCCTTCTGGTTGAAGAAGCGCAGCAGCTCGCGCCGCACGATGCCACCGAGGCAGATCAGGTAGCCGACCGCGTCGAGGCGCCCGAGATGGGGCACGGGCGTCTCGGCCTGTGCTGAGACGGCCGGATGGGGTGGCGTGCGCTCGATCGTGTTCATGCGGCCTGCCGGGCGGGTTCGGCGACGAGGCGGCGGAAGGCCGCCTCCAGGGTCTCGTCGCCCCGGGCGATGGAGCCGGCGGTGCCGCGCGCCACGATGCGGCCCTTGTGCAGCACCACCGCGTCGTCGCCCGCGTCGATCTCCTCGAAGATGTGGGTGGCCCAGAGCACCGACAATCCCTCCTCGCGCACCAGGGCGCGCACGATGGCGACGATGTCGGCGCGCGATTCGAGATCGAGGCCGACGGTGGGCTCGTCGAGGAGCAGCAGCCGGGGCTCGTGCACCAGGGAGCGGGCGATCTCGATGCGGCGGGACTGGCCGCCGGACAGGGTGCGGACCTTGTCGTCCCGCCTGTCGCGCAGCCCGACGCGGGCGAGCAGGCTCTCGATCCGCGCCTTGGCGGCCTTGCGGGTGATGCCGTGCAGGCTGGCGTGGTAGAGCAGGTTCTGCGCGACGGTGAGGTCGGTGTCGAGGGTGCGGGCCTGGAACACCACGCCGAGGCGGGCCAGCGCCCGGCTCGGCTCCCGGTCGAGGGCATGGCCCAGGATCGAGACCCGGCCGTCCTGGTTCGCGTAGAGCCGGGTGATCACCGAGAACAGGGTGGTCTTGCCCGCCCCGTTCGGCCCGAGCAGGGCGGTGAAGTGCCCGCGGGGCACGCTGAGGGAGACGTCGGAGAGGGCCGCCCGCGTGCCGAAGCGGTGGCTGACATGGGCGACGTCGAGGGCAGGGCTTGCGCTCACGGCTTCAAGGCCCGCCGGGCGTCGCCGACCGCGTCGAGGCACTCGTCGAACTCGCCCTCCCCCAACTCGCGCTCGGCCACCCGCAGGGCCTTCTTGAGCTTGGGCTGGGCCGCCTCCGGGGCGGGCTTGGCGAGTTCGGCCTTGATCATCGCGATGCCCTCCACGCAGGCGGCCTTGTCGTCCGCGTGGGCGGCGACGCTCCCGAGGACGAGGAGGACGGAGAAGGCAAGAACCGGGGGCGCGCGCATCAACAGGGGTCCTACTTCACGATGAACTTGCCGGTCATGCCCTTGGATTCGAGGCCATGGACCGACCAGGGATACTCCCCGGGCCGGATGGCCACGAACTCGATCGCGATCTCGCCCGGATCGTCGAATTCGAAGTGGTCCGGCGGGCCGCTGCCGTGGATCTCCAGGTGCTGGATGACGATCTGGTTGAACCAGATGTTGCGGAAGAACTCGGTGGCGTAGAACTTGTACTCCTGCCGGCCCTTGGCGACGATCCGCAGGCGGTAGGCCTTGCCGGATTCAAGCTCGATCTCCTTGTTCTCCACGACGAAGTCGTTGCCCTCCTCGTTGCCGAGGACGAGATCGGGCAGGTTCTGGCGCTTCTTCGTCAGGTCGAGGGCCCCGGCCGGACCGGTGGCGAGACACGCCGCCAGGGCGAGGGCGGCAAGCTGCATCGTTCGCGTCATTCGTTGTCCTCCCGTTGGCCGCCCGAGGGCGGTGCCGCCCGAGGGCGGTGCCGCCTTGGAGCGGTCGTCGTTTTCGATCTCACGGAGCTCTCCTCCCCTGTGGGGAGGCGTTGGAGGTGGGGCTGGGTGACCCTCAGGCCCCCGGGGCCAGCGGCACCACCCGCACTCCCAACCTCTCCCCACAAGGGGGAGAGGGACGCGTCCAGCTGCCGGAAACGCGGATGAGCCAATCCGGAAGCCTTCCTGAGGGGCGCGTGCCTAGTTCGGCGAGACCGCGACCCCCCAGGGCAGAAGCCCCACGGGGATGCTCTTCACCACCTTCTCGGCCGCCACGTCCACCACCGAGATGTCGTTCGAGGAGCCGTTGGTGGAGAACAGCAGCTTCTGGTCCGGCGTGAAGGCGAGCTGCCAGACGCGCTGGCCCACGGGCAGGTACTTCTCCACCGCGTAGGTCTTGGCGTCGATCACCGCGATGCGGTTGGCCGGGCCGAGCGCCACGAAAGCCTTGGTGCCGTCCTTGGTGATGCGGATGCCGACGGGCTGGATCGCTTCGTCGTTCACGCTCGGGATCTTGAAGGTGATCTTCTTGATCACCCGGCGGGCGGCGACGTCGATGACGCTGATGGTTCCGCCGACCTCGGCCGAGACCCAGAGATACTTCCCGTCCGCCGTGAACTCGGCGAAGCGCGGGCGGGCATCGACCAGCACGTTGTCGATCACCGCGAAGGTCGTGGTGTCGATGAAGTGCGCCATGTTGGTGGTCTCGGAGGTGTTCACCAGGATCTTGCCGTCCGGCGACAGGCCCATGCCCTCCGGCTCGACACCCACCGGCACCTCGGCCAGGACCTTGTTCTTCTCGACGTCGATGACGGTGACCTGGCTGTCGTCCTCGTTGGCGACGTAGAGCAGGTTGCCCTGGGGGCCGAGGATGAACTGCTCCGGGTCGGGGCCGGAGCGCAGCGAGCGCACCACCTTGCCGGTGCTGGTGTCGAGCACGTCGATGCGGTCGTCGTCGCTGGCGCAGACGAAGAGTTCCTTGCCGTCCTTGCTGGTGGTGACGCCGCGCGGACGCCGGCCGACCTTCCAGGTGCCGGTCACCGCCATCGTCTCGGTGTCGATGACGCTGACGGAGTTGCCCTTCTCGTTGGTGACGTAGACCGTATAGGCCTGCGCCGGCGACACGCCGGCGAGCGACAGGCCCGCCAACGACGGGCCGGCCAGCAAGGCCAGGCCCAGTACCGTACCGGGCGCGCCTGCCCTGAAGCCGCGGCTCATGGGGTTCCTCCTCGGGGCCATCGCTGTGTCGTGCGCGATTGATCGGGCGTTACTATAGTGCAGCCCCGTCTCACGGGGAGCGCGGGACTGCAAGCGGGCACAGGACCGCGTTGCCGCAGGCGGTCGCGGATCGGCCGGGGCCTCCCGCGAACGTGAGGGCTCAATCCGCGAACTTGCAGGTGGTTTCCGGCAGGTCGATGCCGAGGGTGTCGAGCGGCGTGCGCTGGTGGGTGAAGCCCTGCTCGGGCGCCACCGAGACCAGGGCCTTGGGCTGCACCACGATGAGGGGCTGGCGCAGCTGGTGGTCCCAGGGGCGGTAGGTCAGGGAGACGCCCTTGTAGGCCGGCAGGCTGAAGGTCGGCTCGGCGAAATAGGGGGCCAGCACCGCCGGATCGGCGGTCTTCT
The DNA here is from genome assembly GCF_059816145.1 of Methylobacterium sp. 001424705. Lineage (NCBI taxonomy): Bacteria > Pseudomonadati > Pseudomonadota > Alphaproteobacteria > Hyphomicrobiales > Methylobacteriaceae > Methylobacterium > Methylobacterium sp. 001424705. The sequence goes on along the minus strand of NZ_JCBANU010000006.1, from coordinate 130,985 downwards.
TCTGAGTCGCCGCCTCGCCCACCGAGCGCACCGCCGCCCAGGCCTGGTAATCGAGGGGCCGCATCAGCCGGCCGCTCTGGCGCCGGAACCGGTTCTGGGCCTGGGCCGCCCCCCAGGTCTCCAGCATCGGGTGCCAGGTGGTGGCGATCAGCCCCTGCGTGCCGGCCACCGGGCGCGGGTCCACGGTGCGGAACGGAACGTAGTCGCCCCAGTCGCCGGCCTCGTCGGCCACCACGGCGAGGTCGTAGTCCACCCCCCGCGTGAAGACCATCGCCTCGGAGCGGGTCGGCGTGTCGCCCCGCGCCTTGGCGAGCGGCCCGAAGGTCCAGGGCTTCTCGGCGTTGATCTTGAGGGCGAACTTCCGGGCCGAGTTCTTGAACGCTTCGGCATAGAGCCGGTCGTTCTCCTGCGGCCCGACGATGAGGAACATCTTGCGCCAGCGCATCAGGGTGAAGAACTGCGCCAGGGCGTCGGTCTGCATCGCCCGGCTGGGGATGACGTGGAAGACGTTGCGCCGGCAATCGGCCCCGCGCAGGCGATCGTCGGGCGCCGCGATGTTGAAGACCGTGACGCCCTGCCCCTTGAGCGCGTCCGCGACGGCGAGCACCTCGTCCGCCGGCAGCGCCACGACGAGGTAGCGGATGCCCCGCCCCGCGAGGTCGCGGGCCGCCGCCACGGCCTTCTGGCCGCCGTCGCTGCCCGAGCCGGGCTCCAGGGCGACCTCGTCCAGCCGGTAGGTCTGCTTGGTGAAGCGGCCGGTGTTGTTGTTGTCCTTCACCGCCATCCGGGCGCCGGCCACGCCCTCGTCCTCCGGCACGGCCTCCGCGTCGTAGGACGAAGGCGCCACCTCCGGCCGGTAGATGAATCCGATCGCGGTCTCGCTCGGGACGATCGCGGGCGCGGCCACGGATCCCTGGGCCGCGGTTTCCTTGGCAACGGGTTCCTGGGCCCGTGCGGCCGGGACGCCGGTGAAGCCGAGGCCGAAGAGGCCGAGGGCGAGCGGGGCGAGGAGGATGCGGGCAGGATTGTGCATGTGGCCGGCAGGCTAACAACATTGCGGACCCGCGCTCAATCGCGGATTGATAAGGGCTTTCTAAGGGCTTCGACCCGGCCCCTCGGGAAGGTGCGGGATCGAGCCCCGGCCGCGTGCGACAAGGGGGCGCCCGTCCGTTTCGCGGCCGTTTCATACGGCGCCCTCGATCGCGCGGCACCGCAAATCGTGCGGAACGGATGGCGCGGGCGGGATCGCGGACCGTGCCGGCGCGTTTCCCGAGCCCCGTCGCTTCCGGCGTCCTGCGGAGAGTTCTCCCCATGGTCCTGTCTTCCAGGGTCCAGTCTTCCATGATCCGGTCTTGCACGGATCGGTCTTCGGTGCCGTCCCCGGCCCGCTCCCGCGTGGGATGGGCCCTCGCCGTCCTGACGGCGGCCGGTGCCCTCGCCGCTCCGGCGCAGGCCGCTCCGGAGAAGGCCGCCATCTTCGGCGTCGAATTGTTCGATCCCGGCGTGGTCGGCGGCCGCAAGGCCCGGCCCGACGAGGTCCGGCGCCTCGGGCTGGTCACCGACGAGTTGCGCAAGGCGCTCGGGGACAGCGTCGAGCCGGTCGACGTGGCGCCCCAGGCCGCCGAGATCGCCAAGCAGGCGCCGCTCTACAAGTGCGACGGCTGCGCCGCCGCCATCGCCAAGACCCTCGGGGCCGACCTCGCGGTCAGCGGCTACGTCGAGAAGGGGTCCAACCAGATCTTCAACCTCACCGTCACCATCGCGGAATCGGCCACCGGCAAGGTCATCCGCGGCGGGCGCGTGGTGATCCGCGCCGACACCGACGACACCTGGGCCCATGCCATGCGCTGGGTGGTGAAGAATCGCATCCTGGCCGAGCCGCTCCCGAACCGGTCGTGATCGGGCAAGCTTTCGACGCCGGGGGGTTTCCCTTCCTCCGGTCCATGCGCTAGGCCCCGTTCAGGCCGGAAGCTCCCGCTCGAGGCCGAACCTGCCCCGGCCGCGCCGTCACGGGTGCGGCGCTTCCCGACCCGGGCGTCGTCGTTGGTCCATCCCGAGCAACCGAAACCCGCGCTGATGTCCTCGTCCCGCGCCTGCCCCCCCTTCGCTTCCGACGCGTCCGTGCCGCGCCTCCTCGTGAGCGTGCGGGACGCGGACGAGGCCGTCCTGGCCGCCCGCGCGGGCGCCGACCTCGTCGATGCCAAGGACCCCGACCGCGGGGCGCTCGGCGCCCTCCCGCCCGACCGCGTCCGCGCCATCGTGGCGCGGGTCGCGGGCGAAGCGCGCACCAGCGCGGTGGCGGGCGAGCCGGACCGGCCGGCCCTGCGCCCCTGCATCGACGCCATGGCGGCGACCGGCGTCGGCTTCGTGAAGGTGGCGGTGCGGGCCGCGTGGTCGGACGGCGATCTCGCCGAGGCCGCCGGCGCCGCGCCGGGCCGCCTGATCGCGGTGCTGTTCGCCGAGGCGGGCGGCGCCCTCGACCTCGTGCCGCGCCTGGCGCGCGCCGGATTCGTCGGAGCCATGATCGACACCGCCGCCAAGGACGGCCGCCGCCTCACCGACCACCTGCCCCTGCCGGCCCTGGCGGCCTTCACCCGGACCTGCCGGGCGCACGGCCTGGTCTCGGGCCTCGCCGGCTCCCTGGCGCTCGCTGACATCGCCATCCTGGCCCCCCTCGGGGCGGGCTATCTCGGGTTTCGCGGCGGCCTCTGCGCGGCAAGCGACCGCAGGGGCGGTCTCGATCCCGCCCGGGTGGCGGAGGCGGTGCGCCTCCTGCGCGCCCAGTTCCGGCGGGACGCCGCCTGATGGGCGCGGGCACCGCCCCGACCGTGGTGAAGATCGGCGGCAGCCTCGTCGCCGATGCCCGCCGCCTGCGGGCGCAGCTCGTGTGCCTCGCCGACGGCGAACTCGGCCCCTGCCTCCTCGTGCCCGGGGGCGGCCCCTTCGCCGACGCGGTGCGGACGACGCAGAGCGCGCTGGGCTTTCCCGACGCCCTCGCCCATCGCCTCGCCCTCGACGCCATGGGTCACATGGCCGAGATTGTTTCGGAATTGGAGCCGCGTCTCGTCGTCGCCCGCGACCTCGCGGCCATCGCGGACGCCCTCGCGGCCGGGCGGGTCCCGGTCTGGGACCCCGTCGCCCTCAAGGCCGGGCATCCCGACATTCCGGAAACCTGGGAGGTCACCTCCGACAGTCTCGCGCTCTGGCTCGCCGGCGCCGTAGGGGCGCCGCTCTGCCTCCTGGTGAAGTCGGTCGACCGCCCCTTGCGCACCCGCTGGACCGACCTCGCCCGGATGGGTCTGGTCGATGCGGCCTTCCCGGCCTTCGCCGAACGCTATCCCGGGCGCATCGAGATCCTCGGCCCCGGCACGGATTTGCGGAGGGCCGCCGCATGAGCACCCCGACGCCATCCGGGCCGGTCCCGCCGGCGCAGGGCTCGCCCGAGCACCTCGTCTTCATCACCGGCCGCATGGCCAAGGCGCGCCTGGAGAAGGTCGCCGCCACGCTGCCGCCGGAGCGCTACGCCTGGAGCATCGCCGATGCGGGCGTGAAGGTCGCCGCCCTGATGACGGAGGAGATCATCCGCCGCCGGGTGACGATTCCCGAGGGCGCCACCCGCATCGTCCTGCCCGGGCGCTGCCGGGCCAATCCGGAGGCGCTGGCCGCGCATTTCGGCCTGCCGGTGGAGCGCGGCCCCGACGAGATCGTCGACCTGCCGGCCTATCTGGGACTCGCCGGGCGCCAGGTGGACCTGTCGCGTCACGACCTGCGCATCTTCTCCGAGATCGTCGACGCCTCGAAGATGACGCCCGAGCAGATCCTGGCCAAGGGCCTCGACCTCGCCCGGCGCGGGGCCGACGTGATCGACCTCGGCGGCCTGCCCGACACCGACTTCCCGCATCTCGAGGATTGCGTTCGGCTGCTGAAGGGCGCCGGACTGAAGGTGAGCGTCGATTCGTTCTCCCTCGACGAGCTGACGCGCGGGGCCCGGGCGGGAGCCGACTACCTGCTCAGCCTCAACGAGCAGACCCTGGATCTGGCCTTCGAGACCGACGCCGTGCCGGTGCTGGTGCCGGTGCGGCCCGACGACCTGCCCTCCCTCGACCGGGCCATCGAACGCATGGAGAAGGCCGGGCGGCCCTACATGGCCGACCCGATCCTGGAGCCGATCCATTTCGGCTTCGTCGAGTCGATCACCCGCTACCACGAGACCCGGCGGCGCTGGCCCGGCATCGAGATGATGATGGGCACCGGCAACCTCACCGAGCTGACCGAGGCCGACAGCCTCGGCGTCACCGCCCTGCTGGTGGGCATGTGTTCGGAGCTCGCCATCCGCAACGTGCTCATCGTCCAGGTCTCGAACCACACCCGCCGCACGGTGGAGGAGCACGACGCCGCCCGACGGGTGATGTTCGCGGCCCGTGCCGATTCGGCCCTGCCCAAGGGCTATGGCCGGAGCCTGCTGGCGCTCCACGACAAGCGGCCCTATGTGCAGACCCCGGACGAGATCGCGATGCAGGCGGCCGAGGTGAAGGACCCGAACTACCGCATCGCCGTGGCCGAGGACGGCATCCACGTGTTCAACCGCGACGTCCACGCGATCGGCACCGACGCGATGGCGTTCTTCCCCGACCTCCAGAGAACCGGCGACCTGGCGAGCGACGGCGCCCACGCCTTCTATCTCGGCGGAGAGCTGACCAAGGCCGAGACCGCCTGGCGGCTGGGCAAGCGCTACGTGCAGGACGAGGCCCTGGCCTGGGGCGCGGCCGCCGATGCCGAGGTGGAGGACACCACCGCCTTCAAGAAGGCCGGCCACACGAAGCATTCCGGCCCCGCCGCCGCCGCGATCGCGGCCCGCGACGTCACGCCGCCCGAGGCCGGGGCGGCCGCCCCCGAGACGACGGGGCCGGGCGAGACCCGGCCCGCCGACGCGGTCTCGGAGACGCCCGCCGAGGGCGGCGGCCGCATCGTCTGCGGCAAGTTCGTGCCCGACACCGAACGCGCCGCGACGGGAAAGGCGTGATCCCGTGCCGCTGATCCTCGAGACCGTGGTGACCACCACCGCCCGCGACGGCGCGCTGCACCTGGTGCCGTTCGGGCTGATCCAGGACGGGGCGGACTGGATCCTGGCCCCGTTCCGGCCCTCCCCCACCATCCTCAACCTCGCCGACACCCCGGTCTTCGCCGCCTCGAGCCCCAGCGACGTGCGGGTGATCGCCGGCGCCGTCACCGGCCGGCGCGACTGGGCGACCCTGCCCTGCGACCGAATCGCCGGGCGCCGCCTCGCCGAGAGCTTCGGCCACGCGGAGTTCGAGGTGGTGGCGATCGAGGACGACCCGGTGCGGCCGCGTTACCGGGGACGGATGGTCCATTCGGCCGCGCACATGCCGTTCTTCGGCTATAACCGGGCGCAGGCGGCGGTGCTGGAGGCGGCGATCCTCTCCACCCGCCTGCACATGCTGGAGCCCGACAAGATCCTGACCGAGATGCGCTACCACGCCATCGCGATCGCCAAGACCGCCGGGCCCGCCGAGCGCGAGGCCTGGGACTGGATCGAGGACAAGGTCGCTGCGGCCCTCGGCCGCGACGACCGCATCCTCGAGCGTTCCCCCCCAGCACCCTAGACTGTGCATTCCCGAGGAGACGAGGACCCGATGAAGCTACTCACTCTGGCGACCGTGGCGGCCTTCGCCGTCGTGTCGTTCGGCGCCCAGGCGCACGGCCCGACCCGCAAGAAGGTTGAGGAGACCGTCGAGATCAACGCGGCTCCCGACAAGGTCTGGGCCGTGATCGGCAACTTCCAGGACATGAGCTGGCTGCCGCCGGTCGAGAAGACCGAGGGCAAGGGCGGCAACGAGGTCAAGGCGACCCGGACGCTGACGCTCAAGGGCGGCGCCACCGTCGACGAAGAGCTGTACAAGTACTCCGCCGAGAAGATGAGCTACTCGTACCGGATCACCAAGGTCGACGTGAAGACCCTGCCGGTGAACGACTACTCCTCCACCCTCAAGGTCGAGGATGCCGGCGGCGGCAAGTCCAAGGTCGTCTGGGACGGCGCCTTCTACCGCGGCTACATGAACAACGATCCGCCGCCCGAGCTGAACGACGAGGCCTCCCAGAAGGCCGTGCGCGGCCTCTATCGCACGGGCCTCGACGCCCTCAAGGCCAAGCTCGAGAAGAGCGGTTCTTGATCGCTCCACGTTCGAGAACGGGGACGGGCCGGCGCTTCGCCGGCCCTCTCCTCCCCGGCCTGCCACGCCTTGGCCCCACGTCTCTCGGCCGCACACGTCTCGGCCTCCCGCTTCTCGGCCTGCTGCTGCTCGGCGCGCCGGCCCGGGCCGACGAGGCCCTCGTCACCGCGCAGGGCGCCAACACCCTTGCGATCGTCGATCTCGAAGCCGGCAGCGTGGCCGCCCAGATCCCCATCGACGGCGCGCCCGCCGGCATCGCTCTTTCGCCCGACCGACGGACCGCCTACGTCACCCGCCCCGAGGGGCCGGGCCTCGCGGTGGTCGACCTCGCCACCCGCACGGTGACCCGCACCCTCGCGCTGCCCGGCGGGCCGCTGGGCATCGCGGTCAATCCGAAATCCGGCGCCGTCTACGTGGCCGACTGGTACGGCAGCCGCATCTTCGTGGTTTCGCCCGACGGCACGACGCTGGTGACCGAGATCCAGGTCGGCGCCTCCCCGTCCGGCCTCGCCGTGACCCCCGACGGCGCCACGCTGCTGGTCGCCAACCGCGAGGGCGATTCAGTCTCGGTGGTCGACGTCGCCACGGCCCGGGAAGTCCAGAAGATCCCGGTCGGCCAGCATCCGTTCGGCATCACCCTCGATGCCGAAGGCGCCCGCGCCTACACCGCCAACGTGACCTCGAACGACGTCTCGGTGATCGACGTGCCCGGCCGGCTCGAGATCGGACGGGTGACCACTGGCGAGCGGCCCTACGTGATCGCGCTGGCCGGCCCGCGCGGCTTCGTCACCGACCAGTATTCGGGCACCGTCACGGTGTTCAACCTGAAGACGCTGACCAACGTCGCCGCCATCGAGGTCGGCGACCACCCCGAGGGCATCGCCGCCTCCCGCGACGGCCGCACCCTCACGGTGGCGAACTGGGGCTCGAACACCCTGAGTCTGATCGACGCGACCACGCTCAAGGTGACGGGCGAGATCAAGGTCCCGGACGGGCCGCGCGCGTTCGGGGATTTCTTGCGGTGAGTGTCGGAGGCGGGGTGCGCCGCGCGTGAGGGGCCGGATCGTGCGGAGAGAGAGTACGAGTCTGTCGCCCTGAAGCGGCCGTTCCGTATGCGATCCAAGCCGGTCGTCCAAGCCGCCTTCAGCACATCCGCGAAGCGGACATTCGTCGGCCACTCGGAGTGCTCGCACGCGGTACACCGCCTGCGCTCCCACCGGCTTCGGCGCGGACGTGCGGGGGGGCGTCCACGAGGCCCTGTCTTCATGTCAGCTCAGCTCTGCTGCAGATGAGGCGAGGGTGCATATCGACGTCTAGATTCGAGGTCGCTAGATTGCCGATCTCGAAATTCGTTCGGGTCGACATCCCGCCACTGCCTCACGGTTTCAGCAGCACGGGCGTGATGTGCGCGTCACGCCGCTGCGCCAAAGGAAGCGGCACGCGATTAGACGGTCTGAGACGGTGGCGCGGAGCCGCCCGTCGCTACATCCTGCGAGATGCTCATGCGTGCCGTTACCTACACCGAAGGCGCCCGGATCGATGCGCCGGACGCCCTCCTGGACACGACTTTCCCCGATCCTGTTCCAACCGGACGCGACCTCCTCGTGCGCGTGGAGGCGGTCTCGGTGAACCCGATCGACACGAAGGTGCGTCAGGGCGCCTACAAGCAAGGCTGCGAACCGAAGATCCTTGGCTGGGATGCGGCCGGGATCGTGGTCTCCGTCGGACCGGAGGCGCGCCTGTTCAAGCCCGGCGATGCGGTGTTCTATGCCGGAGCGCTCGACCGGCCGGGTAGCAACGCCGCGTTCCAGTGCGTGGACGAGCGCCTCGTCGGTGCCAAGCCCGCCACCCTCGATTTTGCCGCCGCCGCGGCGCTGCCGCTCACGGCGCTGACCGCCTGGGAGATGCTGTTCGACCGGCTCGACGTCGCTAAGCCCGTGCCGGGTGCCGCACCGGCGATCCTAATCGTCGGCGGCGCCGGCGGTGTCGGCTCGATCGCGATTCAGCTCGCCCGGCAGCTCACGGATCTCACCGTGATCGCCACGGCGTCGCGCCCGGAGACGGCGCAATGGTGCCGGGACCTCGGGGCCCACCACGTGATCGACCATGCGAAGCCCCTCGCCGCCGAGGTCGCGGCGCTCGGTCTTCCCGGCGAGCCCGGGTTCGTATTCGCGACCACGCAGACCGGTGCGCATCTCCCGCAGATCATCGAGCTCCTCGCGCCGCAAGGACGCCTCGGCCCGATCGATGACCCCGAGACCCTGGACGTGATGCCGCTCAAGCCCAAGAGCCTGTCGCTGCATTGGGAGCTGATGTTCACCCGCTCACTGTTCCAGACCGCCGACATGGAACGACAGCACGCGATCCTGACCGAGATCGCCCGCCTGATCGATGCGGGACGGCTGCACACGACGTTGAGCGAGACCTTCGGTCCGATCAACGCCTCCAACCTGGCACGCGCCCACGCGCTCATCGAGAGCGGGAAGGCGAGGGGCAAGGTCGTCCTCGCCGGGTTCAGCGACTAAGCCGGCAGGCGAAGCGTCCCGGCTCGGAACCGAGACGCTTCCTGCATCAGCCCGAGATGCCTCCGCGTCGTGGCCTGGACTAACGCTATTTCGACGTCGGCTCTGATGCCGCAGCCACTCGAAAGCGGACCTGCGGAAATCCATCCCACCCAAACGTAACCCATCCTCCACCAAGCTGGCGCGAAGCGAAGCTTCCGGGTTGGCAAACGGATGGGACCGGGCATCAAGCTCCGACCGCGAGAGCCTGCGACCCCCTGCCCCTCAGGCCGCCGCGGGCGGCTCCGGGGCGTCGGGCTCCTCGGGCGAGTTGAGGATGTCCTCCAGCTCGTCCACCAGCATGTCGATCTGGTCCTGCGTCGCCAGCACCCGCACGGTCTGGCCGGTTTCGGTGGCGAGGGCGAGCTCGATGCCGCCGCCGGAGCGGGTGGCGAGGATGCGGGCGAGTTTCTGCGGCGTGCTCATGCGCGGGGTCTCTCCAGGGGATCAGGACGGATCGGCGGCCAGCAGCGCCACGGCGACGGCGGGGCCGCAGGTGGAGGCCCAGTCGGCCCCGGCCTCGGCGAGGCGGCCGGCGATCAGGTCGGTGAAGGCGACGACCGGCCGTCCGAGGCGCGCGGCCAGGCGTTCGGCGAGGAAGCGGCCGGCGCCGCACGCCACCACGGGCGCCGCGTCCGGCAGGGGCCGCTGCGAGAGCACCAGGGCCGCCGCATCGTGCAGCAGCCGGAGCTGACGTTCTGCGAAATGGGCCGCCAGGGCGCGCCACTCGGCGGCGCTGCCCTCGTCGCGGTCGCGGCCGACGATGCGGGCGAGGCGGGTCTCGCTCTCGGGAATCGACTTGCCCTTGAGGTCGACGCTGTGCTGCTGGTCGGCGCCCTCCGGCAGGTCGCCGAGGATGCGATGGATGTCGGCGGCCGTGGCGAAGGTCTCGGCCATCAGACCGGTGCGCCGGCCCCGGAACGGGGCGTGGTCGGCCAGCGCCACGAGATGCGAGCGCACCACCCCGGTATAGACGAGTTCCCCCGTCTCCAGGCGCTCGGCGTCGCTGTAGCCGGCCGCCACCGGAACCCCGGCGGCGATCGGGATCAAGTCGGCCGTGGTGGAGCCGATATCGACGAGGAGCCCGTCGGCGACGTGGCGGCCGATCAGGGCGGCGGTGGCGTGCCAGTTCGCCGAGGCGATGTCGGCGGCGTGCGCCGCGGCGGCTTCGGGCGCGAGGAGGCCGGACCGGCCGGCATAGATCCGCACCCGGCCGGTGAGGGTCGCCTCGGCCCAGGCGGAAATCTGCCGCACGCCGTCGGTGCGGCCGGCGAAGCAGTCGGTGAGTTCCCCCGTCATGGTGACGACGTGATCGGCCGTGTCCCGCGCCCAGTCGGGCAGCTGCGCCAGGGTCTCGTCGAGGGCGGGAAGCCCCCGCCAGAGGCGGCAGGGCGCCTGCACCACGGCCGCGACGCGGCCGTCGCGGACCAGGGCCGCCTTGACATGGACCCCGCCGAGATCCCAGCCGATCACCGGCGTGTCAGGGGATGGAGTCTGTGGGGTCACGGGCAGGCCTGAACACGGGAGAAAGCCGGATGGCGGACGAATTCGAGATCATTCCGGTGCTCGACCTGCGCCACGGAGCGGTGGTGCGGGCGCGGGCCGGAGACCGTGCTTCCTATGCCCCGATCGTGACGCCCTTGGCAAAGGGGTCGGCGCCGGCGGACGTCGCCCGCGGGCTCCTGGCGGCGGTGCCGGCCCGCATCCTCTACGTGGCCGACCTCGACGCGATCGTCGACCGCGCGGCCCCCGACCGGGCGAGCCTCGCCGCGATCGCGGCCGCCTGCCCCGGCATCACCCTCTGGGTCGATGCGGGATTTTCCGGGCCGGCCGGGGTCGAGGCCTTCCTGGCGACCGGTCTCGGCCGGCCGGTGATCGGCAGCGAGAGCCAGGCCGACGAAGGGCTCGTGCGCGCCCTGGGGGAGCGTGCCGTGTTCTCGCTCGATACGCGGGAGGGCGAGCGCCTCGGGCCGTCCAGCCTGCACGACACGCCGGCCCACTGGCCGCGCGACGTCATCGTGATGACCCTCGGGCGGATCGGCGTCGGGGCGGGGCCGGACCTCGACCGTCTGGCGGCGGTGGCGGCGTCGAGCCCGGCGACGCGCCTCTACGCGGCGGGCGGTGTGCGGGGCCCGGCGGATGTGGAGGTCCTGCGCCGCCGCGGCATGGCCGGCGCCCTCGTGGCCTCCGCCATCCATGACGGGACGCTGCGCGGCTGAGGGCGCGCCCAAAAAAGAGGGGCGGCCCGAAGGCCGCCCCGTCTCATGTTCATCGTCCGAGGAAGATGGAAGCCAGTCGCTGGAGCAGGCCCCGCGGTGCGGGCGGAGGCGCGCTCTGCCCAGGACTGCCCCCGATCTAAGCGTTCGACGCGAAGGGGTGCGACGCGGAGTTGCGCTGCTCGGTGACGACGGCAGCGGTGGGCTCGCCCTTGACGGCGCGCTCGATGGAGAGCTTCACGGCGTCGTAGTTGTACTTCTGGATCTTGGCGTCGTCGGCCGCTTCCCAGTGAATGAACACGCCGACCAGGATGAACAGGTCGTCGGCCTCATCGGCGGGAATCGTGCCCTCGGCCACGCAATCCTGAACGGCCTTGGCGACACCGTGCTGGGCAGGGCCGAACATCTGGACGGCCTGACGGGCGTCGTTGATGGTGACCTTGTTGAACATCAGGGTGTTGGGCTTGCAGGGCAGGTTCGGCGCGATGACCGCGAGCAGGCTGGTGAAGCCGTGCTTGTTGTTCACGAGGCCGTTGCAGAAAGCGGCCTCGGCCGGCGAACCGCGCGGTCCGATGATCAGATCGATGTGGGCGACTTCGTTGCCATCGCCGACGAGGGCTTCGCCGACCAGAACCTTGTTGATCTTCGCCATGTGGGGTTTCTCCCAAAGTCTTGAAAAGACGTGGCCGCTCCCGAGCTCAGGGGGCGGCCGGCAGCTATCCTTGTTCACGGCGTCCAGTCCATCGAGGGACCGGACCGGTTAGCCCGGATCGCGGCGCGGACCCTACTCTGGGGTCCGGCCGGGAACAACCCTGCGCAGCCCGGTCGGCTTGGCAATTTATTCATCGGTGGACGGAACCTTCCCGAGAGGCCGTGAAATCCCGGTCGATCGGCCGGATTCAGGCTTCGGCCCGAAGGAGGCGGTCGAGGAACAGCGTCGCCACCGTGAAGTCCGCGCTGGTGCCCGGATTGAGTCGGGCCGCCTTCCAGGCGCGGTCCCGGTCGAGGAGGGCGTCCACGGGGGCCGCGGCGAGATCGAGGGCGAGCAGCGCCTCGGCCTCGGCCCGCAGGGCCTCCGCCCGGTCGGGGCCGTGCTTGCGCGCCACGTGGCTGTCGGGCACCCGGGCGAGATAGGCGAGATACAGGGCGGTGGTGCACCAGGGAGGGGCGAGACCCCGCGCCCGGGCCGCGGCCAGGGCCGGCAGGCCGATGGCGAACAGATCGGCGAAGCCCGTCACGTAGGCCCGCGCGATGGCGTCGCGCGGGGCGGCCTCCGCCATGGCGGCCCGAAGCGAGGCGGGGCCTTGTGGATCGGGACCCTGCGAATCGGTGACGTCGTAGCGCTCGGCCCGGCCGAGGCCGCCCGGATTGGCCCGGCGGATCGCCGCGAAGACGTCGCGGGCATCGGCGGCGTCGAAGCCGTCGAGCACGATGGCGAGGGCGGCCCGCAGCGGAGGGGCGCTCTCCGCCGCCCGGGCGAGGGGCGCGCAGAGGAGCAGGATGCCGAGATTGGTGTTCTGGCCGACGCGGTCCATCGTCGCCTCGACGGCCCGGAGCACCCGCCGGCCGACCGGCGCGCCCGCCTCGGCCAGGGCCGGAGCCGAGACCTCGGCGCTCGTCACGAAATCCGCCACCGCCATGCGGTGGCCGTCGGCGAAGGCGTGGACGTTGCCGGGCTTCAGGGCGTCGAGCTCGTCGAGGCAGCTCGCGCGGTAGGCGGCGGCGACGGTCCCGGGTGCGATCATCCGAGGGCCGAGACGAGGCGGGGCGGACGGGCGGCCCGCACGGCGTTGAGGAAGCCGCGGGCGACGGCGAGGGCGATGTCGACCTCGGTGACCTGCTGCAGCCCGGACCAGGCCGGCATCGAGTTCACCTCCAGCACGAGGTAGCCCCCCTGCCCGTCCTCGACGAGGTCGATGCCGGAATAGTCGACGCCGACCGCCGCGGCGGCGCGCTCGGCGAGCTCGGCCGCGGCGGGCGGCATCGCCCAGGCCAGGGGCCGGCCCCCGCGATGGACGTTGGTGATCCAGCCGTCGCCCTCGCGGATCATGCCCGCGATGGCGCGGCCCTCGCAGACGAAGACCCGGTAGTCGCGCCACAGCCCGTCGGTGCGGGCGATGTAGCGCTGCAGGTAGTAGACCCGGGACACCGCCTCCTCGTCTGGCAGGTCCTCGGGGTGCTCGATCAGCTGGAGGCCCTCGCCCTGCGAGCCGAAGAGCGGCTTCAGCACCAGGGGACGGCCGGGGCGGGCCTCCCGGGCCACGACCGCGGCGGCGGCGTCCCGCTTCGAGAGCACATAGGTCTCCGGCGTCGGCAGGCCGGCCCGGTCGATGAGCAGGCTCGTCATGGCCTTGTCGACGGAGCGCTCGATCGCGCTCGGGGAATTCCACACGGTCGTGCCGCGGGCCACCAGGGCGTGCAGCACCCCCAGGCGCATGGTGGTCGCCTCGAAGGTGCCCCCCGCGATGGTGCGCAGGAGGACGCCGTCCGGCAGGGTCTCGAAGCCGGGCACCCGCAGGGGCTCGGGGCCCCCCGTCACCACTGCGACGTCGGCCATGGAGAACAGCACCGGCGCGGCGCCGAGCTGTTCGAGGGCGGCCCTCAGGCGTGCCTTGTGCCAGTTGCCGTTATCGGCCGCGAGCCCGATCCGCATGCTTTCTCACCACCTCAACGTCGGTTCCCTCTCCCCCCTGCGGGAGAAGGTGGCCCGCGTCAGCGGGTCGGATGAGGGGAGCGCCATATCCGGATAGGTCGCCCCCTCTCCCGCCTGCTCCGCAGGTACCCTCCCCCGCAGAGGGGGGAGGGTTCTTGCACGTCCGCTCAGCGGAACGAGGCCTCGACCAGCTCCGGCATCAGCTTGCCACCGCGAAAACTCTTGCCGGTGGTGACCGAGGTGACGATGACCTCGGCCGGGCTGAAGAGGGCGCCGTCGATCTTGTAGAAGTCGCCGTTCACCCGGGAGAAGATGTCGGCGAAGGGCGCGCCGTGGTCGGCGGAGTTCGACGAGGGGATCTGCTCGGCGAGCTGCCGGGCGTCGGCCTCGTCGGCCTCGACGAAGAGCTGCACCCGGCCGCCGTAGATGATGGCGTCGTTGGTGCGGCCCATGGCCTGGATGAAGTCCGGGTGCGGCGGCGAGAGCGGCGCGGAACCGATGCCGTCCACGATCGTGTGCAGGTCGAAGCCGACCGTGTGGGCCTTGTGCAGGGCCACCTCGAGGACGCGGGCGACGACCTGGGTCGAGCCGGCCAGGCTCTGGGTCGGGGCGTAGATGAAGGTGAGCTGCTCGGGGCTGAGGCCGGTGGCCTCGGCCACCTTGGCGATGACGGAGGCCGGCGGGCCGCCGGCGGCTTCCAGCACCAGGGCGGTCCGCTGCGCGGTGTCCTTGTAGCCGAGCTCGCCGTAGAGGTCCTCCACCGCCGCGACGGCGCGGCCGGGGCCGGAGCCGAGGGCGAAGAAGCCCGAATCCCCGGTCTCGTCGGCCAGCGACCAGCCGGCATACTGGCTGCCGAGGCAGGCGATGACCGGATCGGCGGCGTGCACGATCACCGAGTAGGGCCAGGACGCGATCGGGCCGGACGGCGCGATCGAGACGGTGCCGAGGCCGCCGAGACAGATCTCGGCGATGCGGCGGCCGGCCTCGATGGAGCCGCGCACGGTGGCGCCGGCATCGATCATGCGGGCGCCGTTCTCGGTGGTCACGGACAGGCGCAGGGCCTCGGCATCGGCGACCAGCCGCTCCACCAGGGGAGCGGTCAGAGCGTTGACGCTCGGAAACGGGAATTTCGCGCCGCTCGGGCTCGTGGTCATGGGTGTCCCTCCGTCAGGGCGAGCTGGATCCGCAATTCGGCGGCCCGGCCTCGCAACATCGCTCTCGTGGCGGCCGAGTCCGGCCCTGTGGCGAACAGGGTGCACAGGGGCGCGTGGCGCGCCACCGTGGTGCCGGGTCTTGGGCGGTCGCGCACGAAATCCGGCCAGGTGATCGGCGGTATCGGCGCGTAGCCGCTGGCCGCGTAGCAGATTTCGGACGCCGCCGCATCCACCGGTGCGGGTTCGGGATCGCCGAGGCGGCCGAGGCTCGCGGCGATATGCAGGCCGAGCAGGGGTGTCGCGCGCCGGTCGAGCACGTCGAGGGTCGCCCCCGGGCGGGGATTGATCTCGGTCAGCCACCAGGCCTCGCCGTCGACCAGGCAGTCGGCGCTGGCGAGGCCGGCGAGGCCGGTCGCCGCCGCGAGGCGGGTCACGCCCGCGACGATGTCCGCCTGCAGACGTGGCTCGAGGATCGGTGGTTCGTGGCGGCCCCGTTCCAGAGCGCCGGCATAGCGGAAGGGGTGCAGGGGCGACGGGGCGCACCATTGCTCGGTCACGCCCACGACTCGGACGGCGCCGCCGGCAGCCAGGACCGAGATTGCGACGGCGCGGCCCGGCACCCGGGCCTGAAAATAGGCTCCGGGCGGCGCCGCACCGGCGGTCGCCCGGCGGATGTGGGTGCCGCCCGAGCCCCCGGCCCGCTTGAGGAGCCAGGCGGACCGATCCGGCACGGGGGCGCGGGTCACGGCCGGGTGCGGCACGCCGTGCGCCCGGCACAGGGCCGCGAAGGTGGCCGGGTCCTTCAGCGCACCGACGCAATCCGGGCTCGCGCCGAGGAGACGGTAGCGGCCCGCGATGGCCCGCATCAGCGCGGGCGCCGCCTCGAAGCCGCTGCCCAGCACAATGCCGAGGGGCTTTTCCGATCCCAGGGACGCGAGTTCGTCCAAGCGGGCGACGAGGGCATCACCCGCGAGCCCGGCCCCGAAGCGGCCCTCGGCCTGGCGGTACCCCTCGGCCAGCGCCTGCGTGTCGGCATCGCCGAACAGGTCGAGTACGAGGGGCCGCAGGCCCGCCCGCCGGGCCGCCTGAGCCAGGGCGCGGCCGGACTGGGCGGCGACGAGGAGGGTCTGTCCGGGGCCCAGCCCCGGGTGGGCCGCTCTCAGCCCGCCACCTCGACCGCCAGGGTGTAGGCATCGCGAAAATCGAGGCAGAGGGGCTCGTGGGATTCGAGCATGCGGCGGAACAGGCGGGATTCGGTCTGGTACTTGACGTTGCCGACCGCCAGCGCGCCGATGCCGACGCCCCGGCCCGTGGGCAGGGGCACGTCGATGGCGTTGACGTCGATGCCGGCGATGCCGGCGGGCGGCACGGCGTTGACGTCGGAGGCCACGAGCAGGTTCGGGGCGGATTCGAGATCCTCCGCCGTGAGGATCGGGATGCCGGCCGGGCCGGCCGAGAGGATGACGTCGGCCTTGCCGATCGCGGCGCGGCGCGCGGCGACGGTGGAGCCGTCCACGGCCTCGACCTCGACGCCGAAGCGCCAGCGCATGGTGTTGGCGATCTTGCTGACACGCTCCTCGCCGTCATGGCCGACGATCACCGCGTTGGCGCCGTGGAGGGCGCCGATCACGGCCGCGACATAGGCGACGACGCCGGCCCCGCCGAAGATCACGATGCGCTTGCCCTCGAGGCCGGTGTCGAACTTCGATTTCAGGGCGCGGGTCACCTCGGCCACCATGGCGGCGCCGGTGGTGAAGGAGCCGGCGGGGTCGGCGAAGATGTGGTTGGCGAAGGGCGGCACCAGGGCCTTCTTGGCCCGGTCGACCATGTCGAGGGCGTCCTCGGCGTTCTTGCCGCCGATGAAGATGCCGGTGCGGACGCCGTCCTGGGGGCTGCGCGAGAAGATCGAGTCTTGGACCAGGGTCGTCACGTCCGCGAGCGTGGCGTTGGTGTAGGTCGCGATCGTCTCGAAGCCCGCATCCACCGCCATGTTCACGTCGAACGGGCTCATGTGCTTCAGGGGCGTGATCATGTGCAGGATCGAGCGGGCCATCGTCGGACTCCCTTCGTGCTGTGACGCGGCCCGATCGTGCGCGGAGGCGTCGAATTGTCAAAGCCCGCCGGGTTCGGGTGGGCGGAAGCTCGGCTCTAGCGGGATTCGTCTTAAAGCGCGGTGACCGACGCGCCGGTGTTGCGTCCCCGGGCGATCAGGAACCTGAGGGGACCCGGACGCTCCAGCATGCCCACGAGGGCGCGGGCCTCGGCCTCCGAGGGCACCAGGGCGAAGCCGGTGGGGCCCCAGGAGCTCTGGCCGTAGCCGGCGAGTCCGAGGTCGGCGACGGCGGCGAGCGCCGCGGCCACGGCGGGGCTGGCGAAGCGCCCGCCCTGGTGGGGCGCGAAGTGGTCGCCGATGAGCTGCTGGATCCGGGTGATGCCGGCGCCGAACCCCTCCGGCTCGGCCGTGACCGCGGCCGGCAGCACCTGCATCAGCACGATGCGGCAGATCTCGGCCGCCTGCGCCTCCGGGAAACGCGGCAGGTCGCGGAAGGCCGCGACCTCGCGGGTGCCGTGGACGCCGGTCATCTCGGTGTCGAGGATCAGCACCACGCGCCAGGCCTCCGGATAGGCCAGGCGGGCGATCACCGGCGGCGGGTTGCCGTCGGGGTCGCGGCCGCCATCGACGATGAGGCCCCCCTGGGTGAAGGCCGCGAGGCCGACCCCCGAGCGGTTCCCCCGGTCGAGGGCGTCGGCGAAATCCTCCGGCGCGAAGGGCCGCCCGGCCAGGCCCGCCAGCGCGGCCGCCACGCTGAGCGCCAGCTGCGTGCCGGAGCCGAAGCCCGCATGGGCGGGGATCGCCGATTCGATGGTCAGTGCGGCGTGACCGGCGATGCCGAGGTGGCCCGCGGCCGCCAGCGCGTAGGCGGCGGCCCGGCGTGCCTCCGGCCCGGTCACGTCGAGGCGCTCGGCCGGACGGGCGGTCAGGGTCACGGCGGGGGCGTCGAGGGCGAGGCCGATGCTGCCGAAGCGCCGGCCGAGGCCGCCATGCAGGTCGAGGAAACCGAAATGCAGGCGGGCCGGGGCGTGCACGCGAAGGCCGGCGCCGGGTCCGCCCGGCCCGCTCGGGATCCGCATCACGTCGATCCCCTCCATCGTGCCCCGTCCTCCCCGCTCCGAACGGCCTCGTGCCCCCGCGGGCCGCCGATCCCGCGCCGCCGGCTTCTCCCACGGAGCGCCGACCCGTCGCAAGCGCATCGGACAAATCTCCCGCCGCGGTGCCGGGCGTCTGATTCGCCCGACGCGGTTCAGGGGGGTTGCCTGGGGGGCGGCGGCGATGCAAACGTGCCGCCCCAACGACACGGACTGGCTCAGTCCCGCCGTGCGCGACGCCGAATACGGCGCGCGCCGGGCCCTCGATTTTCCAAGGTGCAACGCATGGCGGCCTGGGTGAAGGGTGGTGCGACGGACGCGGACGCGGCGGTGGAGGCCGCCGCCACGCTCCTCGCTTCAGCGCAGAATGTTGTCCTGGCGGGGCTCTGCGCCGAGTTGAGCGCGGTGCGCGCCGCCTACCATCTCGCCGACGCCCTCGGTGCCTCCGTCGATCCCGTGGCTGGCCCGAGCCTCTATGCCGAGCTCGGATCGCTCAGCCGCAGCGGGGCCATGACGACGACGCCCGCCGAGGCCGTCGGCCGGGCCGATGCGGTCCTCATCGTGGGCAACGCCCCCTGGGACCGCCCCATCGTCCAGGACATCGCCGGCACGCAGGCGACGCGGGGCCGCGCCGCCGGTTCCGAGCGGGTGATCCTGTCCCTGGGCGGCCCGCGCAACGGCGCCACCCGACACGTGGCCTATCCGGCCGAGGCCGGCGGCCTCGCCGTCTCGGTCGCGCATCTGCGCGCCTTCCTGAAGGGCAACCTCGGCGGCGAGGCGGCCTATGCCGACCTGGCCCGCCGCCTTGCCGCCGCGCAGTACGGCGTCGTGCTGTACGACCCGGCCGAGATCGGCGAACTGGGCGTCGAGATGCTCCAGGGCATGATCAAGGACCTCAACGAGGTCACGCGCTTCTTCGGCCTGCCCCTCGCCGATCCGTTCCAGGGCCGTGCCCTCCTGCAGCTCGCCGCCTGGACCACCGGCCAGGCCCCCCGCGTCGGTTTCGGCCGGCACGTGCCCGAGCACGATCCCTGGCACTTCGACAGCGCCCGCCAGATCGCCGCCGGCGAGGCGGACGCCGCCCTGTGGCTCGCCTCCCTGCCCGCCCCGCGCCCCGACTGGCTCGGCACCCTCCCCAGCGTCGCCATCGTGGGCGTCGGCAGCCCGGAGGCCGGCGGCGACGTCGCCGACGTGGTCTTCGCCGTGGGCGTTCCCGGCGAGAGCGCCGGCGGCAGCCTGTGGGACGAGCGCCGGGCGGCGATCACCTACGCGCCGGCCCCCGGCCCGACCGCCGAGCTGAGCGCGGCCGGCATCCTCACCGCCATCCACGATCGACTTCAACACCGCCTCATGCAGAAGAAGGCCGCCGCATGCTGATCCGGATTCACGGAGGCCGGGTCGTCGACCCGACGGCCGGCCGCGACGCGGTCGGCGAGGTCTGGATCGAGAACGGGCGCGTCGTGCCCGCCTCCGACCGCGCGCCCGACCGCACCGTCGACGCCACCGGCTGCGTGGTGATGGCGGGCGGCGTCGAGGTCCATTCGCACATCGCCGGCGGCAACGTGGTGATGAGCCGCCTGCTGCTGCCCGAACTCTACGCCAGCGAGGCCGCGCCCGAGGGCCATCCCTTCGCGCATGCGGGCGGCTCGGCCGCCTGGATCGGCGCGAACTACGCCCGGATGGGCTACACCCTGGCGGTCGAGCCGGCGATGCCGCCCGCCAACGCGCTCGCCACCCAGCTCGAGCTCGCCGACATCCCGCTGCTCGACCGCGGCGCCCTGACGGTGATGGGCAACGACGACCACCTGCTCCAGCTCCTGCGGGCGCGCGAGGGCAAGGCGGCGGTGCGCGACCTCGTCGCCCTCTCGGTGGCGACCTCGCGGGGCCTCGGCGTCAAGTGCATCAACGCGGGCGGCGCCTCGGCCTTCAAGGACGGGATGCTGAAGCTCAGCCTCGACGACGAGATCCCGGTCTACGGCCTCTCCACCCGCAAGATCATGGGCGCCCTCCTCGACGCGGTCGAGGAGATCGGCGTGCCGCACCCGCTGCACGTCCACTGCAACAACCTCGGCATCCCGGGCGCCGACGAGTCCTTCGTGGACACCCTGGAGGCGGCGGAGGGGCGGCGCATCCACTTCGCCCACGCCCAGTTCTACGGCTACGGCGTCGCCGACCCCGAGAACCCCCTCACGGGCGGCTTCCGCTCGGCGGCCGAGCGCATCACCGAGGCCATGGAGGCGCACCCCAACGCCACCTACGACGTCGGCCAGGTCGCCTTCGGCCAGACCGTGACGATCTCCCTCGATATCCTGCGCCAGTTCGCCGGTCGCAAGGGCGCCACCCCGAAGAAGTGGATCGTCACCGCGGGCGACGCGGAGGGCGGCGGCGTGGTGCCGTTCCTCTACAAGCCGCGCGGCGCCGTGAGCTCCCTGCAATGGGCGATCGGCCTCGAGCTCATGCTCCTGTCCAAGGAGCCGGAGCGCACCATCCTGACCACCGACCATCCGAACGGCGGTCCCTTCACCGACTACCCGCGCATCATCCACTTCCTGATGGACAAGGAGGAGCGCGACCGCGAGATATCCTCCCTGCACAAGGTGATCGCCGAGCGCTCCGGCCTCTGCGCCATCGAGCGCGAGTACAGCTTCTCGGAGATCGCCCAGCTGACGCGCTCGGGTCCCGCCAAGCTCCTCGGGCTCGCCGATCGCGGCCACCTGCGCGAGGGCGCCCGGGCCGACGTCGCGATCTACCGCGACGACCCCGACCGCACAGCCATGTTCGCCCGCGCCAAGCTGGTGCTCAAGGACGGCGAGACCATCGTGGAGGACGGCGAGGTGGTGGCCTGGCGCTCGGGCCGCACCCTGGAACTCGCCGTCGAGTCCGACAAGGCGATGGTGGCCCGCTCCGAGACCTACCTGCAGGACCGCTTCGGCACCGGCCTGAAGAGCTTCGCGGTGCCGGACGAGGCCTTCCCGAAGCCGGACGTGTTCGCGGAGGTCGCATGTCGGTCGTGAGAAAGATGCGTCGCGTGGGGACGGGTGACTGAGATGACGGACCTCACCCTCAACGGCATTCCGGTGATCGACACCTTCGCGGAGGCGTTCGACGTCGCCGGAACGGCGATCATCATCACCAACGACACGGCCAAGTGGGCGATGATCGCCGCCACCGTGATGACGGGCTTCGCCACCTCGGTGATCGGCTGCGGCGCCGAGGCCGGGATCGACTGCGAGCTCTCCCCCGAGGAGACCCCGGACGGGCGCCCCGGCGTGCGCGTGCTGCTGTTCGGCTTCGAGCCGAACGGCCTCAAGGACCAGCTCCTCAAGCGGGTCGGCCAGTGCATCCTCACCTGCCCGGGCACCGCCTGCTACGCCGGCGTGGACGGCCCCACGAAGATCAAGCTCGGCGGCGCGATCCGCTACTTCGGCGACGGCTTCGCGGTGGCCAAGCGCCTGACCGACCCGGTCACCGGCAAGGCCCGGCGCTACTGGCGCATCCCCGTCATGGACGGCGAGTTCCTGTGCGAGGACTTCGTCCGCGCGGTGGACGGCGCGGTCGGCGGCGGCAACC
The DNA here is from genome assembly GCF_059816145.1 of Methylobacterium sp. 001424705. NCBI lineage: Bacteria > Pseudomonadati > Pseudomonadota > Alphaproteobacteria > Hyphomicrobiales > Methylobacteriaceae > Methylobacterium > Methylobacterium sp. 001424705. The sequence goes on along the minus strand of NZ_JCBANU010000006.1, from coordinate 109,493 downwards.
TGCTGTTCCTCGGGCGCAAGCACGCCGACACCCTGAAGGTCGCCGAGATCGCCGTGGAGGCCGCCCGCGCGGTCTCCGGCGCGATCCTGCCCTTCCCGGGCGGCATCGTCCGCTCCGGCTCGAAGGTGGGCGCGCGCACCAAGGGCATGATGGCCTCGACCAACGACGCCTATTGCCCGACCCTCAAGGGCCGGGCCGGCACCGAGCTCTCGGCCGAGGTCGGCGTCGTGCTGGAAATCGTCATCGACGCGCTCACCTCCGACGCGGTGGCCGAATCGATGCGCGCGGCCCTGCATGCGGCGACCGAAGCGGGGGCGGCGCACGGGCTCGTGGCCGTCACGGCCGGCAATTACGGCGGCAATCTCGGCCGCCACCATTATCATCTGAAGAACCTGCTCTCGAAGGAGCCGGGCAGCGAGGCTGGAGCGGCATGAGTACCCTCACCCTGCGCCAGGAGCCGCCGGAGCGGCTCGATTTCCGGCACGTCACCCCGCTGGCGCTCAGCGGCCTGTCCGAGGCCGAGGCAGGCAAGCTCCCCGTCGGCACGGGCCGGCGCGGCCTGACGCTCGGCGATTGCTTTACGCTGTCCCTCGACGGCTCCGACGACCTCGTCATCGAGGGGGGCTCGTCGCGCCTCGACCGGGTCGGCGCATCGCTCAGCGGCGGCCGCATCCGGGTCACCGGCGATGTCGGGCAGCGCCTCGGCGAAGGCATGGCCGGCGGCTCGGTGACGGTCACGGGTTCGGCCGGTCCCTTCGCGGGCGCGGGTGCCACCGGCGGCACGATCACGATCGAGGGCGATGCCGGCGACCATGCCGGCGGCGCGGTCTACGCCGCCAAGGCCGGCCTCGACGGCGCCACCCTGGTGATCCGCGGCAGCGCCGGCGACTATCTCGGCGACCGCATGCGGCGTGGCCTGATCCTGGTCGGCCGGGCGGGCGCCCATGCGGGCGCGCGGATGATCGCCGGCACCATCGCGGCGACGAGTCTGGGCGACCATCCGGGCTATGGCATGCGCCGGGGCACCCTCCTGGCCGGCGCCGTCGGGGCCCTGTCCCCGAGCTTCGTCGAGACCGGCACGCACGATCTCGTGTTCCTGCGCCTCCTGGCCCGCTCGCTGCGCCCCCTCAGCCCGGCCCACGCGGATCTCGCCGCCGGGGCCCTGACGCGCTACTCCGGCGACCTCGCCACCCTCGGCAAGGGCGAGCTCTGGGTGGCGGCCTGAGGCCGTCTCCGGCTCTTTCGGGCGCGCCCACGGCGAACCGGAGGGCCGGGCCCACCGTCTCGGCCCCGGAGGGGCGGCCCTCGATGCCGGGCCGATGACCCTCCGGACTTGCACAATCCTCCCGATCGGACAATTTTCTGCGTCCGCGGGCGGTACCATAGTGCCGGTGTCCCGTTTGTCCCCAGCGCGAACCCGGCCTCCTCATGCTCATCCTGCTCTCGATCTGCCTCCTGTCGCAGCCCTCGCAGTGCCGCGAGGACAAGATCGACCTCTCGTTCGAGGCGCGCAGCCCGAACATCTGCCTGCGCAACTCCCAGAGCGCCATCGCCAAGTGGCAGGCGGAGCACCCGGAATGGCAGGTGACGCGGTGGCGCTGCGCCGTCCGGGGCAGCCAGCCGCGCGACCTGTAAGCGGGGCGCCCGCGATCAGGAGCGCGCGCCCCGCGCCCGCCGCGCGGCAACGCTTGCAACCGAGCCGGCCCTGAGCCTACAGAGCATGCGCGCCCGATGTTGATCGCAAGGTCGTCGGAGCAGACGGGATGATCAGGCAAACGCGGAATGCAGTGCAGTCCGGGTGGCCGTCCTGGTCAAGGCCCGAGAAACACGTCGGGACGATTGCGCAAGACGGTTTGGCAGGACGATCGGGCAAGACGATGTCGGCACGACCATGCGCTCGCTGAAGGTCCGGTTCGCGCTCCTGCTCGGCGGCACCGCGCTCCTCGTGGTCCTGGCGGCCCTCGGCGTCCTCGCCTCGATCGGCGCCGCCGAGCGCACCATCGACCGGACGCTGGCGGCCCAAGGGCGCCTCGAACTTCTGGTCGAACTCTCCGGGCGCATGACCCAGTACGGGCTCGCCGCCCTGGAGGCGGTGAGCAACCCGGATGCGCAGCCGGAGGGACTCGCGGTGGCGCGCGCCCATGTCGACCGCGCCCTGGTGGCGGTGGACGAGGCCCTGGGGCGCTCCATCGCGTCGAGTGACGACCCCCTCGACCGCACCCAGTACGCCGCCCGCACCCGGCCCCTCGCCCAGCTGCGCGCGGCCCGCGCCGTCCTCGACCGGCAGGTGACCCAGGTGCTGCGCCAGTCGGAGGACGAGTCGCGCCGGGCGGCGATCCGGGGCGCCCTGAACGGCTTCGGTGCCATGACCGGGCAACCGCTCTCCTTCCTGATCGAGGTGGAGCGGCGCTCGATGATCGCCGGCTCGGACGCGGCGCGCGCGCTCTCCGGCACCCTGCGGGTCGCGTCGCTGGCCGCCGTGGCGGGGGCGCTCGCCCTCGTGCTCCTGCTCTACCGGGCGGTGACCCGTCCCGTGCTGGCCCGGATCGAGGCGGTGCGCCGCGCCGCCGGCGCGGTGGGCCGGGGCGAGCTCGACACCCGCCTGTCGGTGGCGACCCGCGACGAGCTCGGCCTGCTCGTGGCGAACTTCAACCGCATGGCCGCCCGCCTCGCCCGGCGCGAGGGCCGGCTCGCGGCCGACCGGGCCGCCCTGGAGGACACGGTGGCGGCCCGCACCCTCGATCTGCGCGCCGCCAATGCCCGCCTGGAGGCGGTGGACCGCTCGCGCCGGCGCTTCTTCGCCGATGTCAGCCACGAGCTGCGCACGCCCCTCACGGTCATCCTGGGCGAATGTGACATCGCGGCCCGCTCGGCCGGGCGCCAGACCGACGTCACCCCGGTCTTCGCCACCATCCGCAAGCGCGCCCTGCGCCTGAAGCGCCGGGTCGAGGACCTGCTGCGCGTCGCCCGCTCCGAATCGGGGCAGATCGAGCTCGACCGCCGCCCGGTGGGCGCGGGGGAGATCCTCGCCGACGCCGTCGACGGCATGGGCTCCGAGGCCGCCCGCCGCCGCGTGGCGCTGAGCCTCGCTCTGGTCGAGGCCGACCCGATGCTGCTCGCCGACCGGGAATGGCTGCGCCAGGTGGTCGAGAGCCTGATCGACAACGCCCTGCGCCACGCCACCGGGCTCACCCGGGTGGTGGTCGCCCTGGCGCGGGCGGAGGGGGGGCACGCGGTGGTGACGATCACCGACGACGGGCCCGGCTTCCCCGACCTCGGCGACGGCCTGTTCGAGCGCTTCCGCCGCGACAGCCCCACGGGAGAGGCCGGCTTCGGCATCGGTCTGGCCCTGGCGCGCTGGGTCGTGGAGCGGCATGATGGCACGATCCGCCTCGGGGCGGGTCCGGGCGGGCGCGGTGCGCAGGTGGCCCTCGACCTGCCCGCGCTGTCCCCCAGCGACGCCGAGCATCCCCCCTCGCCTCACCCGACGGGCGCCCAGGAGACCGTGGCATGACGCGCGTACTGATCGTCGAGGATGACAGCGACATTCGCGCCATGCTCGCCCGCGGCCTGGAGGCGGAGGGCTTCTCCGTCGGCGTCGCCGGACGGGTCGACGACGCCCTCGCGGCCGCCCGCGCCGAGGCGCCCGAGGCGGTGGTTCTCGACATCACCCTGCCGGACGGCTCCGGCCACGATGTCTGCCGCTCCCTGCGCGAGGGCGGCTATCCGGGGCCGATACTCTTCCTCTCCGCCCGGGACGAGGTCCGCGACCGCGCCGAGGGGCTGGCGCTCGGGGCCGATGACTACATCGTGAAGCCCTTCGTCTTCGACGAGCTCCTGGCCCGCCTTCAGACCCACCTCCTGCGCCGCAAGGCCTCGGAGGAGCCCCGCACACTGGTCACCGCCGGCAAGCTGATGCTCGACCTGACCGTCCGTCAGGTCGGATTCGCGGATGCGACGGCGCGCCTCACCCCCCGCGAGGCCGAGCTCCTCGCCCTGCTGATGGACAACGCCAACCATCCGGTCTCGCGGGGCGACATCTTCGACAAGCTCTGGGCCGGCCAGGGCGGCCTCTCCCTGAATGTCGTCGATGTCTACGTGGGTTACCTGCGGACCAAGCTGTCCGACTTCGTCCGCCTCGGCGGCCCGGTCATCGTCACGGTGCGGGGCCGGGGCTTCATGCTGGACCTGAAGGGACAGGATTTCCGGCACTGAAACGGGCATGCCGCGTTAACGCCGACACCGGATTCGCGGGGGTGGACGGGAGGAACCGGCAATTTAGCGCTTGAACTGCCGGGCCAAATTGTCGATACCAGCGCGGCGACAGAAATCTCTGCGCCGTCAGTGTCTTACGATCTTCTTAGAGGCGATCGGGATGCTGCTGACGTTCAGAAGAAACCTTCAGGAGAAACACCATGACCTGGGCTGCCCCCATCGTTTCCGAGATCTGCGTCGGCATGGAAGTCACCAGCTACGAGTCGGCTGAGATCGACACCTTCAACTGAGTTTCGTCGAACCCGAGGGTCCGAAGGCAGCGTCGGTTCCACCATGCATGTCCTGATCCTCGGTTCGGCCGCGGGCGGCGGCCTTCCCCAATGGAATTGCCGCTGCCCGATCTGCTCCCTCGCCCGTGAGGACGAGACCCGCGTCAGGCCGCGGACCCAGTCGAGCATCGCCGTCTCCCCCGATGGAGAGCGCTGGCTCCTGGTGAACGCCTCCCCCGATCTCCGCCAGCAGCTGTTCGACAATCCGGCGATGCACCCGCGCACGGGGCTGCGGCACTCGCCGATCCAGGCCGTGCTGCTGACCAACGGCGACGTCGACCACGTCGCCGGCCTGCTGACGCTGCGCGAGGGCCAGCCCTTCACCCTCTACGGCACCGCCGGCATCCTCGACTCCGTCAACGCCAACCGGGTGTTCGACGTGATGGCCACGGGCGTCGTCGCCCGCGAGCCGATCGCCCTCGACCGGCGCTTCGAGCCGGTGCCGGGCCTGCACGTCACCCTGTTCGCGGTGCCCGGCAAGGTGCCCCTCTGGCTGGAGGACGAGACCCTGCAGATCGGCGCCGAGACCGAGACCACGGTGGGCGCGATGATCGAGGCCGGCGGGCGGCGCCTCGCCTACATTCCCGGCTGCGCCCGCGTCACCGAAGACCTGAAGGCCCGCATCGGCGGGGTCGACGGCCTGCTCTTCGACGGGACCGTGCTCCTCGACGACGACATGATCCGCGCCGGCGTCGGCACCAAGACCGGCTGGCGCATGGGCCACGTGCCGATGACCGGCGAGGGCGGCTCCATCGCGGCCCTGTCCGACGTCGCGATCGGCCGCCGGGTTTTCGTCCACATCAACAACACCAACCCGGTGCTGGTCGAGGGCTCCGAGGCGCGGCGCCAGGTCGAGGCCGCGGGCTGGACCGTGGCCCATGACGGTTTGACGCTGACTCTTTCGTGAGGCGTCCATCTGGCAGTTTAGTGCCGACGACATACATTGTGTCCGATTGAATTGCGTCGGCGCGCCCGTGGCCTTCACGGGGTGCGGCGCGATTGATAAGAAAAGTTCCTAAAACCGCTCCACGCTGATCCGCGAGCCACGCCATGACCGCGCCCTTCCCGACCCCGAAGACCGATGAGGCCCAGCGCCTGCTCTCGCCGGAGGAGCTGGAAGCGGCCCTGCGCGACATCGGCGCGCGCCGCTACCACAACCTGCACCCGTTCCACCGGCTCCTGCACGACGGCAAGCTCAGCAAGGATCAGGTCCGGGCCTGGGCGCTGAACCGCTACTATTATCAGGCGATGATCCCGGTGAAGGACGCCGCCGTCCTCGCGCGCATGACCGACGCGTCCCTGCGCCGGGTCTGGCGCCAGCGCATCGTCGACCACGACGGCGACGCCCCCGGCGACGGCGGCATCGAGCGCTGGCTCAAGCTCGCCGAGGGCGTGGGCTTTGCCCGCGACTACGTGGAATCGACGCAAGGCATCCTGTCGGCCACCCGGTTCTCGGTGGATGCCTACGTGCACTTCGTGAAGGAGCGCTCGCTGCTGGAGGCCATCGCCTCCTCGCTCACCGAGATGTTCTCGCCGACCATCATCTCGGAGCGGGTGGCCGGGATGCTGAAGAACTACGACTTCATCACCAAGGACACGCTGGCCTATTTCGACAAGCGCCTGACCCAGGCCCCGCGCGACGCCGACTTCGCCATCGCGTACGTCAAGGAGCACGCCACCACGCCGGCCCTGCAGCGCCAGGCGATGGATGCCCTGACCTTCAAGTGCAACGTGCTCTGGACCCAGCTCGACGCCCTCTACTTCGCCTACGTGGCCCCCGGCCTGACCCCGCCCGACGCCTGGACGCCCGGCATGGGGCTCGTCCCCGAGCCCGCCGTGGCGCAGGCGGCCGGGACCGGCACCCTCGCGGCGCAGGACGTGCCACGCCTGCCCCGGGGCGTGCGCCTGCGCCACGACGCCGTGCGCGACCAGCACGTCCTCCTGGCGCCCGAGCGCACCTTCGACCTCGACGCCAACGCGGTGGCGGTTCTCGAACTGGTCGACGGGCAGCGCAGCGTGCGCGCCATCGCCGCCCTGCTGGGCGAGAAATTCACGGCGGACCCCGCCGTGATCGAGGCCGACATCCTCGTGATGCTGAACGATCTCGCCACGAAACGGGTCCTGGAGCGATGAACGCGATCACGCCGAACGCCCCCACCCTGCCGGCACCGGTCGGACTCCTGGCGGAGCTCACCCATCGCTGCCCCCTGCGCTGTCCCTACTGCTCGAACCCGCTCGAGCTCGACCGGCGCTCGGGCGAGCTCGACACCGCCACGTGGCAGCGGGTGCTGACGGAGGCGGCGGGCCTCGGCGTGCTGCACGTCCACCTCTCGGGCGGTGAGCCGACGGCGCGCAACGACATCGTCGAGATCACCGCGACCTGCGCGAAACTCGGCCTGTATTCCAACCTCATCACCTCCGGCGTCGGGGGCGCCCTGCAGAAGCTCGACGCGCTCTACGAGGCGGGCCTCGACCACGTGCAGCTCTCGGTGCAGGGCGTCGACGCGGCCAATGCCGAGAAGATCGGCGGCCTCAAGAACGCCCAGCCGCAGAAACTCGCCTTCGCCGAGCGGGTGACCCAGCTCGGCCTGCCGCTGACGCTGAACTCGGTGATCCACCGGGGCAACATCCACGAGGTCGAGGGCTTCATCGATCTCGCGGTAAAGCTCGGGGCTAAGCGCCTGGAGGTGGCCCACACCCAGTATTACGGCTGGGCCTACGTGAATCGCGCCGCCCTGATGCCGAATAAAGCGGAGGTCGACCGCTCGATCCGCATCGTCGAGGCCGCCCGCGAGCGCCTGAAGGGCCAGCTCGTCATCGACCTCGTGGTGCCGGACTACTACGCGAAATACCCCAAGGCCTGCGCCGGCGGCTGGGGGCGCAAGCTCATGAACGTGACGCCGCAGGGCAAGGTGCTTCCCTGCCACGCGGCCGAGACGATCCCGAACCTCGAATTCTGGTACGTGTCCGACCATTCGCTCGGCGACATCTGGGCGAACGCGCCGGCCTTCACGGCCTATCGCGGCACGGACTGGATGCAGGAGCCCTGTCGCTCCTGCGACCGGCGCGAGAAGGACTGGGGCGGCTGCCGCTGCCAGGCCCTGGCTCTCGCCGGGGATGCGGCGGCCACCGATCCGGCCTGCTCGCTCTCGCCGCTCCACGCCAAGGTGCGGGGCCTCGCCGCCGAGGAGGCGGCCGAGATCCCGCCCGACTACATCTACCGGACCATCGGCAGTAACGTGCAGCCCAATGTGCGTCCGCCGCTGAATGAGGAAGCGCCGCTTTGAAGCCCGTCACACTCGCCGCGCTGCTGATGCTCGCCGGCGCACCCGCCCTCGCCCAGACCCCGCCGACCACCCCCGCGCCACCGGCGACGCCCGACGCGTCCGCCGTGACAAAGGCCAGCACCGCGACGACGCCCGACGCCTCGGACCTGCTCTTCGAGCAGCCGCAGATGAAGAACGTCCCGCCGGGGTCGAAGCTGACCTACGATTACCTGCGCCGCAGCGGCATCTCGAAGGGCCCGTTCGGACCGCCGCTGAACGACACGATCAAGCTTGGTATCGAGCCCGGCAACGGTGCGGAGAACCGCAATATCCGCGTGGAGATGTTCTCCGGGGCCAACCGTTTCCCGGCCGGCCCGTTCGAGGACATGCCCGGCAACCCGGTGATGACGCTCTTCCTGGAGCACCATCTCATGGATCTCGCCCGCGTGCTGATGGCCAATCCGCGCTACATCAAGAACGCCATCCGCAAGGGCCTGCGCGACAACGCCACCGTGACGCCGACGCAGATCGACTACAAGGGCCAGAAGGTCGACGCCTGGCGCATCGAAACTCAGCCCTTCCTCGACGACAAGATGAAGGAACGCATGCGCGGCTTCGAGAACCTGAAATACACCTTCGTCACGTCTGCGGCCGTGCCGGGCGAGCTCGTCTCGATCGAGGCGAGTTCCAAGAACGCCGAGGGCGGCGAACTCCTGCAGGAGAACCTGAGCTATGATCCGAACGCTGGTTAAGCGGCTCCCGCACCTCGCCGCCGGCGCCTGCGCCGCGGCCTTCCTGGCGGGTGCGGCGACCGCGGCCGAGTCAGAGAACGACTACCCCACGGAGGCCCGGGCCGACTACATCTTCGGCTGCATGGCGGCGAACGGCCAGTCGCGCGAATCCTTGTCGCGCTGCTCCTGCTCCCTGGATGCCCTCGCCTCGCTGCTGCCCTACGACAAGTATGTCCAGGCCAGCACCGTGCTGTCCCTGCGCCAGGGCATCGGCCAGCGCACGGCCCAGTTCAAGTCGACCAAGGTCTTCGACGATCAGGTGGCCGACCTGCGCCGGGCCCAGGCCGAGGCCGAGATCCGCTGCTACCGCAGCGGGACCTGACCGGGTCACGCGGACGTCGCAGGGGCGCCGCCCGGCGGCGGCGCAGGACTTGGCCCCGTTCGGCCCCAGCGCCGGCAGGGGCGTTGCTCCGACCGGGCATTGCGTTCAAAGACAGCGGCATCCCGGCCGAGGACGCGCTCCGGTCGCGCCCGCCTTCGAACCCGAGCATCTCGTGCCCCCAGACCTGCCGGCTCCGCTGACGACGCTCCTGCCCGATCTCGGTCGGCGCGTGCTCGTGATGGGCATTCTCAATGTCACGCCCGATTCGTTCTCCGATGGCGGCCGCTTCGCGGATGTCGTGGCCGCCCGCACCCAGGCCGAGGCCCTGGTGGCGGAGGGCGCGGCCCTGGTGGATATCGGCGGCGAATCCACCCGCCCCGGCCACGTGCCCGTCCCGGCCGAGGAGGAGCAGGCTCGGATCCTGCCGGTGATCCGCGACCTCGCGGCCCGCCTGCCCGTTCCGATCTCGGTGGACACCTATAAGGCCTCGACCGCCCGGGTGGCGCTGGAGGCCGGCGCCCGCATAGTCAACGACGTCTGGGGCCTGCAGCGCGAGCCCGATATCGCCCGGGTCGCCGCCGATCACGGCGCGCCCGTGATGATCATGCACAACCGCGAGACCATCGATCCGGCCCTCGACATCGTCGCCGACATGCTGCGCTTCTTCGAGCGCTCGCTGGCCATCGCGCGGGCCGCCGGCCTGCGCGACGGCGACATCGTGCTCGATCCCGGTATCGGCTTCGGCAAGAGCTGGGCGCAGCACCTCGAAGCCCTGCGGCGCCTGCCCGAGATCGTGGCCCTCGGCTTTCCCGTCCTCGTCGGCGTCTCGCGCAAATCCCTCCTCGGACGCCTGCACGATGCCGAGACCAAGCCGGTGGACCGGCTCTTCGGCTCGATCGGCAGTCACGTCCTCGCCGCCACCCTCGGGGCGCAGATCGTGCGCGTTCATGATGTCCGCCCGCACGTCGATGCCCTGCGGGTGGTCGACGCCGTGATGGGACGCTCCGCATGAGCGACCGCATCCTCGTCGACCGGATCGCGGTCTTTGCCTTCCACGGCCTCCTGCCCGAGGAGGCCCGCCTCGGGCAGCGCTTCTACGTCTCGCTCGATGTGCGCCTCGACCTCGGGGCGGCCGGGCGTTCCGACGACGTCGCCCGGACCGTGAGCTACGCCGACCTCACCGAGATCGTGACCCGGATCGCCACGCAGCGGCGCTTCGCCCTGATCGAGGCCCTCGCGGAAGCCATCGCGGGCGAGATCCTCGACCGTCACCCGCCCATCACCGAGATCCGCGTGCGGGTGGACAAGCCGAGCGCGCCGGTCCCGGCCGTGATCGACGGCGTCGCCATCGAGATCGTGCGCCGCCGCGAGGCCGCCCGATGAGGCGTGGACCGGACTGGCACGCCGCCTATCTCGGCCTCGGCAGCAATCTTGGCGACAAGGCCGCGACCCTGGCCGATGCGGTGGCGCGGCTGGCGGCCACACCGGGCATCCGCGTCACCGCGCGCTCGTCGAATTATCGCACGCCGCCCTGGGGCGACACCGACCAGGACTGGTTCCTCAACGCCGCGATCGGGATCGAGACCAGCCTCACCCCGCACGAACTCCTGGAGGTGGGCCTCGCCATTGAGACCGCCATGGGCCGGGTGCGCGAACGCCGTTGGGGTCCGCGGGTGATCGATATCGACGTTCTGTCCTACGAGGGCGCGACGATCTCGGATGCGCGCCTCGTACTGCCACACCGTTTCGTGCGCGAGCGCGCCTTCGTGCTGGTGCCTCTGGCCGAGATCGCCCCCACCCTGCGCATTGGGCCGGAGACGGTCGCCGCAGCCCTCGCCAAGCTCGACGCCGCCGGCATCGAGCGGGTCTGATCTGGGCCGGATCTCGATCGGGGATCTGGGATCGACCCCGGCGGAAAGAGCCGCCCTCTCGGCATCGTGACGCCGACGCAGCCGTCGGTCCAGGCGACGAGGCGGTGCGAGGGGCCGAGCCGGGACAGCCCGAGTTGCGCTCGGCGATCGCGTCGGTACTCTCCGGCATGCGCCCGTCACCCGCGCGGGATTTCTGGCCCTCCGGGCTGACCCCGAGGGAGACCGGATCGGGGCACGAGGATCCCAGCTCCCGCGCAGAGAGGCGTCAGGCGGCGAATGCCTAGCTCCACGCGGATGCGGTCGGCCCTGTCCGGTTCGATCCGAAGGGCCGTCGTGAACCGCGGCCATGGGCGCTGGTCGACGATGCGCGCGCAGGGGTCTGAACGACGATGGCGGCGACGGAGCCCATCCGATCGCCGCCATCGCGGTCTCTCTCTCCTGTCGCCCCCGACCTCCTCGGGGGCAATATCAGGGGCTCGGAGCGTCGAGGAGCTTGTTGCCCTCTTCCTCCAGCAGCGGCACGTCGTAGTCGCGCAACACCTTTTCGATATCGGCGCGGCGCTTGCGCAGGATCGTGTTGAGGGTGCGCTTCCAGTCGTTCTCCTCCAGGCGCACCCCGAGGGCGATCCGGAAGGTGAGCGGCGGCCGATCCGGCTCCTGCAGCAGCGCCACCACCGTCATCGGCACGCCGCTGTGCTTGGCGAGCCAGCCGGCGGCGGGTCCCCAGAGGATGGCGGCATCGATGCGCTTCTCGGCGAGATCCGCGATGACCTCGGCCGAGACCGTCTGGTGCCTGCGGGCCGGATCGAGCTGATAGGGCGCGTAGGCCTTCATGGAGCTGACGAGGCCGACCTCGCCCATCCGGTTCACCGGGGGCGTGCCGCCGATGACGCCGATGGACTTACCCTTCAGCTTGGGATCGTCGAGCCGGGCCACCCCGTCGAACTCGCCCGTGCGGGTGACCAGCGTATAGGCGGAGCGGTAATAGGGATTCGAGTGCTGGACGAGCTCTCCACCGGCGGCCGAGCCGATGATGAGGTCGCAGAGGCCCGTGCCGAGGGTATTGCGGACGAAGCCGGGCCCCTGCGTCAGCCAGTAGTACCGGATCTTGACCTTGAGCTCGTCGGCGATGATCGCGGCGATTCGGTTCTCGAAGCCGTCCTCCTTGCGTTCGGAGAACGGCATGTTGCCGGGATCGCCGCAGACACGCAGAGTGTCCGTCGTCACGAGGTCCGGCAGCGATTGTGCCAACGCAGGTCGCGCTCCGGCTGCGAGCAGCAGGAGCGCGAGCGCGAGGCCCGTCCGGGAGCCTGGATGCGCCATTAGCCGCCCAGGCACTCCTTCTCAGCCGTCTTGGCGGCCTCGGGCTTGTCTTCCTTGTCGGTCGGGCGGACGCGTGGCATGGCGCCGGACGCCCGGGCCTTCAGGTAGACGTAGAGGTCGTCGGCGTAGCACATGACGTTCTTGTTATCGCCGAAGGCCGGCATCACGCGCTCCTGGCCGGCCTGCGAGTCACGCTTGCCGCCAGCGAGGATGCCGATGAACTCCTCGTAGCCGATCGTCTTGAGCGAGTCCTTCAGGGCCGGCGCGTAGGTCGAACCCATGGCATCGGGTCCGTGGCAGACGTGGCACTCGGCGTGATAGCGGCGGTAGCCCGAGTAGGCGTACCAGTCGAACTTCTTGCCATCAGCGGTAATATGGTAGGTGGGGTGACCTTCCGAGTCCTGATACTTTCCGTCCTCGACCTTCACGGCCGCGAACTTGTCGATCAGCTTCGGGTCCTTCTCGGGTGCATTCGGATCGAGCTGATTGGCGAGGGCCGGATCAGCCTTCTTCGCATCCTGGGCCTGCACGGCGAGCGTTGAGACCGACGCGAGAGCGAACGCTGCCGCGAGAGGGCGGATGACGGCTTTGCTAAAGGTGTACAACGACGTTTCTCCCAGGAACACCACGTCGGCTCACCAGCCGCGTGTTTCGCGTGTTGTTCTTCCAATTCTAATCATAAAGGTGCCGGCGCGGAAACCCGCGCCGGCACCCTATGATCTACCGTTGCGTGCGACCGATTAGTTCGGCAGCGAGAAGACGGTCAGCTGACCACCGAGGTTGGTGTAGTTCGAGAGGGCGGCGTAACCACCCACCGCACCGAGACCGGCGTTCGGGTCGGTCAGGCCGGCCGCGAGGCCGATGCCGGCCCAGCCACCGACACCCGACAGGATGCCGACGTACTGCTTGCCCTTGTGGCTGTAGGTCATCACGTTGCCGATGATGCCCGACGGGGTCTTGAACTTGTAGAGCTCCTTGCCGGTCTTGGAGTCGACGGCCTTCAGGTAACCCTCGAGGGTACCGTAGAACACGACGTCACCAGCGGTGGCGAGGGCGCCCGACCACACCGAGAACTGCTCCTGGTTCGACCACTTGATCTTACCAGCGACGCCGTCCCAGGCGATGAAGTTACCCATGCCGCCGTGGCTGTTGGGGGCCGGGTACATGGCCAGCGTCGCGCCGACGTAGGGCTGACCCGGGGTGTAGGAAACCCGGAACGGCTCGTAGTCCATGCAGACGTGGTTGGTGGGCACGTAGAACAGGTTGGTCTTCGGCGAGTAGGCCGCAGGCTGCTGGTCCTTGGTGCCGAGAGCGGCGGGGCAGATACCCTTGGAGTTGGTATCCTCACCGTTCTGCTCGGTGGAGTACTTGGCCTGGACGAGCGGACGACCGTAGGTCTTGGAGCTCTTGTCCATGTCGACCTTCGAGGCCCAGTTCACGACCGGATCGAACTTCTCGGCGACCAGGAGCTCGCCGGTGGCGCGATCGAGGGTGTAGCCGAAGCCGTTACGGTCGAAGTGGGTCAGGAGCGGACGCTCCTTGCCGTCAACCTTCTGATCCGTGAGGATCATCTCGTTGATGCCGTCGTAGTCCCACTCGTCGTGCGGGGTCATCTGGTAGACCCACTTGGCGGCGCCCGTGTCGGGGTTACGCGCCCAGATGGTCATGGACCACTTGTTGTCGCCCGGACGCTGCTTGGGGTTCCAGGTCGAGGGGTTGCCCGAGCCGTAATACATCAGGTCAAGCTTGGGATCGTAGGAGAACCAGCCCCAGGTGCAGCCGCCGCCGGTCTTCCACTGATCGCCTTCCCAGGTCTTCAGCGAGGAGTCCTTGCCGACCGGCTTGCCGAGCGAGGTGGTCTTCTCGGGGTCCATGATCATGTCGGCGTCGGGGCCCTGGGAGTGGCCGCGCCACACCTTCTTGCCCGTCTTGGCGTCGTAGGCGGTGACGTGACAGTTCACGCCGAACTCGCCACCGGAGATGCCGACGATGATCTTGTCCTTCACCGGGAGAACGGTGGCGGTGTTGGTCTCACCCTTCTTGGGGTCGCCGTTCACCACCGACCAGTTCACCTTGCCGGACTTCGCGTCCAGCGAGACGACGGTCGTGTCGGCCTGGTGCAGGATGATGGCGCCATCGGCGTAGGCGAGGCCACGGTTGACCGTGTCACAGCACATCACCGGAATGACCGACGGGTCCTGCTTGGGCTCGTACTTCCAGACGATCACGCCGTCCTTGTCGAGGTCGAGGGCGTAGACGATGTTCGGGAAGGGGGTGTGAACGTACATCATGTTGCCGACGACGAGCGGGGAGCCCTCGTGGCCGCGCAGCACGCCGGTCGAGAAGGTCCAGGCCACCTGGAGCTGCTTGACGTTGCTGGCGTTGATCTGGTCGAGCTTCGAATAGCGCGTGTTGGCATAGTCGACGGTCTGAAGGACCTGCTCGGCCGGGTTGGCCGTGCGCTTCAGGACGTCTTCGTTGGCGAACGCCGTGGTCGAAGCGACCATGCCGGCGCCGAGTGCGAGAAGATGTACCGCTCTCATGGATTCCTCCGACAGATCTTGCAGCCGCCATCATGCGGAAAACCCGCAGGATCACGCCGTGATCTGACTGTTTGCGACAGGGATAGGTTCGCCTCGGTAGCGGACGCCAAACCCTTATTTCCAAACCACTAATGGCCAGGACGGGGTTTGTGTAGTCAGGGGCCGCTATCCCTTTGCGGCGCCCCTCGAAACCGAAGCTTGAATGAACTCTAAGAAAAATTCGGCCGGCGTCAACTCGCTTGCGCCCTGTGCTTCCAGGCTTCGCACAAGTCCTCGTGAGCCTTTGGCCGACATTCTGTCAGGCTCACGCTTCGCAGCATCGGATTGTGCGTTGCAATATCTCAAATTGGTAAGACAAAGTGTTTTAAACAGCTTGGCCTCATCATCATGCGTTTGACGCATGTAGCCTGAGCTTGGCCGGTATGGTCATGCGATCGAAGCTATGTTCGCAGCAAAAGAGCCCCTGCGAGAAGATGCGTTCGTGAAATAAAATGCCTAAAAGGAGGTATATTTCAAAATCACGTGTCGGAGCGGGGGATTGTGATGGTCATATTTGGCATCCGCGGAACCCTGGGGGATGCTCATCGGATGCGCGGTCTCGCCGCATCCGGTCTGGGAAAAGTGAAGACAGCGCGCGATCGAGGCGCGAGCATTGTCCGATCCGGGGCGAATCAGCTTGCGATGATGCCCGGGAATCGGGCGGCGAGGGACGCTCGGTTTGCCTCCATCCAGCCGCGTTCGCGCTGGCCCCGCGGCCGATCCAGGGTGATCGTGCCGAGGAGGCTCGCCGGTCGTCCCGAGACCAGGAGCAGGCGATCGGCGATCTCGAGGGCCTCGGCCACGTTGTGGGTGACCATGAGGACGCCCATGCCGGAGCCCTCCACCGCCGCGACCACGAGGCCGCGCAGGGCCGCCGCCGCATTGTCGTCGAGGGAGACGAAGGGCTCGTCGAGGATGAGGATGCGCGGCTTCTGCGCGAGCGCCCGGGCGAGCGAGACCCGCCGGGCCATGCCCAGCGACAGAGCGCCCGGGTAGCGGCCCCGCCAGGGAGTCAGGCCGAGAGAGTCGAACAGGGCATCGAGGTTCTGGGTGCGGGCCGGTCGCGGCAGGGCGAGGCGGACGTTCTGCTCGACGGTGCGCCAGGGCAGCAGCCGCGGCTCTTGGAACGCCATGGCGATGCCGGCCTCGTCCGGCGGCGGCGTGACGCGGCCCTCGTAATCGGCGTCGAGCCCGAGGAGGATGCGCAGGGTCGTGGTCTTGCCGGCCCCCGAGGGGCCGATCAGGCAGGTGATGGCGGCCGCCGTCACCGTGAAGGCGAGGTCGCGCACCGCCTCCACGGGCTCCGGGCCGGCACTGCCATAGACCTTGCGGAGGATGTCGACCCGCAGGGCCGCGCCCGCGCCGTCGGAGGCGGGAACGGCCATCCCCTCAGCGCCAGCGTCGGACATAGGCTTCGAGCCGCTGGAGGATGAGGATGTCGATGGCGATCATCACGCTCATGAACACGATGCTGTAGCCGACGATTGCCGCCACGTTCAGGCTCTGGACGAAGTAGTAGTTGATCGCGAAGCCGACGCCGTTGGGCCGGCCGAGAAGCTCGATCACCAGCACGATCTTCCAGGCGAGCGACAGGCCGGAGCGCGCGGCGGCCACCGCGAAGGGCTGGAGCTGCGGCACCAGCACGTGCGCGATCCAGGTCCGCCGGTCGAAGCGGTAGCTGCGCGCCATCTCCTCCAGTTGCGGATCGAGGCCGCGGGCCCCCTCGCGCAGGATCACGGCGACGTTCGGCAGCTTGTTCAGGACCACGGCGACGATGGCGGCCGCCTCGTTCAGGCCGACCCAGATGTAGGCCAGCACCGTGATCACCAGGGCGGGCGTGTTGAGGAGAATGAGGAGCGGGGTGTCGAGGACGAGGTTGAGCCGGCGCGAGCGCCCGAGGGCGATTCCAAGGAGCACGCCCAGTGTCATGGCCAGGAAGAAGGAGATGCCGACCCGCGAGAGGGTGATGCCGACGTTCCACCACAGGTCGCCGGTGGCGGATTCGCGCACGATGAAGTCCAGGATCGCCAGAGGCGCCGGCAGCAGCCGCGAGCCCGCGGCCGAGGCCGCGACCTGCCACCCCGCGAGGAGGACCAGCACGGAGGCGAGACGGGTGGCAAAGCCCATCGGATCAGGGCGTCGGACGCGCGGAGGGCGGGCGCGGGGCGGCCTCAGCCATTGCCGGTGCCGTCGAAGTACAGGCCCGCGGGGAGCGTCGTACCCGCGCCGACCAGGCGCTCGCCGCCGAGCCGGGCCATCACGCTGAACAGCGTCTCGCCGTCTTTGCGCTCCGTGGCGAGGGGCCGGCGCGGGATGCCCGCGAGGAAGTCGCGCTTCAGGGCCTGGAAGGTGGCCTCGTCGTCGGCCGACATCAGGGGGCGCACCACGTCCCAGGCAGCGGGATCGTTGGCGAGGAGATCCTTGGCGGCCTTGGAGGCGCGGGCGAACCCCGTCACCGCCTCGCCCTTGTCCTTTACGGTGGCGTCGTCGAGGAGGTAGCCGATCAGGGCCATCGAGCCGGTGGCGCCGAAGGCGCGCATGATGTCGTCCGAGCCGATCAGGCGACGGAAACCCTTGGGCTCCAGGCGGGCGCAGTAGGTCCAGTACAGCAGCCCGGCATCGAGCTCGCCCTGCTCCAGCTTGAGCGCCAGGAGGGGCGGCGCGCCGAACGCGATGGTGGCCTGGGTCTCGAGGTCGATGCCGACGGTGTCCCGGGCCTGGGCCTTGAGCAGGAGCCAGTTCTTGTCGAGGGGGCCTCCGGCCACGCCGAGGCGCTTGCCCTTGAGGTCGGCCAGCGTCCGGATCGGGCTGTCGCCCGGCACCATCAGCGAGCCCTCGGTGGTCGAGTAGGGGAAGAACCGGATCGCGCGGCCCTCGTTGCCGAGCCGTGCGGCCCAGAGCAGGTCGCCCACGATGGTGTCGACCTGGCCCCCCAGGAAGGCGATCCGTGCCGCGTCGTTGCCGGCGAGCTTGACCACGTCGAGGGTGAAGCCGTTGGCGCTGTCGAGGCCGCGCGCCTTGATCACCGCCGCTTCCCAGGAGACCGTGCCGAACGGCAGGCTGCCCACCCGGAAGGACGGCCCGGCCGCCCGCGCCGGCCGGGCGAGGCTCCAGGGCAGGGGCAACAGTGCCGCCGTCGCGAGCAATCCGCGCCGTGACAGCATGAGGGACTCTCCCTGGTTTCCAAGTCGAACGCTCGGGGTGTCCCGTGAAGGCCGGCGTTGGTTGGCAATCTTCATAGGAGGTCGGGCCCAGGGCGTCCACAGGACGAATTGGCAAGTTCGACGGGCGGATGGCCGCTTCCGAACCGGCCAATCCTTCCGGATCCGGCGCGACACCTTGCGAACCGGGCGCGATCCCTTGCGCACGGCCGGGGCCGGGCGCAGAGAGTCGGCAACGCTGCGTGTTCGAGGGAGAGTGGGACCATGGCCGGCACACGGGACGACGTGATCGACGACGCCACCGTCACGGAGCGCCTCGCGCGCGAGCTTCCGGCCTGGCGCCTGGAAGAGGGCTGGATCCGGCGCACCTACAAGACCGCGGGCTGGAAGGGCACGCTGATGGTGATCAACACGGTCGGCCACCTCGCCGAGGCCGCCTGGCACCACCCGGACATCACCGCCTCCTACGCCTGGGTCGAGGTTCGGCTGACCAACCACGCCGCCAAGGGCATCACCGAGAAGGACTTCGCCCTGGCCGCCAAGATCGAGGAGGTGGTCGGCTGGCAGCCCGGCACCGAGGGCGGCGCGCTGGAGGGCACCCCCACCGATCCGCGCTTCGCCTACATCAAGTACGACAAGTAGCCGGCCGCGTTCGGGTCAGTCGGCCTGCTTCACCCGGCGGCACTCGGTCTTGAGGTAGCTCGTCTTGCCGACCTCGTCCCGCAGGTCGGTGCGCGCGATGATCTCCTGCCAGCCGTTGGTGCAGCCGAGCTCGTTGGCGACGCGGACCTTGCGGACTTCGCTGGCCTTGTCGTCGGTGCAGGCCTCGATCGGGATCCCGTTGGCGCAGACGAGGACCACGGCGATGAAGGCGTTCATGGGCGAGCTCCGGCGGTTCGTTGCCGGACAGGTACGCCACCGGCGCCCCTCCGGTCTCAATCGATCGTGAGAATGTGATCGGCGGAGAAGTCCCGCCCCTCCACCGGGTTCGCCACCCAGCGGGTCCGGCCGATCCACAGGTCGTGCCCGGCATGGAAATGGCCCGAGACCCAGAGGTCGGGCCGGTCCGCCTCGGGCAGGTCTTCCAGGGCGGTGGTGGCGTAGAAGGCCGGGACCCACCAGGGCACGCCGGGCACGTGGCGGAACGCCTCGGCCGCGCGTGGGCTCGCCGGGTGATGGGTGACGCAGACGGTCGGGCCGGCATGGGGCTGCGCCAGGGCGGCGGCCAGCAGGGCACGCTCCCGCTCATGGGCCGCCATCGCGTCGGCGGGCGACCAGGCCGTGCCGTCACCGTTGCGGATGGAGCCCCGATACTCCCGCGAGCCCGTGACCGGATCGGTCATCCGCGCGGCCGCGTAGGCGACCGGATCCGACGGCGCGTCGGCGCCGCTCTCGTCGAGCCAGAGGCCGGCCAGCGACCAGTCGCTCCACAGGGTCGTGCCGACGAAGCGGACGCCGTCGAGGACGATCGCCGCCCCGCGCTGGAGCAGGTGGATGTCCGCCCCCTCCCCGTTCAGGCGCAGTACCTCGGTCTCCAGGGCGGCGAGGAGTTCCGGAGCCGTGCGCCGGTCGCCGGTGGGCGCGTAATGCTCGTGGTTGCCCGGCACCAGGACGATCGGGCGTCCCTGCGCCAGGGTCATCAGGGCCGCGAGCCCCGATTCGGGCCTGCCCTCGTGCAGGTCGCCGGGGCAGACCAGCACGTCGAAGGGCCGGGTCGGGCGCGGGATGACGTCGAGGCGCCGGCGCTCGAGGTGCAGGTCGGAGATGGGGAACAGGCGCATGGCGGGGGCTCGAAGCCTCTCAGGGAACCGGACTCTCGGACACGGCCTTGGCCGCGCGCCACTCGGCGCGGGCGGCCTTCAGGATGTCACCCGCCGAATCCGCGTTGAGGATGGCGATGCCGGCCGCCGCGATGAGGTCGGGCCAGGCCGACAGGGTCAGGGCGGTGGCGAGGCCGGCGGCGATGATCGCCAGGTTGGCGAAGGCGTCGTTGCGGGCGGAGAGGTAGGCCGCCCGGGTCAGGCTGCCGCCGCCCGAGCGGTGGCGGGCCAACATCATCGCGCAGGTGAGATTGACCGCCAGCGCCCCCATGCCCGTGAGCGTCAGGGGGATCGGGGCCGGCGGCGCCATCGTGGCGAACTTGATCCAGGCGGCATAGGCGGTGGCGAGCGCCGGCAGGAGCAGGATGACGGCGAGGACCGCCCCGAGCCGGGCCCGGTTGCGCACGCTCCAGCCGATCCCGGCGAAGATCAGCAGGTTGATCGCCGCGTCCTCGAGGAAGTCGAGGCTGTCGGCGATGAGCGCCAGCGAGCCGATCGCCAGGGCGACCGTGATCTCGATGCCGAAATACGCGAGGTTCAGCCCGGCGACGCGGGCGACCACCGGGCGCAGGGTGGCGGACGGGGTGGGCGTGGCGGACACGGGCGGCGGCTCGTCTCGTGACGGTGCGGTCTTCAGGGGAGGTCCCCGGACCCGGGCCCGGCGCCTCGCGGCAAGAGTCTCCATGGCGCGAAGTGCCTCCGTCTGTCGAGGCTCACGACTCGGCGCGATGCTTTTCGGCTGGCGGATACTGGATTTGGCCCGCCGCCTGTGCGAGGCGAAAAGCCACGCCGCACGAGACCCGCGTGCCACACCCGAAGTCAGGGGAAACTGCCGATGATGCCCGAACTGCGCGTCCTGTACTTCGAGGATCTCGAGGTCGGCCTGTCCGAGACGCTGAACAAGGTCATCGCCTCCTCCGACGTGGTGGGCTTCGCCGAGATCACCGGCGACCGCAATCCGATCCACCTGTCCGAGCACTTCGCGGCGCGCACGCCCTTCGGCACCCGGATCGCCCACGGTCTCTACACCGCCGGCCTGATCTCGGCGGTGCTCGGCACCCGCCTGCCCGGCCCCGGCGCGGTCTATATCAGCCAGACCCTGAACTTTCGCGCGCCGGTGCGCATCGGCGACACCGTCGAGGTCACGGTCGAGGTGGCCGAACTCGTCCCGGAGCGCCGCCGTGCCCGCCTGAAATGCACCTGCTCGGTGGCCGGTGAGGTCGTCCTCGACGGCGAGGCCCTGGTGAAGGTGCCGACCAAGGCTGAGGCCGATCCCCTGGCGGTGCGCATGGGCGGGCGTCCGGCGAGCGCCTGACGCCGCCTTGGCCGCCCCTTGCCGACCCGCGCCGATCGCCATCGAGGATCCCGCCGACCCGCGCCTCGCGCCCTATACGGCGATGCGCGAGCGCGACCTCGTCGGGCGTGCCGGCCGCTTCATCGTCGAGGGCGAGGTGACCCTGCGGGTCATGCTCTCGGCCCGAGCCCGGTTCGGCCTCGAATCGGTCCTGCTGGCGCCCGAGCGCCTGGCCGGCCTGGAGGCGGCCCTGGCCCGTCTGCCCGAGCCCGCGCCCGTCTACACCGCGGCGAAGCCCGTGATGAGCGCGATCACCGGGTTTCCGATCCATCGCGGCGTCCTCGGCGTGGGCCTGCGCGGGGCGGAGGCCACGGATGCCGTCCTCCCCGGCCTGCCGCCCGCCCCGGCACCGGCCCTCGTGGTCGGTCTTGTCGGCCTGACCAACCACGACAATGTCGGCGGACTGTTCCGCAACGCCGCCGCCTTCGGGGCCGACGCGGTGCTCCTCGATGCCGGCACCTGCGATCCGCTCTACCGCAAGGCGATCCGCGTCTCGGCGGGCGCCGCCCTGATCGTCCCCTTCCTGCAACTCGCCGATGCGGACGCGCTCCTGGCCTTCGCGGCGCGTCACGCCCTGGAGCCCCTGGCCCTGAGCCCCGGCGGAGCCGAGACCCTGGCGGCCCTGGCGCCCCCCGACCGGACCCTGCTCCTCCTCGGAAGCGAGGGGCCGGGCCTGCCGCCGGACCTGATGGCGCGCCTGCGCACCGTCCGCATCGCGATGGCGCCGGACTTCGATTCGCTCAACGTGGCCACGGCGGGCGCGATCGCGCTGCATCACCTGTCCCGGGCCGCCTGACGGCGGATCGCGGGCGTCCGCGGCCCGATGGGCCGGGGATGCGCGACACTGCGCCCCCATTGCCGCCTGCACCGCTACGGTCAAGATTAGACCGCGAGCCCTGGACGGACCATGCTCCCGCGCCACATGGATGAGGCGCGTGGGCCTGTAGACGATGGAGTTTTGAGCGTTGTTGCAGTCACGGGACGGCTTGCGGACTTTGTCCGGACGCCGCGTCATCATCGTCGGTGCCGGTCCCGGCGGCCTCGCCACCGCACTCCTCCTCGCCCGCGCCGGCGTGCACGTCACGTTGCTGGAGAAGGATCCGGCGGTGGGCGGACGCACCAAGACCGTCGAGGCGCCCGGGGGCTTCCGGTTCGACATCGGCCCGACCTTCTTCCTCTATCCGCAGATCCTCGCCGACATCTTCGAGACCTGCGGCGAGCGCCTGGAAGACCACGTCAAGCTCGAGCGCCTCGATCCGCAGTACCACCTCGTGTTCGAGGCGGGCGGCGAGATCCGCGCCACGAACGACATGGACCGCCTCGAGGCCGAGGTGGCGCGCATCGCGCCGGACGACGCCAAGAACGTGCGCAAGTTCTTCGCTGACAACCGGGTCAAGCTGAAGTTCTTCAAGCCCGTCCTGGAGCAGGCCTTCCATACCCTGCGGGCCATGGCCTCCCCGGCCATGATCGCCGCCCTGCCCCACCTCCATCCGGGGCGCAGCGTCGACAAGGACCTGCAGCGCTACTTCAAGGACCCGCGGGTCCGCCTCGCCTTCGCGTTCCAGACCAAATACCTCGGCATGTCGCCGTTCCGGTGCCCGAGCCTGTTCACCATCCTGTCGTTCCTCGAATACGAGCACGGCGTCTATCATCCGGTCGGCGGCTGCGGCGCCGTTTCGGAGGCGATGGCGGGCCTCGCACGCCGGATGGGCGTCGACATCCGCCTCGGGGCGGGCGTCGAGCGGGTGCTGTTCGAGGGCAAGCGCGCCAGCGGCGTCGTCTGCAACGGCGAGACCCTGCAGGCCGACGCGGTCGTCATCAACGGCGACTTCGCCAAGGTCATCCAGGACCTCGTGCCGCAGCAGCACCGGCCGCGCTGGCGCGACGCCAAGATCGCGAAGGCGCGCCTCTCCTGCTCGACCTTCATGCTGTATCTCGGCCTCGACGGGCCGATGCCGGAGGCCCTCGGCCACCACACCATCCTGCTGTCGGAGGATTACGCCCGCAACATCCGGGAGATCACCGACGGCATCCTGCCGATGCAGCCCTCGCTCTACGTGCAGCATGCGGGCTTCACCGACGGCGGCATGGCGCCCCCCGGTCAGACCAGCCTCTACGTGCTGGTGCCGGTGCCGAACCTGAAGGCGGGCATCGACTGGAAGGGGCTACGGGAGACTTATCGCCGCCTCGTCCTCGACCGCCTGAAGCTGCTCGGCCTCGGCGACATCGAATCGCGCATCCGCTACGAGCGCATCGTCGACCCGACCGAATGGCGCGACGACTTCTTCGTGCACGAGGGGGCCACCTTCAACCTCGCCCACGACCTGATGCAGATGCTCTACTTCCGCCCGCACAACCGCTTCGGACCGGGGCTCTACCTCGTCGGCGGCGGCACGCATCCGGGCTCCGGCCTGCCGGTGATCTACGAGGGCGCGCGCATCACCGCCCGCCTCCTGATCGAGGAGCTCTCCGCCGGGCGCGTCGGGGCCGCCAGTGCCGGCATCCCGGCCACCGCGCCCCTGGCCACCTCGGGCGACGCCACTTGAGGGGGCTGTCGCGGCCCCTGGCCGGCCTCTGCGCCCTCGTCCTGGTTTCGGGGGCGGCCCGGGCGGCCTCCGTGGCGGTGGAGGTCGAGGGCATCGAGCCCGGCGGCCTTGTCTCCGTCGCCCTGTGCCAGGACGGCCTGTCCGAGGCCGATTGCCGGACCGGGCAGCAGGCCGAGCCCCAGGCCGCTGCCCAGCGCTTCGTCTTCGCGAACGTGAGGCCCGGGATCTACGCGGCGGTGGCCTATCAGGACACCAACCGCAACGGCCGCCTCGACCGGACCGGCCTCGGCCTGCCCCTTGAGCCCTACGGCTTCTCCGGCGAGTCCGTCCGGTCCGCCCGCCCCGATTTCGCGCGCGCGCGTTTCACCGTGCGGGAGCCGGGCGTCGGCGTGCGGGTTCGCCTGTCACGCGCGCTGCCGCCCCGCTGAGCGCCGCGTGAGCCTCCCTTCCGAGCCGCTCCTGCGGGTGGCCGGCGCCGCCCTCGCCTATCGCGGCACCCGCGTGCTGGAGCGCGTCGACCTCGCCCTCGGCGCCGGCGAGACCCTCGCGCTCCTCGGCCCCAACGGCGCCGGCAAGACTTCGCTGATGCGCCTCGTCGCGGGTCGGCTCGCCCCCCGTGCCGGCAGCGTCCGCGTGGCCGGCGACGATCCCCATCGGACGCCGGCGGCGCGCCGGGCGATCGGGTGGGTGCCCCAGGAAATCGCCCTCTATCCCCGCCTCTCTGTGGCCGAGAACCTGTCGGTCTTCGCCCAGCTCGCCGGCATCCCGCGGCGCGGGCGGGCCGAGGCGGTGGCGACGGGCCTCGCCCTCTGCGCCCTCGGCGAGGTCGCCCGGCGCCCGGTGGGGCTGCTCTCGGGCGGCTACCAGCGCCGGGTCAACATCGCCGCCAGCCTGATGGCGCGACCCCGCCTCGTCCTCCTCGACGAACCGACGCAGGGCGTCGACCTGCACGCCCGGGCGGCCATCCATGCCGTGCTCGCGCGCCTGCGCGAGGCCGGCACGGCCCTCCTCGTCGCCACCCACGACTTCGCCGAGGCCGAGCGCCTGGCCGACCGGGTCGCCATCCTGGCGCAGGGGCGGATCGTCACCGACGGCCGCCTGTCCGATCTCCTCGCCCGCATCCGCGCCGAGGCCCCCGAGCACGAGGCGGCCCTCGTCGCCCCCGCCGATGGGGCGGCGGAGGCGGTCCTGCGCCAAGCGGGCTTCGTGCCACTCGACACCGGCTCGACCTGGCGGGCGCGCCGCCTGAGCGGCACGCCCCGCGACGGAGCCGACCTGCTCGCCGACCTCCGGAGCGCGGGCGTGCCCATCGCCGAGATCCGCATCCGAGCCCCCGGGCTGGAGGCGGTGTATCGCGATGCGCTGGCGGGATCCGCGCCGCCGGCCGCGGACGGGCTCGCCGAACGGGAGACCCCCGCATGATCTCGGCCGCCTTCCGCGTGATGCTGCTCGGCCTGGTGCGCGACCGGGCCGCCCTGGTCATGGCCTTCGTGCTGCCCACCGTGATCTTCGTGATCTTCGCCGCGATCTTCTCTGGCGCCCTGGGCGACCGCATCCGCATCCATGTCGGCCTCCTTGACTTGGCCCGGACGCCGACGACGCAGCGCCTGATGCAGGCCCTGGAGGCGGACCCGTCCCTCCGGGTCGGACGCCTCGCCGCCTCCGATCTCGACGGCGCCGTCGCGGCGGTGCGCCGGGGCGAGGTCGACGTGGCCCTGGTGCTGCGCGGCGACCTCGAGGCCGGCTCGACCCGCGCCGACCAGCCCGTGGTGCTGATCGAAAATCCCGCCAAGGCTCTCGCCACCCCGATCGCGCTGGGCCAGCTCCAGCGCGTCCTCAACGAGGCCCTGCCCGACGTGGTTTTGGCCCGGATCGTCGCCGACGTGGAGCGCTCGGGCAAGATTGGCCCGGACGAACGGGCCTTCCTCAACCAGGCCTTCGCCGAGCAGCGCGCCCGCAAGGAGCCCTTCGCCTTCGCCTCCCTGGTGGAGCGGCGCAGCACCGCCTCGGGTGCCACCAACGATCGTGTCAGCTACTACGCGGGGGCGATCACGGCGGTGTTCCTGCTCTTCGCCGCCATGCAGGGCGCCCTCTCCCTCGTCGACGAGCGCCAGTCCGGTCTCGCCGACCGGCTGATGGCGGGGCCCGGCGGGCTCAGTGTGGTGGTGCTGGGCAAGTTCCTGTTCCTGGTGGGCCAGGGCCTCGTCCAGGCCGGGCTGATCTTCTCGGCCGCCGCCCTCCTGCACGGCGTCGACATCCTGCCCCATGCGGGCGCCTGGCTGGCGACCTCCCTCCTCGTCTCGGCGATGGCGGCCGGCCTCGCCCTGGCCGCCTGCGCGGCCTCCGCCACCCGCCAGCAGGCGCACCTGGCCGCGACCTTCGGCGTCCTCCTGCTCTCGGCGGTGGGCGGCAGCATGGTGCCCCGCTTCCTGATGCCGCCCTGGCTGCAGGAGGCCGGCTGGCTCACTCCCAACGCCTGGGCGATCGAGGCCTACCAGAACGCCTTGAGCGAGGGCTGGGCCGCGGCGCTGTCCGCCTGGGGCGTGATGGCCGCCGTGGCGGCGGCGGGGTTGGGGGTCGCGCTGGGGCTGGTGTCGCGGCAAACGAGCTAGGAAGGTACGGGCGAAGACGGCGTCGGTCCACGCCGCGACCGGTTAGCGCGTTGACCGCGCGGCCATCCGGTCTAGCTTCATGCAGGGTATGGGCTTTCGGACCGGCCC
This sequence comes from Methylobacterium sp. 001424705, assembly GCF_059816145.1. Classification (NCBI taxonomy): domain Bacteria; kingdom Pseudomonadati; phylum Pseudomonadota; class Alphaproteobacteria; order Hyphomicrobiales; family Methylobacteriaceae; genus Methylobacterium; species Methylobacterium sp. 001424705. The sequence continues at coordinate 83,193 of NZ_JCBANU010000006.1, read as the reverse complement.
GGGGAGTGACACGAACATGCGGGCTGGGTCTTCGGTCGCCGTCGTCGGCGCAGGGTTGGGCGGCTTGGCGGCTGCCTGCGTGAGCGCCGCGCGCGGCCACACCGTTACGCTCTACGACAAGAACGACTGGCTCGGGGGCAAGGCCGCGGTCCTGCACGAGGGCGGTTTCCGCTTTGACATGGGGCCGACCATCCTCACGGTGCCCAAAGTGCTGGAGCGCATCTTCCAGGAGGCCGGGCGCAACATCCACGACTACCTGGACCTGCGCCGCCTCGATCCGCAGTGGCGCTGCTTCTTCGACGACGACACCCAGCTCGACCTCATGGCCGACGTGCCCACCATGGCCGCCGACATGGAGCGCTTCGCGCCCAACACCGGCGCGGGCGAGGGCTACAAGAAGTTCCTCGAGATCTCCGAACACCTGCACGACGTCTCGAACAAGTTCTTCTTCTGGAAGCCGGTCGAGGATTTGTTCGACACGATCAACATCCGCGCCAACATGAATCCCGGCACCCTGCGCGACGTGCTGTCCCTGCGCATGGGCTCGTCGGTCGCCGGCACCATCCGCTCGAAGGTGAAGGATGCGCGCCTCGCGCAGATGCTCGACCACTTCGTCCAGTATGTCGGCTCCTCGCCCTACGGCGCGCCCGCCGTGCTCTGCGCCATCGCCCACATGCAGACCGCCGAGGGCGTCTGGTACCCGATGGGCGGCACCCGCGCCGTGGCCGAGGCCCTGACCAAGCTCGCCTCCGAACTCGGCGCTACCCTGCGGCCCGGCGACGAGGTCACCGGCCTCGCCATCGAGCAGGGCGCGGTCAAGGGCGTGCGGACCGCCTCCGGCGTCACCCCATTCGACGCCGTGATCTCGAACATGGATTCGGTACGCACCTACCGGGAACTCGTCGGCGGCGACGTCGGCAAGTCCTACGAGAAGAAGAGCTTCGAGCCGGCCTGCTCCGGTGTCGTCCTCTATCTCGGGCTGAACAAGCGCTACGAGCACCTGAATCACCACGACTTTGTCTTCTCCCGCGACCCCGAGGAGGAGTTCGACTACATCTACCGCAAGGGCGAGCCGGCCCCGGACCCGACCGCCTACCTCGCTGCCCCCTCCTCCACCGACCCGTCGGTGGCGCCCGAGGGCGGCGAGGCGCTCTACGTCCTCGTGCACACGCCGTATCTGCGCCCGCACCACGACTGGTCGAAAATGTTCCCGGCCTATCGGCAAGTCATCCTCGACAAGCTCAAGCGCACCGGCAACATGCCCGACCTCGAGGAGCGCATCGTCGTCGAGCGCCACCTGACGCCGCAGGACATCCACGAGCGCTACAAGGTGCTCAACGGCGCGATCTACGGCCTGGCCTCGCACGGCAAGTTCATGGGCGCCTTCAAGCCGGGCAACCGCTCCCGGCAGGTCCGCGGCCTCTACCTCGCCGGCGGTGCGGCCCATCCGGGTCCGGGCATGCCGATGGTGATGATGTCGGGCTGGATCGCGGCGGATGCCCTCGACACCGATGCCCGGGGAGAGGAGCGCGCCAGCGCCTGAAGGCCCCGCGCATGTCCCGCGAGGATGGCCCCGCCCGATCGCCCGCCCTGTGGCGGTTCATGGTCGGGTATTTCGACCGCTACGTCCGACGCCACCTCAACGCCCTGCGGCTCGCCCGCTGGGGCGTGCCGGCCTGCGCTGACCATCCCGGGCCGGTGGTGGTCTACTGCAACCATCCGGCCTGGTGGGACGCCGCCGTGGTCATCCTCCTGGCCGGACGGCTGTTTCCCCGCCGCGAGAGCTATGCGCCCTTCGACGCGCGGATGCTGGAGAAGTACGCGGTCTTCGCCCGCATGGGGGCCTTCGCGGTGGACCTCGACTCGGCCCGCGGCGCCGCCCAGTTCCTGAGGGCGACGCGGCGCATCCTGGGGGCGCCGAACCGGATGATCTGGATCACCGCCCAGGGGCGCTTCCAGGACGTCCGCGCCCGGCCTCTGGGCCTGCGCGCCGGCGTCGGCCGCCTGCCCGAGATCGCACCCGACGCCCTGTTCGTACCGCTGGCCCTCGAATACGCGTTCTGGGAGGAGCGCGGTGGCGAGGCCTTCGCGGCCTTCGGGGCGCCGATCCCCGGAGCCGAGCTGCTCGCCCTGTCCCGGGCCGAGCGCCTCGCCCGGATGGAGGCGGACCTGACCGCTACCCTCGACCGGCTCAGCGCCGACGTGGTCGCGCGCGAGGCCGGACGCTTCACGCCGCTCGCGTCCGGTGCCAAGGGGATCGGCGGGATCTACGATCTCTGGCGGCGCCTCGGGGCCGTCGTCACGGGCCGGCGCTTCGAGCCGGCCCACCGCCAGAAGGGAGATCCGGTTCCGTGATGCTCGGTTTCGCGATCCTGGCCCTGGCCTGTGCGCTGCTGTCCGCCCTGGTCGCCTGGGTGAACCTCTCGATTCTGCGCACCCCCGAGCCGGATCTCGACGTCCGGGCCCGGGTCTCGGTGCTGATCCCGGCCCGCAACGAGGCCGCGGTGATCGCCGCCACCGTGCGGGCCGCCCTGTCGAGCGCCGGTGTCGCCCTGGAGGTGCTCGTCGGCGACGACTATTCCACCGACGACACCGCCGCCATCGTGGCCGCCATCGCCGCCGAGGACCCGCGCTTGCGCCTCGTCGCGATCCCGCCCCTGCCCGAGGGCTGGACGGGGAAGAACCACGCCTGCGCGCGGCTGGCGGAGGCCGCGACCGGGACGCATCTCCTCTTCGTCGATGCCGACGTGAGCCTGGCGCCCGCGGCGGCGGCGGCCCTCGCCGCCCATGCGCGCCGGACCGAGAGCGCCCTGGTGAGCGGCGTGCCGCGCCAGTTGATGGGCTCGCTGGGCGAGCGCCTGACGGTGCCGATGATCAACTTCCTGCTCCTCGGCTACCTGCCGATGGCGATGATGCGGGCCTCCCCGCGCCCCAGCCTCGGGGCCGCCTGCGGCCAGCTCATCCTCGTCGGTCGCGAGGCCTACGCGGCCACCGGCGGGCACGGCGCCGTGCGCACCAGCCTGCACGACGGGGTCGTACTGCCGCGCCGCTTCCGGCAGGCCGGCTACCGGACCGACCTCGTCGCCGGGCACGCCCTGGCGACCTGCCGGATGTACCGCGGCTTCGCCCAGAGCTGGGCCGGCTTCTCGAAGAACGCCCACGAGGGCATGGCGACCCCGCGGGCCCTGCCGGTCTGGACCCTGCTCCTGGTCGGCGGGCACGTCCTGCCCTGGCTCCTCCTCTTGGCGGCCCTGGCCGGCCTTGAATCCGGCCACGCCGCGTTCCTGGCCTTCGCCGCCGCCCTCGTCTCCCTGGCGACCCGGGCGGCGATCACCCTGGTCACCCGCGAGCCCCTGGGGACGGTTCTGCTCCACCCGGCGACGGTCCTCGTCGCCCTGGCGATCCAGTGGACCGCCCTCCTGCGGCGCAAGGGCAGCGGCACGCCTCTGTGGAAGGGCCGGAGCTACCCGATCGGCGGCCCTTGAGTCTCCGCCGCGATCCAGGCCGCGGTCTCGGGATCGGCCCCCGCCACCGGCAGGTGCAGGATGATCGGCGTCTCGTAGGGGTGGCGGGCCTTCAGGGCGGCGCCGAGGGCCTCGGCGAGGCCCTCACGGCTCTTCAGGATCGCGACGACCTCCGAGCCCTGCTCCACCGTGCCCTTCCAGGCGTAGAGGGAGAGCATCCCCGGCAGGACGTTGACGCAGGCCGCGAGGCGCAGACGCACCAGCGCCTCTCCGACGGTCAGGGCGGTGCCGGCATCCGGGAAGGTGGTGTAGACGAGAAGCGGCCGCTCCATGCTATGGGTCTCCGACCAGGGTTCCGCCGCTCCACCGGCGGGAGCGGGCCGGCGGGACTGCCGGCAGGACTGGGAACGGGACGCTGGAGCGAAGGCTCCGCGTCGGCAAGGTGGTCGGCAAGGCGGATGTGAGCCCATGGCCCGGCGTTTCGAACGGCTTGCCTTCGTCGCAAGTCCCACGGAGGACGCCCGCCAGGCGGCCGCGACCCTGATGCGGCGCTACGACCACGTGCCGCCCGACGAGGCCGACGTGGTGGTGGCGCTCGGCGGCGACGGGCTGATGCTCCAGACCCTGCACCGCTTCATGCATGCCGGCACGCCGATCTACGGCATGAACCGCGGCACCGTCGGCTTCCTCATGAACGAGTTCCGCGAGGACGGGCTGATCGAGCGCCTGGAGAACACCAAGCGCAGCATCATCCACCCGCTGATGATGGAGGCCGTGGACACGGAGGGGCGCCGGCACCAGGCCCGCGCCCTGAACGAGGTCTACATGCTGCGCCAGACGCACCAGACCGCCAAGCTGCGGATCTCAATCGACGGTCATGTCCGCCTGCCGGAGCTCATCGCCGACGGCGTGCTCGCGGCGACCCCGGCGGGGTCCACCGCCTACAACCTGTCGGTGGGCGGCCCGATCCTGCCCCTCAACGCCCGGCTCCTGGCCCTGACGCCGATCTCGGCCTTCCGGCCCCGGCGCTGGCACGGGGCCCTGCTGCCGGACTACGCCCGCATTCTCATCGAGGTGCTCGACGCCGCGCACCGCCCGGTGGCGGCGGTGGCCGACCACACCGAGTTTCGGCGGGTCTGCACGGTGGAGACCTGGCTCGACCACGCCACCAACCTGACCCTGCTGCACGATCCCGGCCACAGCCTCGACGAGCGCATCCTGCGCGAGCAGTTCGGCTGATCGCCCCTCAGGCGGCGAGGCGCGCCCGGTCCTCGCGGTAGCTGGCGATCAGCGCCTCGGGGATCGCGTCGAGCACGACCTCGGTGGCGAGGGCACGGCGCCGGGCGCGGCTGCCCTCGAACTCGGCGAGCAGCGCGTCGGAGAGTCCGTCGAGGATCAGGCCCACCGGGTCGGTGCGCCCCGTCTCGACGTCGGCTGGCGCCTCGGCCGGCACGACGGCCCGGATCGCCACGACAGGGGCGACGTCCGATTCCACCGGCGCATCCGGGGTCGGCAGGTCCGCGACGACGGGCGGCGCCTCCGCAGCGGAGTCGACGGCCACCGGCGCGGTCTCTTCCTGGATCGCTTCCGAGGTTCCGTCCAAAGCCGCGCGCGCGATCGCCGCGACGGTCTCGGCGACCGGTTCGGGGGCTGCGGCGGCCGGCGCGGCCTCGAGGACCTGCGGGGCGTCCCAGTCGGCCAGGACCTGGCGCTGGGCCTCGCGCCACTCGGCGTCGAGGATCTCGCGCTCGATCCGCAGGATCTCGCTGCGCTCGGCCTCGGCGGCGAGTTCGCGGGCGAGCACCCGGGCCTCGTCGCGGGCAGCCTCCGCCTCGAAGCGGGACAGGAGCGCCATGACGCTCTGCGCCTCCGCGAAGGGCATCGTCTCGCAGGCGGTCAGCGCCCGCTCGATCATCAGGCGCGACAGGCCCGCCCCGGCGCTGGCGATGGCGCCCTGCCCCGCCTCGCGCCAGGCCGACAGCGCGGCGCTGAAGGCCGGCAGCAGCACCGGCGGAAGGCCGGCTTTGCGGTGCAGGGCCGCGAAGGCGGCGGTGGAGGCATCGTGCATCAGCCCGGCCACCCGGCGGACGGGGAGGCCGGCGAGGTCGGCCAGGGCCATCTCGGCGAAGGCCATGTTGCCGGACAGGATCGCCCGCAGCAGCAGGCCGGCATTGAGCTGGCCGCAGGCCTTCAGGTGTGCGACGAGCCGGGCGAGGTCGACGGGATGGGCCTCGGCGCAGAAGGCCAGGGTCGTGCGCTCCTGCGCCTCGCGGCTGGCGCGCGCGCTGCGGGCCGGGGTGAGCCAGCCGGAGGACACCGCGAAGGCGGAGAGGGATTCGGCGAGGCGCGTGGTCACGCTCTGGCGCACCTCGAGGGGCAGGTAGGGCCGGGCCAGGACCGCCTCGCGCAGGGCGGCTACGTCGCCGTGGCGCTCCACCATCCGCATCAGGCTGCCGGTGGTGATGTGGGCACTGCGGTTGCGGGCGAGCACGACCAGGGCCTCGGGCTCGGCGATCTCGACGAGCGCCCCGGCGACGGCCGGCGACAGGTCGATCCGGCCCGCGATGGCGCGGCGGGCGGCGAGGCACCCGATGGCGACGCCGTCGACGAGGTCGGCGTCGCTCAGCACGGGCGAGCGGGCGAGCACCAGGGTGGCGATCTCGGCCTGGTCGCCCGCCAGCGCCACGATCAGCGGACGCGGGGCGTTCGCGCAGGCGGCGCAGGCCTCCGCCAGGGCTCGGCGCACCAGGCTGGAGGGGTCGTCCAGGAGGGCGAGGAGCGCGGCCTCCGCCTCCCAGGCCACGTCCTCGCCGAGGCCGTCGTAGAGGTAGGCCCGGGCCAGAGCACCCGCGGCCTCCGCCCGTCGCGCCGCGGAGGTGTGCTGCGTCCAGGCGAGGAACTGGCGGATGATCATGAGCCGCTCCGGATCGTGAAGAGGGACAGGTCGAGGGGGGCGCCGGGGCGGGACGACTGGCCGGAGGCGCCGAACTCCGCCGGACGGCGCGGCGGCAGGGGGGCTCCCACCAGGGCCGCGGAGGCGGCCGGCACGGGATTGGCGGCAATCGCCGGCGCGGCGACGGGGCTCGCGCCCCCGGTCATGCTCTCGGTGCCGTCCGAGCGCGGGAAATAGGTCGGCGCCGCGCGAGCCGGCTCCGGCCGAACCGCATCGGTCCCGCCGCTGCGCCCCTGCCAGAGGCGGGCGACCCCGGCCGAGACGCCGCCCTGCTGGCGCGGATCCGTCTGGAACATCGAGCGCAGGCCGCCCTCGTTGAGGGAGGCGTAGGCGGTGGTGCCCTCGGGCAGGCTGATCGTGGCGGCGGGTGTAGCCGGCGCCGCGCCCGTGCGGGCCGCGGCGAGGTGGGCGTAGAGCTCGGCCGCGCCACGGGGGCGGCCGCCTCTGTCGTAGAACAGGACGCGATTGGCGGCCGCCGCCTCCGGCATGTCGAGGGCGGCGGCCCGGGCCGGGCTTGCCTGGGCGGTGGCGATGAGGGCGGCGGCGCCGCGCGCGCCGAGGACGTGGGCGGCGTAGAGGTCGCCGCCGGTGGGCTCGCGCCCGAGGGCGCCGGTCAGGGCTTCCCGGTTCTGCTCGGTCAGGGCCCCCGCCAGGGTCGCGGCGATCCGCGGATCGCGGCGCAGGTCGAGGATGGTCTGCTTGGCCGCCGGATCACTCACCGCGTAAGTGCCGTCGGCGCTCCGGGTGATCGCGTCCGCGTAGGTCCCGAGGCCCAGGCGGGGGCCGGCGGTCTTCAGGGTGCCGAGCCAGGTCTGCTCGATGAACTGGAACAGGCCGGTGGCCGAGGAGGTGCCCGCCTTGGCGGAGGGGTCGAGGGCGGATTCGCGCTGGGCCGTGGCGAGCAGGTAGTCGAAGCCCGCGCCGGATGTCTGCGCCCCGTCGCGGATCGCCTCGATGACCCCGCTCGACGCCCCCGTGCGCCCGGCGGCGCCGTCGCGCGTGCCCAGGTCCCGGCTGGCGCCGGGATCGCGGGCAGTGGCGGGGGGCGTGGTGAAGAGGAACATGGCCGTCCGGCTGGGGGCGGACCCAGGCGCCGCCCCGACGGCAACTTTGTTCTCCCTATGGTAAAGGAAGATTGAAGAGCCGGCTCGCGCACGATGCCCGATTTCAGGATTGGCCCCCGCCGGACTGGTCTTCACCCGCGAAGGCCAAGTCCTCGTCCGCCCAGCCGCTCAGGCCGCCGAGCATGAGCTTGACCGGGCGCCCGAGCTCGGCGAGCCGCAGGGCCGCCCGGTCGGCTCCGTTGCAGTGGGGCCCGGCGCAGTAGACCACGAACAGCGTGTCGGCGGGCCAGGCGGCGAGGCGCTCGGCCGTGATCAGCCGGTGCGGCAGGTGCACGGCGCCGGGGAGGTGACGGCGCCGGAACGCCGCCGCCGAGCCAACGGCGTGCAGCAGCACGAAGTCGGGCGGGCCGGCCTCCAGGGCCGCCGCCACGTCGGCGCAATCGGTCTCCAGCTCCAGGCGACGCCGGAAGTGATCGCGGGCGATGGCGGGCGGACAGGCGGGTATGGCGGTCACGGGGCTCATCGTCGGTCTCCGGCGTAGGGGACGACAGAGCTAGCAGGAGGCGCGGCCCTTGGCGGCGGCCCGGATTGCCGATTAGCGTCGCGATCATGCCAAAATCGCAGGCGCGCCTGTCCCCCGCCGACCGTCTCGTGGTGGTGCTGGCCTATGACGGCCTCTGCACCTTCGAGTTCGGCGTCGCCGTGGAGATCTTCGGCCTGCCCCGTCCCGAGATGGGGCCGGACTGGTACCGCTTCGCCGTGGCCGGGCTCGATCCGGGGCCCATGCGGGCCGAGGGCGGCGTGCGCCTCCTCGCCGATGGCGGGCTCGATCTCCTGGAGCGTGCCGGCACCATCGTGGTGCCGGGCTGGCGGGGTGCGGACGAGCCGGTCCCCGAAGCCCTCTCCACCGCCCTGCGGGCGGCCGCGGCCCGCGGGGTGCGCATCCTGTCGATCTGCTCCGGGGTCTTCGTGCTCGCGGCGGCGGGCCTGCTCGAGGGGCGCCGCGCCACCACCCATTGGCGCCATGCCGAGGCCCTGGCCGCACGCCATCCCGGCATCCGCTTCACCCCCGACGTGCTCTACGTGGACGAGGGCGCGATCCTGACCTCCGCCGGCTCGGCCGCCGGGATCGACCTCTGCCTGCACCTCGTGCGCCGCGATTTCGGGCCGGCCGCCGCCAATGCCGTCGCCCGGCGCCTCGTCGTTCCGCCCCACCGGGACGGCGGCCAGGCCCAGGTGGTCGCGGGTGCGGTGCCGACGCTCCACGAGGCGGCGCGGATCGGGCCGCTGCTCGATGCCATGCGGGCGGCGCCGGCCCGGGACTGGCCGGTCGCCCATCTGGCAGACCGTGCGGGCATGAGTCCCCGAACGCTCCTGCGTCGCTTTTCCGCCGCCACCGGCACGACGCCGGCCCGTTGGCTCCTCGATCTGCGCCTCGCCCGGGCCCGTGACCTGCTGGAGCAGGCGGACCAACCGCTCCAGGCCGTCGCCGAGGCGGCGGGCTTCGCCACCGCAGCGACCCTGCGCCAGCAGTTCCGCCGGCGTTACGCGGTGACGCCCGCGGCCTACCGGGCTGCCGCGCGCCCGCGACCTTGACGCCGCGCCGCCGAGCGATGGCCCACCAACGAAAAGCGCCCCGGAGGGCAATGGGTCGGATCTGGAAGGGTTGGGAATTTGGAGCGGGCGAAGGGATTCGAACCCTCGACCCCAACCTTGGCAAGGTTGTGCTCTACCCCTGAGCTACACCCGCTCACAACCGCGCCGCTGGTGGGAAAGACCCGCCGGCGGCCCCGGACGGCGTCTCTAAACACCATTCCGTCGGGCGTTGCAAGCGCTGAATCCCGGCGCTCGCCCTGCGGGCCGTTTGCCGGCATCGCACCGCCCCTCAGGGCTGCCACTGCGCGGGCGGGGGCAGGCCCTCGCGGATTTCACGCAGGCGCGCGCGGGTGGCGTCGGTGGTCTCGGCCGGGAGCGCATCGAGGGGGAAGAAGCCGCAGGCGGCGATCTCGCGGTCGGGCTGTTTCGGCGCCCGCACCGCGAAGGCGGCGGCCACGTAGAGGGCGACGTGGTCGCGCCCGGCCCCCGTGCGGCTGTGATAGAAGCCGTGCAGCCGCAGAGGATGCACGGGATCGACGACGATCTCGGCCTCCTCGCGGAACTCCCGGACCATGGCCGTCACCGCGCTCTCGCCGGCCTCGATGCCGCCGCCGGGCAGGTGCCAGCCCGACACGTAGGTGTGGCGGACGAGGCAGACCCGGCCTTCGGCGTCGATGGCGACGCCGCGAACACCCAGGGTCATGCCGCGCGTCGCCAGGGCGCCGTAGTGGATCAGGCGCCGCATCCAGGGGCGTTGCAGGAGCATGCGGCTCAGACGACGCGCAGGCGGATGGCGCCGAGGCCCTCGATGGCGGCCGTCATCGTCTCGCCGCGCCGGACGGCGCCGACGCCCGACGGGGTGCCGGTGAAGATGAGGTCGCCCGGGTGCAGCTCGAAATAGGTCGAGAGCAGCGCGACCTGCTCCTGCGTCGACCAGATCATCTCGGAGAGGTCGCCGCGCTGGCGCTCGCCCGCGTCCACCGCCAGCGTGATGGCGCCTCGCGCGGGATGGCCGATGGCCGAGGCCGGGTGCAGCGGTCCGATCGGCGCCGAGGCATCGGCGGACTTGGCGAGGTCCCAGGGGCGCGCCAGGCGCTTGGCCTCGTCCTGGACGTCGCGCCGGGTCATGTCGAGCCCGACGGCGTAGCCGTAGACGTGGTCGAGGGCGGAAGCCTCCGGGATGTCGCGGCCGCCCAGCCCGAGGGCCGCCACCATCTCCACCTCGAAGTGGTAGTTCTCGGTGCGCGGCGGATAGGGGTGGTCCACCGGATCGTCGCCCGTGATGATCTGCAGGGCATCGGCGGGCTTCATGAAGAAGAACGGCGGCTCGCGGTCGGGGTCCTTGCCCATCTCGCGGGCGTGGGCGGCGTAGTTGCGACCCACGCAGTAGACCCGCCGCACGGGAAACAGGTCGTCGCTGCCGACGATCGGAAGGGCGATGCGGGGCGGGTTCGGGATTACGGACAGCATGGGTCTCCAACCTCTTCTCTCGGCGGATGCGGCGCGGCGCCCGGTCGCTCGCCCTGCACAGGACGCCGCGCCATCCCTATCATAGGCAGCGGGCCCGGCCGCGCCATCCTGCCGCGAGCCGAGGCCTGCCGTTGCGAGTTCCGTGGTGACCGACCCCTCCCGCCTGCTGGCGCACCTCGCCGCGCGTCTCGGCGCCGCCCACGTCCTCACCGACCCGGCCGACCTCGCGCCCCACCTCGCCGAGACCCGCGGGCTGCGGCGTGGACAAGCCCTGGCGCTGGTACGGCCCGCCGACACCGCCGAGGTCGCCGGCGTGGTCCGTGCCTGCGCCGAGGCCGGGGTGCCGGTGGTGGCCCAGGGGGGCAACACCGGCCATGTCGGCGGCGGCCTGCCGCAGGGGGGCATCGTGCTGTCGATGACACGCCTGACGCGCCTGCGGGCGATCGACCCCGTCAATGCCAGCATCACCGTGGAAGCCGGCATGGTGCTGGCCGACGTCCAGGCGGCCGCCGAGGCCGCCGGCCTGCTGTTCCCGCTCTCGCTGGCCTCCGAGGGGTCCTGCCGCATCGGCGGCAATCTCTCCACCAATGCGGGCGGGACCGCCGTGCTCGCCTACGGCAACGCCCGCGACCTCGTCCTCGGGCTCGAGGTGGTGCTGGCCGATGGCCGGGTCTGGAACGGGCTGAAGGGCCTACGCAAGGACAATGCCGGCTACGACCTCAAGCACCTGTTCCTCGGCTCGGAGGGAACGCTTGGGCTGATCACCGCCGCGGTGCTGAAGCTCTTTCCCCGGCCGACCTCCCGCGCCGTGGCCTTCGTCGGCCTCGCCTCGGCCGAGGCCGCCCTGGCGCTGTTCCGGCGCTTGCGGGCGGAGGCCGGCCCGACCCTGACCGCTTTCGAGTACATCGCCCCCTTCGGGCTGGAGATCGTCCTGCGCCACCGGGCCGGGGCCCGTCGGCCCCTGGCCGGGGCGCACGGGGCCTACGCGCTGGTGGAGCTCTCCACCACCCGACCCGGCGAGGACGCGGCGACCTTGATGGAGATGCTGCTCGCCCGGGCGCAGGACGCGGGGCTCCTCGAAGATGCGGCTCTGGCGGCGAGCGAGGCGCAGGCGAACGCCTTCTGGGATCTGCGCGAGAGCCTCTCCGAGGTCCAGAAGGCGGAAGGCGGCTCGATCAAGCACGACGTCTCGGTGCCGCTCTCCCGCCTGCCCGAGTTTCTCGCGCGGGCGACGCGGGCCTGCGAGGCGGCGATGCCCGGTCTGCGCGTCTGCGCCTTCGGGCACTTCGGTGACGGTAACATCCACTTCAACCTCAGCCAGCCCATGGGCATGGACCGCGCCGCGTTCCTCGCCGCCTGGGAGCGCTTCAACCGGATCGTCCACGACATCGTCGCCGGGCTCGGCGGCTCGATCGCGGCCGAGCACGGCGTCGGCCTCCTGAAGCGCGACGAACTGGCGCGCTACGCCGACCCGGTGGCCCTCGACCTGATGCGCAGCCTCAAGGCCGCCCTGGACCCGGCAAACATCCTCAACCCGGGCAAGGTTCTGCCCGACCGCCGGGCCGGCGAGGGGGCGTCATTCGGCTTTTTCGAAGGCTCAACAAAAATTTAGGCGGAACCGGACCGGGCCCGTCCGGATTGCTGTTGTGCGGCGCACAAAGACTTGCCAGATTATCGACGGCAATGCGCCATAAATCGGCTCCGCTGCGGGCGGAGGAGGTTGCACGACAACGGCGCACGGCTGGTTGCAGTGCGGTGGGTTAGGCCGGTCTTAACCCTTCCGCCCTCTCTTGGACGAGAGAACAGATCAGACGTCGCGATCGAAGACCGAGCAGGAGACACGTTCGATGCCGACTTCCCAGGCGAGAGTCCCGACGGCCGAGGCGAGCCGCTACCTCAAGCAGCTCTGCCGTCACTGGAGCCACAAGTTCCCAGTGGAAGCCACCGAGGAGGCCGGCCGGGTGCCCTTCGGCGAGGACCGCGTCTGCACCTTCGAGGCCGGCCCCGACGCCCTGCTGATGCGGGTCGCGACGCCCGATCCGGCTGCCCTGACGCGCCTGGAGAACGTGGTCTCCGACCATCTCCTGCGCTTCGCCTTCCGCGAGAACCTCGGCGAGATCACCTGGTCCCGCGCGGCCTGAACCCACGCCGTGGCCGGCTCGCCCGGCCTGCGTCCACCGAGGGTTGACCTGCCGTCCCGGGACCTGATCTTGAGCGCACAGCGCTGAAGGCAGCATCGGGAGACAGGCATGGACGGGATCGCGCAGACAACCGCTGGCTCCACACCGACCGGGGCCGCGTCGTCGCACGGGGCACGGCATGCCGAGCGCCTGGAGCGCCTGGCCGAGGTCGCCGTGAAGGTCGGCCTGGGTCTCCGGCCCGGCCAGGAACTCGTGATCACCGCGCCGCTCGAGACGGTGCCGCTGGCCCGCCTCATCACCGAACAGGCCTACAAGGCCGGCGCTTCCCTGGTCACCACCTTCTACACGGACGATGCCGCCACCCTGGCGCGCTTCGCCCACGCCCCCGAGGCGGCCTTCGACACCGCAGCCGGCTGGCTCTACAGCGGCATGGCCGAGGCCTACCGCAACGGCGCGGCCCGCCTTGCCATCGCGGGCGACGATCCCTCCCTCCTGGCCGGCCAGGACTCGGCCAAGGTGGCCCGTGCCAACCAGGCCCGGTCGAAGGCCTATGTGCCCGCCCTGGAGCTCATCGCCAACTTCTCCACCAACTGGACCATCGTCTCGGCGGCGACGACGCCCTGGGCCCGCACGGTGTTCCCCGACCTACCGGAGGCCGAGGCCGTGTCCCGCCTCTGGGACGCGATCTTCGCGGCCTCGCGGGTGGACGGCCCCGACCCGGTGGCGGCCTGGGAGGCGCACAACGCCGCCCTTCACGCCCGGATGAACGCGCTCAACGCCCACCGCTTCGCGGCCCTCCGCTTCTTCGGACCCGGCACCGACCTCACGGTGGGCCTCGCCGACGACCACGAATGGTGCGGCGGCGCCTCGGCCTCCCGCAGCGGCATCGTCTGCAACGCCAACATCCCCACCGAGGAGGTGTTCACCACCCCGCACAAGGACCGGGTCGACGGCACCGTCACCAGCACCAAGCCGCTCTCCTACCAGGGCACGCTGATCGACGGGATCCAAGTGCGCTTCGAGGGCGGCCGCATCGTCGAGGCCACCGCCCGCACCGGCGGCGACGTGCTCGCCAAGGTGCTGGAGACCGACGCGGGCGCGCGCCGCCTCGGCGAGGTCGCCCTGGTGCCCGCCTCCTCGGCGATCTCCGCCTCGGGACTCCTATTCTACAATACCCTCTACGACGAGAACGCGGCGAGCCACATCGCCCTGGGCCAGGCCTACAGCAAATGCTTCCGCAACGGCGGCGCGGAGTTCAGCGCGGACGACCTCGCGGCCCGCGGTGCCAACCGCAGCCTGATCCACATCGACTGGATGATCGGCTCCGACCGGATCGACGTTGACGGACTCTCCGCCGAGGGCCGGGCGGTTCCGGTAATGCGCGCCGGCGAGTGGGTCGACTGACGCCCTCCCGGCGGCGTCGCCCGCCCGCCTGATCCGACACGCCATCCGTCCGCGTGGGCCCTCTTCCGTGTGAAGGCGCACGCTATTGACGGCTCTCGAATTGACGTGGGCAAATTTCCCACGCATGGTCCGGACGTGGTCGCACCGGCCACGGACTTTCGAACGGATGTCCGTACAGACTTGCCGCCGCCCTCGGGCGGGTTCGGCAGGCGTAGACGACCGCCCGATCCCCGCGCTCCCGTGTCTGCCGGCGCACGGATGCGGAGATCGGGGCCGGCCTCGTCGCGGTGGCGCCCGGGCGCCCGCGGGTTTCCGCGCCGGGTGTCCGGCACCGGTCTGCGGGTTGGAACCGTCGTTCGGGTTCGCCATCTCCCGAGGGAGACAACGAGGATCTCATGACCAAGCCCCTTCTCCTGGCCGGCCCGATGGCTGTCCTGCTCGCCGGAGCGGCCTCTGCCGCCGACCTTCCGCGCCGCGCCGCGCCGCCGGTCTTCACCACGGTTCCGGTCTTCAGCTGGACCGGGTTCTATGCGGGTCTCAACGCCGGCTACGGCTTCGATGCCAACAGCAGCCGCGGCGCCACCGTGATCGGTACCACCGCCGCCTCCGGCGTCGTCGCCAACGGCGCCGATCCGGGCCTCGTGGCCTTCAGCAACCGCAACGCCAACAACGGCTTCACCGGGGGCGGCCAGATCGGCTACAACTATCAGTTCACGCCCGGCTCCGGCGTGGTGGTCGGCGTCGAGGCGGATGCGCAGTATCTCGGCTTCGGCATCAACCGCAACACGGCGTCCTTCGTCGGCACGCCCAACGCGGACCTGACCTTCGTCAACCCGAACGGCCTGTCGAACCTCGACTACTTCGGCACCGTGCGGGGCCGCCTCGGCTACGCCTTCGACCGGACCCTGGTCTACGGCACCGGCGGCTTCGCCTATGGCGGCGGGGGCGGCTCCAGCTTCGGCCTGCCCAGCAGCAGCACCGATACGTTCCGCACCGGCTGGGCCGCGGGCGGCGGCATCGAGTACGCCCTGCCCTCCGACTCGTTCCTGAACTTCTTCAAGTCCTCCGCCGTGACCGTGAAAATCGAGGGCCTCTATGTCAGCCTCGACCGGAACAGCACCAACGGCGTGTTCGCCTATTCGAACTCGACGGGCGCCCAGTACAGCGTTTCCGGCACGGGTTATGCAGCCGCGACGGGCTATACCAGCCGCCGCTCCGACGAGTTCGCCGTCGTCCGCGCCGGCCTGAACTACAAGTTCGGGACGTACTGACCCGTCGCCGGACCCGCTTTTGGCCCGAGCCTCCCCAGCCCGATCAGACTGGCCGCTCGGTCAAACGGCGCCCCGGGAGCGATCCCGGGGCGCTGTCGGAAGCCCGGTGTCTTTCAGAAGCCAGGTGCCTTTCAGAAGCCAGGCGCCTTGGCGGCGCCGAGGATGCGGGCGGGGCGGCCCTCGTTGCCCCCCTGCAGCACGACGACGTAGGAATCGGCATCGGCGACCTGGGCCGCGTGGCGCGGCACCTCGAAATGGGCGGCATGACCCGTCCAGGGGCCGATCCGGTGCATCCCGCGCACGACGTTGATGTAGTCGAACACCTGTCCCTTGTTCTCGCCGCCGCCGATGGCGATGCGCCGCCGCCGCATCACGGGCAGCAGCCAGAGCTCGGCCTTGGTGTCCGGTCCCGTGCTCGCGCCGACATCGACGCAGATCCGGTCGCCCTCTTCCCAGCTCCGGACCGGCACCTGGATGGGGCTGGTCGCCCGGGCCCGGCGCAGGGCCCGTTCCAGGGAGTTGCGATCCGAACGGATCATCGAGGGCTCGCCGTTGACGATGGCCTGGGGCGTGAAGACCTGTCGCTCGCCGCGTAGGGAGGCGTAGGCCCGCTGCCGCGCCGTGAAGGCGGGCTGGGCATAGGCGTCTTTCCAGCCGAGATAGTCCCAGTAGGTGATCGGGAAGGTCAGGGCGATCACGCCGGGCTCCCGGGCGAACTCCCCGAGCACCCGCGAGGCCGGCTGACAGGAGGCGCAGCCCTGGCTCGTGTAGAGCTCGATCACCACCGGGGTGCGCTCACCCGCCAGGGCCTGGGTTGCACCCGCCACCAGGGCACCGGCGGCGACCAGGAGGGCGAGGCGCAGGCCGACGGTTCGGCGCGGAAGGGACGGGGCGGCGCGGCTCATGGGATCAGGATACCGTCGCCGGGCCATTCCCCGTCATCACGGTCGCTCGATCCTCCGGCGCGCCGGCCGGGGCCGTCGTGCCCGAAGCCGGACCCTGAGCGGGTTTGGGCTTCGGCAGCATCGCGGGACGCCAGCGCCGGTGCATCCAGAGCCATTGACCGGGATTCTCGCGGATCCAGCCCTCGATCACCCGAGTCATCGCCTGCATCGCCCCCTGCACGTCGATGGCGCCCGAGGCGTCGCGCGGCAGGTCGACGGGCGGCGTCAGTTCAAGATGGAAGCGCGTCCCGTCGCGGCGGACCACCCGCGCGCCGTGGACGGGACATTCGTAGTGGCGGGCGAGCTTGCCCAGCAGCGGATTGACCAGCACCGGCTTGCCGAAGAACTCCACCACCACCCCCCGGGTGAAGTGCTGGTCGATGAGCTGGCCGAGATGGCCGCCGCGCTCCACCACACCCTGCATGGCGAAGACCGCGCCCTGCCCCGCCGCCGCCAGGCCTCCCATGGTCTGGCGGCGGACCTCCTGGACCAGGCGCGCGGAGGCCGCGTCGTTGGGGGGACGGAAGATCGCGGTGGCGTCGAGGCCGAACTGGGCCGCGCAGATCGCCGGCAATTCCCAGTTCGCCAGGTGGGCGGAGAAGATCAGGCCCGGTTTGCCGTCGTCGCGCAGGTCGGCGAAATGCGTCTCGCCCGCCACCGTGATCCGCCCGCCCGCCGCGAGATCCGCCGGATCGAGATCGAACAGCGTGTGGAGATGGGCGTATTCCGCACCCGTCCGGCCGAGATTGTCCCAGGCCTCCCGGGCGAGGGCGCGGATCGCGGCCTCGTCCCGCTCGGGGAAGGCCGCGCGCAGATTGGCCGTCGCGATCCGGTGGGCCGGCAGGAAGGGACCGACCGTCCGGGCGACCCAGCCGCCGACCCGGCTCGCACGCTCGGCCCCGAGGAGGCGCGCCAGCCAGAACAGTCCCCGGATCAGGGGAATCATGGCGAGGCCGGCCAGCCGCGGCAGGTTACGCTTCAGGACGAGGGCAAGGCGAAGCAAAACGAATCCCGTGACGCGGGGCGTTCCGGCGACGACCCTGGCCCCTGGCATAATTCATTTTAGCCCGGGAGGGCACCCGTGCGGCCTGCAACTCAGAGCGTCACGAGGATCTTGCCGAAGACCTTCCGGGATTCCAGGCGCTCCAGCCCCTTCGCGAAATCGGCCAGGGGCAGGACCGTGTCCACCACGGGGGTGAGGCCGTCCGCCATCTTGGCCATGGCGTCGCGGATATTGGCCATCGAGCAGCCGAACGAGCCGGTGATGCGGTACTGCTGCTGGAACAGCTGCATCAGGTTCATGCTGGTCGAGACGCCCGAGGTGGAGCCGCAGGTGACGAGCCGTCCCCCGCGCTTGAGGCAGAGGAGCGAGCCGTTCCAGGTGTCGGGGCCGACATGTTCGAAGACCACGTCGACGCCCTTGCGCCTCGTCAGGCGGCGGACCTCGCCCTCGAAGCGCTCCTCCCGGTAGTTGATGACGTGGTCGGCGCCGAGCGCCTTGGCCTTCTCGCCCTTGGCGTCGTCGCCCACCGTGGTGAAGACCGTGCAGCCGATGGCCTTGGCCATCTTGATCGCCGCCGTACCGATGCCGGACCCGCCCGCATGGACGAGGATGCTCTCGCCCGGCTCCAGGCGGGCATTGTCGAACAGCATGTGCTGCACGGTGCCGAAGGCCACCGGGGCGCAGGCCGCATCGGTGAAGCTGACGCCGTCCGGCATCTTGATGACGAGGCGCGCCGGCATGGTCACCCGCTCGCGGGCGAAGCCGTCGATGTGGAAGCCCATCACGCCGGAGACATCCTCGCAGAGGTTGTCGCGGCCTTCCTGGCAGGCCTTGCACCGGCCGCAGGTCCGGGCGCCGTACATCGCCACCCGGTCGCCCGCGGCCAGACCCGTGACGCCCTCCCCGACGCAGACGATCTCGCCCGAGGCCTCGGCCCCGACCGCCAGGGGCAGCTTGCGCTTGGCGAAGGCCATGCCGCGGAAGCCCCAGACGTCGATGAAGTTCAGGCCCACCGCGCGCACGCGGATCTGGACCTCGCCGGGGCCGGGGGGCGCGGGCTCCGCGACGTCCTCGAGGCGCAGGTCGCGGTCACCGTGGAGCTGGAGGGATTGCATGGAGTTCGCTTCCGTTCGCGGGGCGCCGCGGATGCCCCCGCAGGGGCTGGGCGTTCATGCGTCTCTCGCTAGCCTCCGCGGGTCGAGGCATCAACCCGCCGGGCCGGCCTCACTCCGGCGACAGGTAGCGCCGCCGGGCCCAGCCGAGGATCGGGCCGGCCTTGACTCGGCACCAGGTCAGTCCGCTCGGGGTTTCGGCGGTGCAGCCGAAGCCGCGCAGGCGGGCGCCCAGCGGGGCCTGGCCGAGTGCGGGCGCGGCGGCATCCGGCGTCTCGCGGATGCTCAGGGTCTCGCCGCGCGGGAGCCCGTCGACCCGGAACGCGTCGGCCGCGGCGGCGGGACCGGCGGCGAGGAGCAGGAGGACCAGCGCGGCGGGGATCGGGGACATGCTCGGTTCGGCCTCAGGAGCGATGGACGCCCATCATCGCGGTGAGGCCGCCGTCGACGGGCAGCACCGCGCCGGTGATGTAGGCGGCGCCCTCGCCCATCAGGAAGGCCGCGAGGGCGGCGACGTCCTCCGGCCGGGCGAAGCGGCCGGCCGGGATCTGGCGCTCCATGGTGGCGCGGTAGGCGGCGTAGGGGGCCATCATCCCGGTATCGATGAAGCCCGGCGCGATCACGTTGACGGTGACGCCGCGCTTGGCCGACTCGACCGCCAGGGTGCGGCAATAGGCGATGAGGGCGCCCTTGGTCGCGGCGTAGGCCGCGTTGCCCGGGTTGGCCCGGAGGGCGGCCACCGAGCCGATGGCGACGATCCGTCCCGCGCGCGCGCGGGTCATGCCCCGGACCAGGGATTTCGCCAGGCGCGTCAGCGACCAGAAGTTCACCTGCATGGCCGCCTCGGCCCGGTCCTGGTCCAGCATCGCCGCCAGGGCGTCGTAGGACTGGCCGGCATTGTGGACGAAGCCGTGGAAGCCGTCGCTGGCCTCGAGCTCCTCGCAGAACGCCGCGACGGCGGCGCGATCGGCGAGATCGAGGGCCTGCGCGGTGATCATGCGGTCGGGATGGGCCGCCGAGAGATCCGCCACCAGCGCCTCGGCGGCCTCGGCGGAGGACCGGTAGGTGAAGGCGACGTCGTGGCCGGCGGCGACCAGGGCCCGCACGATGGCGGCGCCGAGGCCGGAGGCGCCCCCGGTGACGAGGACGCGGCGGCCGGGCCCGGCGCTCGGGTCCGTCGTCATGCCGGCTCGTCCGCCAGAACGAGGCAGGTGTTCTGGCCGCCGAAGCCGAACGAGTTCGACAGCACCCGACGCACCGGCATGTCCCGGGCCTCGGCTACGATGTCGAGGGGAATGGCGGGGTCGGGGACCGCGTAGTTGATGGTCGGGGGGATCCGGCCGTGCGCGATGGTGAGGAGCGAGATCACCGCCTCCACCGCGCCCGCGGCCGTGAGGGTGTGCCCGATCATCGACTTGTTGGACGAGACCGGCAGGGTGCGGATGCGGTCGCCGAACACGGCGGCGCAGCTCATCGCCTCCATCTTGTCGTTCTCCGGCGTCGAGGTGCCGTGGGCGTTCACGGTGTCGATGGCGTCGGGCGCCGTGTCGGCATCCGCCAGGGCGGCGCGGATCGCCGCGATGCCGGGGGCGCCGTCGGGGCTCGACCGGGTGCGGTGGAAGCCGTCGCCCTTCTCGCCGCAGCCGAGGACGTAGCCGAGAATCCTTGCGCCGCGGGCGCGCGCCGCCGAGGCGTCCTCCAGGACGAGGGCGCCCGCGCCCTCCCCCATGACGAAGCCGTCGCGGTTCTTGGAGAACGGCTTTGAGGCGGCCTCGGGCGGGTCGTTCTGGGTGGAGAGGGCCGAGAGCAGCGAGAACCGGATCAGCGATTCCGGGTTCACCGAGCCGTCGGTGCCGATGCAGAGGGCGGCCGTGACCTCGCCGCGCCGGATCGCCTCGACGCCGAGCTGGATCGCGGTGGCGCCGGACGAGCACGCGGTGGAGAGGGAGATCGGCGAGCCCTTGGTGCCGAAGCGGTCGGCGATGTGGTCGGCCACCGTGCCGAAGATGAACAGGTCATGCCAGGGGTCGAAGCGCCGGCTCGCAGCGGCGCGCTGCAGGTCCGCATAGGTGATCGGGCCGGTCTGGCCCGAGGCCTCGGCCAGGGCCTGACGCTGCGGCCACTCGATCTCCACCGGGGGGACGGCGATGAACAGGGCGCCGGGAAAGTCCCCGGGCCGGCCGATGCCCGACTGCGCGATCGCCTCGTCGGCGGCGGCTTCCGCGAAGCGCTGGGACAGGGCCGGTGCCACCAGGGGGTCGGTATCGAGGAAGTCGACAGTGCCGGCGATGCGGGTGCGCAGGCCCTCCGTGGGGAAACGTCGGATGGCGTGGATGCCGGAGCGGCCGGCGGTCAGGGCGGCCCAGTTGTCGGCCTGGCCCTGGCCGAGGGAGGTGACGATGCCGAGGCCGGTGACCGCCACCAGCGGCCGGCCTTTCGCGTCGCGGACCTTGGCGTCCCGGGGAGGTTGGTTCGTCATCGCGCCGTCTTATACTCTTTTCGTCACCACCGGAGTCCGGGATCGCCCCGGGTCAGGCCGCCGTCACCCGGATCACGCCCTCGCCCCGGCGATGGCCCACCACCGTCACGGCGACCTCGCGCAGGCCCTTCTCGGCGACGAGCGCCGCCGCCAGGGCCGCGCCGAACGGCGCCACCGTCTCGAGGGTGTGGCCGGTGACATCGCCCAGAGCCGTCACGGCCACGCCCGGGGCGAGGCGCGCCAGGGCTGCGCCCTCCTCGGTCGTGACCGGGGCGACGCCGGTGGCACCGGCGAGGACGATCTCGGGCGCCGCGACGCCCGCCGTCGTCCAGAGGGCCGCCAGGCTGGCCTCGGTGCTGCCGGCCGTGCGCGTCGTGCGGTCGCTCGCCACCGGGCCGAGGCGCGCCAGCGCCCGGGCCCCGCGGGCGGCGGCATGCTCGGCCGCTTCCAGAACCAGGAAGGCGGCGGCACTGCCGAGGATGAAGCCGGCCTCTGCCGCCGGGGTCCGGTCGAAGACCGGGCGGAAGTCGCGGGCGCGCAGGAAGCCGCCCATCTCGTGGATGACCATGACGTCGGGTCGCTCGGCGCTGTAGGAGCCGCCCACCAGCATGCAGTCCACCTGCCCCGAGGCGATCCGCGCCTGGGCGATGCGCAGGGCGTCCGTGCCCGCGGCTTCCTCGCCCATGAAGGTGCGGGACGCACCCGTGACCCCGTGGACGATGCCGATATTGCCGGCGAGCAAGTTCGAGAGCTGGGCCAGGAACAGGGTCGGGCGCAGGTCGTTCTGCAGGTGCTCGTTGAGGTAGGCGCCCGGATCGGCGGCCTCCCGCAGGCCCGTGAGGATCGCGCCGTCCACCGCGGTGTCGCGCTCGCCGCCGCCGGCCGAGACCACGAGGTGCATGCGGCCCTTCAGGTTGGCATCCCCCTTCACCCCGGCGGAATCCAGGGCGAGGCCGGCGGCGTAGACGCCCAGGCGCTGCCAGGGCTCCATCTGGCGCTGGTCGGACTTTTTCGGGATCTGGCCGTCGAGGGCGAGGGGCGCCATCGGATGCACCGTGTAGGGCGCGAAGGCCTGCGTGTCGGTGCGCGCCGGCGCGCCGGCCCCGAGGGCCGCGAGATGCGCCGCGATGCCCTCGCCCGCGCAGGAGACGAGGCCGATGCCGGTGACGACGACGTCGCGCGAACTGCTCATCTCACCTCGTCGCTCATCTCTGGACGCTCGCTCGCCGCACGCTCACGCGGGCTCGCCCGCGAGATCGAACAGCCCGATCTTGCGGGCCCGCGCGCGCATCGGCCCGTCGAGGCCGGCCGGGAACGGCATGGTGCGGAAGCGCAGCTCGGCATTGGCCAGCGGCTTGCCGTCGTGCTGGATCGCCGCCTTCGTCACCGCGTAGCCCGAGCCGTCATGTTCGAGGCTGGCTTCGATCTGCAGTTCGGCGCCCGGGCCAACGAAGGACCGGAAGCGCGCCTTGTCGACGCCCATCAGGAACGGCATCTGCCGGAAGCCCAGATGGGCGAGCACGAGGTAGCCCGAGGCCTGGGCCATGGTCTCGGTGAGCAGCACGCCCGGCACCAGTGGGTGGTCGGGGAAGTGCCCCTCGAAGACCGGGCTCTCCATCGGCACGCGGGCCAGGGCCTCGATCCGGCCGGCCTCGCGGTCGAAGCGGGTCACGGCGTCGATCATCTCGAAATATTCGAGGCGCATGGCGTCCTGGGTCCCGGGCGGGCGGGGGTCGAAGGGGCGGCGTCGGTCGCCCGGGGCGTCCCGGGCGGCCCGGCTTCAGGCCTTGGCGGCCTTCTCGGCCACGAGGGCGTCGATGCGGGCGCAGAGGTTCTTCAGGACGAAGTACTCCTCGGCCGGCACCTTGCCCTCGTTGACCTCCTGGGTCCAACGCTCGAGGGGGAGCTTGATGCCGAAGGCCTTGTCCACCGCGAAGGCGATGTCGAGGAAGGCGAGCGAATCGATCCCGAGATCGTCGATGGCGTGGCTCTCGGGGGTGATCGTGTCCCGCGGGATGTCGGCGGTGTCGGCGATGATGTCCGCGACGCGGTCGAAGGTGGCGGTGTGGGTCTGGTCGGACATGCGTTCTCGCCGTGTGACTGGGTATCCCGCCGGATTCGGCCCGTGCCGATCGGGGGCCGGAGCGATCCGGCGCATGATGCCCGGTGCCCCCGGTCGCGCAGCATGCCCCGTGGGCCGGCGCTGCCGCCGCCCTGGACAGTGAAGGCGGTCCCTTACACGAGGGGGTCAGGAGGGGCAACCGTGGCCATCACGGCGTCGCGATCCGGCCTGCGCCTCCATTCCGATCCCGCGGCGATGGACTAGATGCACCGGCAGGACGTGGCCGCCGCGGCCGCTCCGCACGAGGTCGCACAACACGATGGTCCAGCTTCCCTCCGTGACGCCGGCCGGCCCGCCGCCGGCGGGCGCGCCCGACCCGCGCTCGCTTTCCGACCCTCCGCCGCGTGCGGGGGCGCACCCGGTATCGGGCTCGGCGCAGAGCCTCGCGCGCCTTGCCCTGTTCCTCGCCCTGGCGGGCCTCGGGATCTGGGTCCTGCACCCCTTCATCCCGGCCCTGGTCTGGGCGGTGATCCTGGCGATCGCCCTCGGGCCCCTCTACGCCCGTGCGGAGCGGCGCTGGCCGCCGGGCCGGCACAACATCCTCCTGCCGCTCCTCTTCACCGCGGCGGTGGCCCTGGTCTTCCTGATTCCCCTGGTGGTGCTGGGCGTGCAGGCGGCGCGGGAGGCCCACGACGTGGTCGCCTGGGCCCGCTCCTTCGAGAAATCCGGCATCCCCGTGCCGGACTTTCTCGGCCACCTGCCCTTCGGTGCGGCGCAGGCGCAGGCCTGGTGGGCGGAGAATCTGAGCCACCCCGCCGCCGGCTCGGAGCTTCTGCACCGCTTCGACAATTCCTCGGTGATCGGCGTGACCCGCAGCCTCGGGGCGCAGATCGTCCGGCGCGTGGTCTTGTTCGGCTTCACCCTCGTGGCGCTGTTCTTCCTGTTCCGCGACGGCCGGGCGGTCGCCGCGCAGGTGCTGGCCGCCAGCGCCAAGCTGTTCGGCCCCCGCGGCGAGCGGGTGGCACGGCAGATGGTGGCCTCGGTGCACGGCACCGTGGACGGCCTCGTCCTGGTCGGCCTCGGCGAGGGCCTGCTTCTGGGGATCGTCTACTTTTTCGCCGGCGTGCCGCACCCGGTGCTGCTCGGGGCCCTGACGGCGGTGGCGGCGATGATCCCGTTCGGGGCGCCCCTGGTCTTCGGCATCGCGGCCGCGATCCTGCTCGCCAACGGCGCGGTGGTGCCGGCGGCGGTCGTGGTGGTGGCGGGCTTCGTCGTCACCTTCGTGGCGGACCACTTCGTGCGTCCGGCCCTGATCGGCGGCACCACCCGCCTGCCCTTCCTCTGGGTGCTGCTGGGCATCCTCGGCGGCGTCGAGACCTTCGGCCTCCTGGGGCTGTTCCTCGGCCCGGCCGTGATGGCGGCGCTGATCCTGCTCTGGCGGGACTTCACGCAGGGCGAGCCGGCCGAGGGCCCCCGGGCCTGAGCCCCGGGGTCCGCATCCGGTGCCCGGACGCGTCGGTCCGAGGGCTCTCGAGGCCCCCGGGCGGCTCAGCCAGGTCGGCCCGCGCCCGATCCCCGGTCCGGTCGCGCCGCGGTCTTACGCCGGCACCCCGCCACGGTACCGGGCGAACGGGCTTCGGCCTTCCGGGCCGAACAGAATCACCGCATAGGTGTCGGGCTCCATGCCCTCGACCTCCATGCCGGGCGAGCCGGCCGGCATGCCCGGAACGGCCAGTCCCGTGGCCTTGGGCGTCTCCGCCAGCAGCCGCTTGATCGCGCCGGCCGGCACATGCCCCTCGACCACGTAGCCGCCGACCTCGGCCGTGTGGCAGGAGGCGAGGTCCCGCGGCACGCCGAGGCGCGCCTTCACCGGGTTCACGGGCCCCTCGGTCACCGTCACCGTGAAGCCGGCCTCCCGCAGGTGGGCCACCCATTTCTCGCAGCAGCCGCAACTCGGGTCCTTCGCCACGGCGACCCGGGGCAGACCCTCCGCCAGGGCGGGCCTTCCGAGCATCAGTCCCGCCGCTAGGCCGACGAGCACGTCTCGCCGGGACGCCAAGGTTTCCGTCCCCATCCTCATCTCCCGTTTGTCCTCTATTCGGCCGCCCGGGCCCGTTGACCGATCCCATCCCCCCCGCCCCTGTCCCGACAGCATCGGGCTCAGGTGCGGGGAGGCTCGGCGGCGCGCTACCAGCGGAGGAGACGCGGCCCCAGAACCGCCCCGGCCAGGGTGCACAACGCGATCGTCCCGCCGTACCAGACGGCGACGAACGGGACGGTGTCGTCCATGCAGTGCAGCGAGTAGCCGAGCGCGCTCACGGCGCCCGCTGCGAGACCCACCAGGGCTCCGGCGCGAATCAGGTCCGTCGGAGCCCCGAACCGGCGGACCGCCCAGGTGACGAGGGCGAACGGAACGATGGCGATCAGGGGGATCGAGACCAGGCATTCGAGCCAGGAATGGCCCGAGATCTGGACATGCCAGTGCTCGCGGGGCACCGTCGTGAGGCTGGCCCCGGCCAGGGCCGCGACCGCGACGAACGGCAATGCCGCGATCCCGAGATGGACGCGGCTCTCCCCGCCCGGACTGGCCACCCTGACGAGATACCGGATCGCGAGGCCACCGACCGCGGCCGCGAAGGCGAGCTTGAAGGCGAGGAACAGGAGCGGGCGGCCCTGCATGAGGCCGGGGCGTACGCCGAGGACGGCGAGCGCGAGAAAGAGGGCACAAGCGGCGCCCACGGCCACGGCGAGGCCGAGCCGCCGGGTCATCCACGAGGTCCGAACCGGTTCGCGCTCGAAACTGCTGCCCAGGAAACCGATGAGGTCGTCCGTCTTCATCGCGCCGTGCCTCCGACCAGTTTCGCCAGCGCCTTCAGGCCACGGTGGACGCTCACCTTGACCGCCGTCTCGGACATGCCGGAGCGCGCGGCTGCCTCGGCGGTGCTCAGGCCGTCGACCTTCGTGGATTGGATCGCGCTTCTCATCTTGGCCGGCAAGTGCGCGAGCAGGCGCGCGACATCGAGGGAACTCTCCGCCGCGATGTGATCGCCGTGGGCCAGCAGCACACCCGCATCCTCGACGGGGACGTTCGCAGCGGTCGCGCGCGTCTGCCGGAGATGGTCGATCAGTTTGTATCGGGCGATGGCGTGGACCCATGGCGTCACAGGCTGCGTGACGTCATAGGTGTGCCGCCGCGTATGGATCACCATCAGGGTTTCCTGGACCAGGTCCTCCGCCTCGGTGTCCGTCCGCCCGGACCGGACCAGCTTGCCTTTGTAGTACGCGCGCAGATGCGAACCGAGGCGCTCGAGGAAGCGCCGGTAGTCGACGGCGCTCCCCCCGAGGCTGGCGATGAGCAGGCCACGCAGTTCTTCCTCCGCCTGGGACACGCGAGCTAGGCGAGCCGGTTCATGGCCGCCGAGCGGAAGAACGAAGTCGATCACATCATCCGCCACCCCGCAGAACTCCTCATAACGGCCACGCGGTGTCGCCGAAGCACGCCGTTCGTCCGGCGATCCAGTTCACGCGGTCGGCGGCCCAATCGCCACACGGAATCGCTCCCGCCGCTCAAACGGACAGTCCGCAATCCTGGCCCGAAAGGTTACTGCGCTCCCGTCATGCCTTCACGCACAGGTATGTTGCGGGAATGATTGTCAAGCTTAGGTAGTATTCCTATACCCCGGACGGGTACGGTGAGACAGGTGGGCAGGGAGGTTTCCGAGCCTTGGCGCCGGCGCGCTCCCCATCCCACGACAAGGTGTTCCGGGCCGGATCCGGCTAGGTCTGACGTCCTATCCGGTGACGGCGTCGGCCGTGTCCCCGTGCGATGTCTCGCTCGGTCCCTCCCCGCGATTGAACTGACCCGGACAAAGACCGGCCGTCCGGCCATCGACGCTTTTCTTGGAGTGCAGTCATGATCGAGGTGATCCCGAACTGGCATCCGGTCGCGGTCCATTTCACGGTCGCTCTCCTCATCACGAGCAGCGGCCTCTTCGCCCTCGGGACCTTGCTCGGGCAGCGGCCGTACGGAGGCGCGCTCACGACGGCCGCCCGCTGGAACCTCGCGATGGGTGTCGGCATCACGGTCGCAACCCTCGCCACGGGCTGGTCGGCCTACAACACGGTGGCGCACGACGCGGCCTCGCACCGGAACATGACGATCCACCTGCGTTGGGCCGTGGCCACCGCGCTGGTCTTCCTCGCCGCCGGGGGCGTCGCCTGGTTGGAGCGCCGAAAGAGCGCCGGAGCGGGCCTCGTGCTGCTGGCGTTGCTGGCGGGAGGTTCGGGCGCGCTCGCGGTGACGGGCTGGCTCGGGGGCGAGAACGTCTACCGCTATGGCCTGGGCGTCATGGCACTCCCGACATCCGGCGACCACGTCCATCCCGGTGGCGGCGACCATGCCGAGGGGCATAGCCACGCGCACGATCACACCCCCACGAATGACGCCGCCACGCCCGATGCCGTGGGCAGGACCGATGCGGTCCCGGCTCCGAGTGCCCTTCCCAACGACCATACCCATTGACCGTACCGCCGCCTCCCGCTGCGTCGCCCATCCTGCAGAACCTGTCCGGGACCCGGCTCATGGCGGAAATGCAACAGAGGGTTGTTATCGGAGATTGTTGCTGTCGGGGGGGTTGCAGGCCCCGCCGGGCTGCGGGATGTTTTCTCCAGATCGGGCCGGAATCCTGAGCGATGCTCTTCCTGCGCACAGTGATGCTCGCCGTCCTGGCTTTCGCTTTGGCCATCGCGCCGGCGGCGGCATGCACGATGGGCCGTCAGGCCGCGGCGGCCGACCGTTGGCTCTCCGACGCCTCCGCGCGGATGCCGCACGCCGACCCCGCGCGGGCGTCGCGGGACTTCGACACGCCGGACAGCGCGCGGGACGCGGCGCGTCATGCGCCGTCACAGGACGGTCCCTCCGCGTCCGCCGGCGATGACGGCGGCCCGGGACACCGACACGGTTCGAAGCGCCCGGGCGGCCCGTCGCCCTGCTGCGCCCTCGGCTGCCAAGCCGCGTTGCCGACGATGGCAGGGGGCGGACCGCCCTTGGAGGACACGCCCTCCGACCGCGGACGGATCGGACGGGCGGACGGACCCGTCGACGCCCATCCGCTCCGGATCGAGCGACCGCCGAGGCTCGGCGCCTGATGCGCGGGCGGCTCTCGCGACCGCCGACGGCCGTTCCGACGGGACGGCCACCCCCTCCCCCCTCATCGCCTTGGTGCCCTGGTCGAGCGCGACCCCGTCGTCGGCTTCCGCCGTGCGGCCGGCGGCTCGCCGGGCCATGTCCCCGGCCCTCCGCCTCAGTTCGGGAAATATACGATGTTCAAGTTGCCGAGACCGGCCGCGCTCGCGGCGGTCCTGCCGCTCGCCGGCTGCATCCCCGCCACAGTGCCCGTCGGGCTTGTCCTGCCCTCCGATCCGAACGTGACGGTCCCACCCCCTCGCTACGCGACGGTCACCCGGGGCGTGAAGGATTTCGGTGTGGTCGAGACGAAGGACTGGCTGGAGCTCAACCGGCAGGTGGCCCCGAAGGCGGGGTCCGGCGGGACGGGAGGCATGCCGGGCATGGACGGCATGGGCGGAAAGCGCGATTCGGGAGGTCGGTGATGGTCCGTCTCTGTAACCCGATCGATCCCCCTCCCGGACTAACGGTCATGGGACGCAACACGACCACGCCGGGAGATGCCGGTACGACGGCGCGCCCTCCGGGCGGCGCCGTCCGGGGGCGCCCGGGGGGCGGGAGCTTGACCGGGAGCTTGGCCGGCGTGGCCTTGCTGTTGGGAGGCTGCGCGAGCTTCTCACCGGATGCAGGCCTGTCGGTCGCCAGCGAATACGCCTCGCTCGAACTCGGCAAGGACATCGCGAAATCGAGCGACCAGGGGATCGCGCCGAGCGCGGAGGCGCGGGTGGATGCGCTGCTGCGGCGTCCCCTCACGGCGGATGGCGCCGTCCAGGTCGCGCTTCTCAGGAACAGGGGCTTGCAGGCCGCCTTCAACGGCCTCGGCGTCTCCGAGGCGCAGTACGTGCAGGCGACCCTGCCGCACGCCCCGACCTTCTCGATCACGCAATGGGGGCTCGGGTTCAACACGGAGATCGAGCGCTCCGTGGCCGCCAGCGTGCTGGACCTGGCGACGCTGCCGGCCCGCGCCGAGATCGCCCGCCAGCGTTTCCGGGGCGACCAGTACAACGCGGCGGACCAGGTCCTGAAACTCGCGGGCGAGGCCCGGCGCCAGTTCTATCGGACGGTGGCGGCCAACCAGGCCATCGCCTTCCTCGAACAGGCGCTGGCGAGCACCGAATCCGCGTCGACCCTGACCCAGCAACTCGGCGAGACGGGCGCACTGAACAAGCTGGAGCAGGCGCGCGAGCACGCCTTCTACAGCGAGTTGGGGGCGCAGCTCGCCAAGGCGCGTGTCCAGCAGCGGGCGGAGCGGGAGCGCCTCACCCGCCTGCTCGGCCTCTGGGGGCGGGACATCGAGTTCCGCCTCCCGAAGGACCTTCCCGCGCTGCCCAAGCGCCTCGTGGACGGTCGAGGCATTGAGGTGGAGGCGCTGAGGCGGCGGGCCGACGTGCAGGCGGCCCGCTTCGAACTGCAGTCGCTTGTCGGGCAGTTCGGCCTGGACCAGGCCACTGGCTTCATCAGCGTCTTCGACGTGGGCTTCGCGAACCAGTACGCCCGGTCGCGGACGTTCGAGAGCGGTGCCGCCCCGAAGGTCGACAAGGGCAGCCTGAACGGATTCTCGGCCGACCTGACCATCCCCATCTACGATTTCGGCACGACGGCGGTCCGGGGCGCGAAGGAGGCCTATCTCGCCACGGCGAACCGGCTGGCGGAGCGTGCGGTGAACGCCCGCTCCGAAGTCCGCGAGGCCTATCAGCGGTACCGCGGCCAGTACGACATCACCCGGCATTACCAGACGAGCGTCCTACCCTTGCGCAGGACGATCCAGGACCAGGCCCTGCTCCAGTACAGCGGCATGCTCCTGGACGTGACGACGCTCATCATCGACGCCCGGGCCAGGATCCTGAGCAACATCCAGGCCATCGAGGCGAAGCGCGACTTCTGGATCGCGGCGACCGACCTCAAGGCGGCGACCGTCGGCGGCGGGTTCTCGGCGGACAACTTCGGCGGCGAAGCCGCCGGAGGCACCCCGGGCGAGAGCCTCGCCGTCGGGACGCCCGGCGGTTGAGCCCCGAAGCCCGGTCCGCCCATGTCATTCGGAGAGGCCTCATGACCGACATCTCGCGCAGAAGGATCCTGGGAGCGGGCGGCCTCGTGCTCGCCGGCACGTCGATGATCAGCGGACGGGTCCAGGCCGCGGGCCTGCCGGAGGCCCCGATCATGGACAAGGCGACCATGCAGCCGCCGCTCTATCCGACGAGCGGGCCGGACTACCAGCCGGTGGTGACGCTCAACGGCTGGACGCTGCCGTGGCGCATGCGCGGCGACTGGAAGGAGTTCCACCTGATCGCCGAGCCGGTCGTGCGGGAGATGGCGCCCGGCATGAACGCGCGGCTCTGGGGCTACAACGGGCAATCGCCGGGCCCGACCATCGAGGCGGTCGAGGGCGACAAGATCCGCATCTTCGTCACCAACCGCCTGCCGGAGGCGACCGCCGTGCACTGGCACGGGCAGACGCTCCCCAACGGCATGGACGGGGTCGCCGGGCTGACCCAGCCCGGCATCCCCCCGGGCAAGACCTTCGTCTACGAGTTCATCCTGAGGCGCTCCGGCACCTTCATGTACCACCCGCACTCGGACGAGATGGTCCAGATGGCGATGGGCATGATGGGGTTCGTCGTCGTGCATCCGCGCGACCCGGCCGAGCGGCGGGTCGACCGCGACTTCGTCTGGTTGCTGAACGCCTACGACATCGAGGCCGGGTCCTACGTGCCCAAGGTCAACACGATGCTCGACATGAACCTGTGGTGCTTCAACAGCCGCGCGTGGCCCGGCA
Organism: Methylobacterium sp. 001424705; assembly: GCF_059816145.1. Lineage (NCBI taxonomy): Bacteria > Pseudomonadati > Pseudomonadota > Alphaproteobacteria > Hyphomicrobiales > Methylobacteriaceae > Methylobacterium > Methylobacterium sp. 001424705. Next base: position 52,269 of record NZ_JCBANU010000006.1, on the reverse strand, counting down.
TCGACCCCCTGGTCGTCCGCCAGGGCGACAAGGTGCGGATGCGCTTCGGCAACCTCACCATGACCAACCACCCGATCCACGTCCACGGCTGCGACTTCAAGGTCACCGGCACGGATGGCGGCTGGATCGACGAGCGCTATCAGGTGCCGGAGGTGTCGGCCGACGTCGCCGTCGGACAGATGCGGGTGATCGAGTTCAACGCCGACAACCCGGGCGACTGGGCCCTCCACTGCCACAAGTCGCACCACACTATGAACGCGATGGGCCATGCGGTCCGGACGTATATCGGCGTCAACCTGAAGAGCACGGTCAAGCAGATCCAGAAGATCGCGCCCGGCTACATGCCGATGGGTTCGACGGGCGGCGGCATGATGGCCGAAATGGAGATGCCGCTCCCTGAGAACACGCTGCCGATGATGACCGGCGCCGGTCCGTTCGGCTCCGTCGAGATGGGCGGGATGTTCACGGTCCTGAAGGTGCGGCCTGGACTGGCGGCCGACGATTATCGCGACCCGGGTTGGTACCAGCACCCGGCAGGCTCCGTGGCCTACGAATGGACCGGCGAGCCGATGCCCGAGCCGGCGCGCGCGCCGGGCACGACGAAGGGCCGGCGGGCGCGCCAGACCGACCTCCGGGCCGTGGATCCGCGCACGCGGCGCACCGCGTCCAACGCGGGCGGCCATGAGCCCTAACCGGTCGACCGCGCGTCGCCCGCGCCCGCGGACGGCCCCCCCTGGGCTGCCGCCCGGGCAGATCCGTTCGGACCGGGAGCGATCCCGTCCGGACTCCGCCGCACCGGTCGCCGATCCGCTCGACGGGGCCGGCGTGGTGCTTCGCTGGTTTCAAGGAGAACCGACCATGAGACGCAAGATCCCGCTCGCCGTCCTCTCGATGGCCTTCCTGGCGGTCGCGATGCCCGCCTGGGCGCAATCCGTGAGGGGGACGGTGACGAAGATCGACCCGGCCGCCGGCAAGGTGACCCTCGACCATGCCGCGATCCCGAAGCTCGACATGGGCGCGATGACGATGGCGTATCCGGTCAAGGACCCTGCGGTGCTCAAGGGCCTCAAGGCCGGGGACAAGGTCGATTTCGACGTGGTCGAGACCGGCGGTGCGTACACCGTCACGACGATTCAGAAGGCGAAATAGCGCCCTCCCCCCAGGGGCCCTCGCACGATCGCCACCCGGTCCGGTGCGAGGGCCGTCGAGCCTTGAAATGGAGCCCCGATGCGACGCCTGATCCTGTCCACCGCGCTCGCGGCCGTGCTTGTCGGTTCGGTCGCGCCTCCCGCCGGCGCACAGCCCGCGACGGGCGCGCCCGCAGCCCTGGAGCGGGCGCGCGACACGATGGCGACCCGGTTCCGGGACACGAAGCTTACCGGAGACCCGGACCGGGATTTCGCCGCGCTGCTGATCGCCAGCCTCGAGGAGACGCTGTTCCTGGCCAAGGCGCAGCTCGATTACGGCGCCGACCGTCAGCTGCGCGAGATCGCGCAGACGATCCAGGACACGCAGCAGGCGCGGATCGACGCCCTGAAGCAGTGGCAGGTCCGCAGTCGCGAGGCGGGCTACCGGCCGCAGCCCAACCAGACGCCGCCGGGCGAAGGCCCCCTCGACCGGGCGGTCCAGGCGGCGCCGGCGAAAACCCAGCCCGCATCGCCCCCCGCTCCGGAGAAGCCGGCCGCGTCGGCGACGCCCGCCAACGCGCCCCTCGTCGCCGGGACGGTGAAGAAGGTCGACGAGGCTGCGGGCAAGGTCACCCTCGACCACGCGTCCATCCCCAATATCGACATGGACGCGATGACGATGGCCTACCGGGTCCAGGACCCCGCTCTGCTCAAGGGTCTCAAACCGGGCGAGAAGGTGCGCTTCTCCGCCGAGCGCATCAACGGTTCGATCGCGGTGACGCGGATCCAGAAGGCGAAGTGAGGGCCGGCGGCGGGCATCCTGGCCATCGTCTCGCGATCGAGCCCAAAACCCCGGGCTGCCTCGCGACGAGCGTTGCCGCCGATGAAACCGAACCGCCACGGAGACCTCCACGGCAAACATCCTGGGGCCCTCCCGAAAGCGAAGCCTCCCACTGGCGGGCTTTGACCCGCCCGTATCCGCCCTTCGCGGACGCTCTCGGGGAGGGCTCTCGGGGAGGGGCTTGTCACCGCCCGACACGGACAGGTCGCGGGTACAACGGCCGAGCAGGCGTGCGTACGGTTCGATTGCCTCGCCTGCGACCGCGTTCTTGAACCGCACTTGTGGACCGCACTCTTGGACCGCATGGCGAGGACCCCCGCTGGCAGGGGCCGGTCGATCGCGGCATCGCCTGCCGCCGCGAGTGCCCGGGCTCCGTGGTCCGGAACAGGAGGCGGTCACCGGCCGGGATCAGGGCCCCCGCGCCGAAGTCTCTGCCCGGCCCGATGACCCCGTGCCCGAGGGGGGCCCCGGGGGACCGATTCGCACCAGTTCGGCCGGGTTCTCCTGGTCGAGGATCGTGAGGGCGGCCGCGAGCGGCACGTAGTCGTTGACCAGCCTCACGGCATCGAGGCCGAGCGCGATGCCGATCTCACCGGGGTCGAACCGCCAACCCGCGTTGGTCAGGCGCGTCCCATCGCCCCCGACCCGCCCGGCGACGGCGAGGAAGGCGGCGCACGGCCTGACCGTGCCGGGTCGATCGAGATAGGACCGAATGGCCTCCACAGGGCCGGGGAAGCCGGCGGTCGCGACCTTCCAGATCGGCGTCGGGTCGGCGCCCGGCCGCGGCAAGACGGCGAACCGGGCGTAGGTGCCGCCGATGTCGGCCAGGAGTACGGGAAAGGGAAGCATCGCTTTCGATCTCCGGGCCTCAAGGCCTCGCGGCTTCCGCCGTCTTCAGGCTGAGGACGTAGTCGATGACCGCATCCAGCTCGTCCCGGTCCAGCCGCACGCTCGGCATCCATTGATGGTGGCTCTGCAGGAAGACGTTGAGCGCGACGCCCGTGGTCGAGGGCATGGCGGCGATGGTCCGGAAGTCTGGTCCGACGTGTCCGCCGTCCTGTGGCTCCCTGCCGATGACGTGGCACCGGCTGCAAAGCTGCGCGGCCACGGTCCAGCCCCGGATGCGGTGATCCTCCCCCGGGCCGGAAGTGGCCGGAAAACCCAGCGTGACCACCGCCAGCCCCGAACAGGCCAGCCATCCGATCCGGGATGGTGTCGCTGGGGTCATGGCTTTCGCGCCAGCTTGAGCCATGCCAGAGCGGAGGCGAGACTCACGCCGCCGAGCGTCACGTGGGCCCAGGTCGCGACATCGTTGGCGGCGAACCCGAGCATCCAGGGGGCCAGCAGCGTCCAGGCCCCGATGAGCGCGATGGCACGCTCCAACACGGCGCGGAAGCGAAGCTGGTTGGCGGTGGACAGCCCGAAGACCAACAGGCCCGGCAGGAGCGCGGAGGCGCCGGGGCGGCCTTGGTCGACGAGGATGAGGACCCACGCGGCCAGCACCAGCGCGACGCCGGCCGCGTGCTGCAGGGCGCCGAGCAGGATCTCGTCCGTCCGCCATTCCGGTGGCGAGGGGCGCGCGTGCAGGTTGGATCGAGCCATGGGACGCCTCCGACCGGTGCCCGCGACAACATCCGCCGCGGTTCGCTGCCGTCATCCTCTCGCCGCGCGGGCCGGCCGGCCTTGATCTCGCTCAAAGTCTCTCCGCGGCGCGGCGTCAGGCATGAACCTCGGCGATGATGCAGCCTGGGTCGACGACCTCGCTGGCCGGCGCAACGACCTCCAGGCGCCCGCCGACCGGCGAGACGATGTCGTGGAGCGCCTCGCCGATCCGCACGGCGGCCACGGCCTCCCCGGCCCTCACCCTGGCCCCGTCCTCGACCAGCCAGCGCTCCAGGATGCCTTCGGGCAGCATCCCCGTGGACCACAGATCCTCGGATACGCGAACGTCCGGCATGGCCGGCCTCCCTTGCTGACGCGCGCCCGGAAGATCGGGGCGCAGTGACAAGGTAATGTTACGGGATCGGGTGACGCGTTGATCTGGATCAGGACCCGCTGACCTCCGGCCCACGACGGCGGGGCGGACGTCGGGGCCGCGTTGAGGCAGGTCAAGGCGCCCGGTGCGGCGCGGCGCATGCTGCTCCCGGGTTCCTTCTCGGGACAGCCGCATGCTCCTCGCCATGTCCGCCAGCGTCGCCCTCGTCATCACCACCATCCTGGTGCTGTACGAGATCCTGCGCCTGACCTCCGAGCACCTGGCGGAGCTTCCGATTCCACCGCGCGCCCGCATCCTCGTCGTGGTGCTGGCGGCCTTCGTCGGGCATACGGCGGCGGTGTGGATCTATGCCGGCGCCTATTGGCTGCTCGTGCTGCGGCTCGGTAACGGCGCCTTTGCGGGCGTACCGGTCACCACCTTCGAGGACTGCCTGTACTTCTCGGTGGTGACCTACACGACGCTCGGCTTCGGCGACCACTTCCCGGTCGGGCATGCGCGCCTCATCTCCGGCGTCGAGGCCCTGAACGGCCTGTTGCTGATCGGCTGGTCGGCCTCGTTCACCTATCTCGCCATGGAGCGATACTGGCCGCTGCACGGCAAGGGCCAAGCCCATCGGGTGGCGTCGTCCGGCTCCGGCAGCACGCTCCTTGCGCCGAAGCGGACGCGCTTCTTTCCGCAGACGGGGGCCGAGTTTGCGGCAGATCAAGGCGCCCAGCCGGATCCGGGGTCAACTCCGCTCGCGGGGGACGCGGCGGCGTCTCGTCGCGCGCGCACGGAGGCGACCCGATGAGGATGTTCCTGGTCACGTTCCACAAGCTGGTCAGCGACGATACCGGTCACGAGCGGCCTGCGCGCCAGCACCAAGTCCTCGTTCCGGCCACGTCGGAGGCCTCCGCCCGCGCAGCCGGGCAGGCGCTGTTCTGTGAAGCCAACGGCATCGTGGATTGGCGGCTGCGTGCGGACTCCTGCGAGGCCGCCGCGGTGCAGGAAGAACGCGCCTAGCGGCGCGAGGATCGGGAGCGAGGTCATGGCGCACGAGCTTACCGAACCGGTGCACTGGCGCGGGCGGCAGTGGGCCGTCACCGGCTACGGCATCGAGGCACTCGATGGGATGTACCACGTGTCGGCCGCGGAGATCTGGTCGGGCCCCGACGGCACGCTGCCGTGGCTCGAAGCCCTGCACCGTCGCTACGGCACGGACCGCGAGGACCTGGACGCGGCCCTGAAGGTCGCCCGCACGATCTGGTCCGCCCCCGATGCCCTGCCCCCGCTTGGGCACGACACGGGCCCTCGTGGCGCGCACGGCATCGACCGATGACCGAGATACCGGTCCCGGTCGCAAGCGTCCTGACCGAGCCGAATGACCCGGAGGGCCTGAGCGCCGCCGTCGGCCCCTCGAAACCACGCCTGCTGGGTGTTCTCGGACCGGGCCTGATCACCGGGGCCTCGGACGACGATCCCAGCGGCATCGCCACCTACGGGCAGGCCGGGGCGCAGCTCGGGTACGGCCTGTGCTGGACCATGCTCTACAGCCTGCCCCTGATGGCCGCCGTGCAGATGGTCTCGGCCCGGATCGGGCGCACCACCGGCCACGGCATCGCCGGCGTGCTGCGCCAGCACTATCCCAACGGCCTGCTCCAGGGCGTGGTCCTGCTCCTGCTCATCGCCAACATCCTGAACCTCGGCGCCGACCTCGGCGCCATGGCCGATGCCCTGAATCTCCTGCTGCCGGGCCCGCGCTGGCTCTATGTCGGGCTGTTCTCGGGGGCCTGCGTGTTCATGCAACTGGTGCTGCAGTACACCCGCTACGTCGCCGTGCTGAAGTGGCTGACCCTGAGCCTGTTCGCCTATCTCGGTGTGGTCGTGTTCGCCCATGTCTCCTGGTCCGAGCTCGGATGGGCCATGGCCGTGCCGCGTCTCGACGGCAGCGGGGCGAGCCTCACCACCCTGGTGGCGATCTTCGGCACCACGATCAGCCCGTACCTGTTCTTCTGGCAGGCGGCGGAGGAGGCCGAGGACCTGCACGCCTTCCCGCGGCGGCGCGACCTCGCCCACGCACCCGAGCAGGGAAAGGCGGCCCTTCACCGCATCCGGGTCGATACCCTCGTCGGCATGACGTTCTCGAACATCGTCGCCCTGGCCATCATGGTGACGACCGCCGCGGTGCTGCACCCGCACGGCATCACCGACATCCAGACCTCGGCCCAGGCCGCCGAGGCGCTCCGGCCCATCGCCGGCCCCCTGTCGGCGGGCGTCTTCGCGCTTGGCATCGTCGGCACCGGGCTCCTGGCGGTGCCGGTCCTGGCCGGCTCGGCGGCCTACGCGGTCGGCGAGGCGCAGCACTGGCCGGTCGGATTCGGACGTCACCTGCTCGAGGCACGCGCCTTCTACGGGACGGTGGCCCTCGCGACCCTCGTCGGCATGATCATCAGCCTGGGCGCCGTCGACCCGATCCGGGCGCTCTACTGGAGCGCGGTCGTCAACGGCGTCATCGCGGTGCCGATCATGGCCGTGATGATGCTGGCCGCGTCCCGCACCGACATCATGGGGGCCTTCGCCGTGCGCGGGCCGCTCCGGTGGCTCGGCTGGGCGGCCACCGCCTGCATGATGCTCACCGTCGCCGCGATGCTGATCAGCGCCGTCCTTCCGTTGCGATAGATCAAGGTCGACCGGACCTCCCTCCCCGATTCTCGGCGCCTGCAGCTTTGGAAGGACGGGCCATGCCAGGGACGGATCAAGCCTCGAGACGGGTCGTGCTCGTGGCCGAGCCGCAGGCGCTGCCGGCCATGTGGCTGGAGGACACGCTGACGGATGAGGGCTACGCGGTCGAAGGCCCCTATCCCACCTGCGAGGAGGCCGTGGACGGGTTGGCCCGCAGCGAGCCGGCCTTCGCCCTCGTCAGCGTCGACCTGCAGGAAGGCCCCTGCTTCCCCCTGGCCTGCGCGCTGCGCCGCCGCGGGATCCCGTTCGCGCTGTTCGCGGGCTCGATTCCCGTTCCAAAAGCCTTCGGCGACGTCCTCGTCCTCGACCGCCCCTGCCTGACGGAGGCCGTCGCACGGGCGATCCGGCTCCAGCGATTGGCGGAAGGGGCGCGGGCCGAGCCCAGGGAATGCCCGATGGAGGGCGGGATCCGCTCCGGCCAGGCCCTTGAGGTGGATCAATGCCCCGCGGCCTGCGGAAGCCAGGATACGGCACCCGGCCATCGTCACGAGGACGGATGCCGGTCCCTCCCCGAAGGAGATCTCTCATGAACGACAAGATCCTCCGCCAAAGCATCGTCGACGAACTCGACTTCGAGCCCAGCATCGATGCGGCCAACATCGGCGTCGCCGTGGACAACGGCATCGTCACGCTCACGGGCCATGTCGGCAGCTACACCGAGCGGCTGGCGGCCGAGAAGGCGGCCCGGAAGGTGCGCGGCGTGCGCGGCGTGGTCGAGGAGATCAAGGTCCGCTTCGCCGGCGAGGCACCGCCCCGCGACGAGGACCTGGCCCGACGCGCCGTTCAGATGCTCGACTGGTCCGTCAGCGTTCCGCCGAACGCCATCCAGGTGAAGGTGCAGGACGGCTGGGTCACGCTCACCGGCGAGGTCGCGTGGCAGTACCAGAAGGAGGAGGCCCAGGCCGCGCTCAAGCGCCTCTCGGGCGTTGCCGGCATCATCAACATGATCGAGGTCAAGCCGGCGGCGAGCGCCACGGACGTGCGCGCGAAGATCGAGGCGGCGCTCAAGCGCAACGCCGAGGTCGAGGCCGACGCGATCAAGGTGACGGTCAAGGACGCCAAGGTGACCCTGGAGGGCAAGGTGCATGCCTGGCACGAGCGCAACCTCGTCGAGAACGCCGCCTGGTCCGCTCCCGGCGTGCGCTCCGTCGTGGACCACCTGACGCTCGCTTGAACGACCGACCGGGGTCGGGCTCGCCGCCGGCCCCGCGCCGCCCCTTCCGAAGCCGACGCCGAACGGGAGATCCCCATGTCCTATGCCAGCCTCATGGTCTCGGTCGATCTCGGCGAAGCTGCGCGCGGCCGGATCCGCCTCGCCGGGCACCTCGCCGACGACTTCAAGGCCCGCCTCATCGGCATCGCGGCCGAGATGCCGGCTTACGAGGCTGCGCCCATCGGCCCGATGCTCGGAGGCGCCTTTTGCCTCCCCTCGGTTCAGGAGGCCGTCCTGAACGACCTTCGGATCGCGCACGCGACCTTCGACGAAGCCGCCGCCGGCCGAAGCCGCGTCGAGTGGCGCTCGAACCTGGACTTTCCGCTGGAGTTCCTGGCCCGCCAGTCGACCGCGGCGGACCTCGTGATCGTTGGCCGGGGCGACGCGGGCAACCCGCTCCTGTCGGTCGATCCAGGGGATGCGGTGATGCGGCTCGGCAGCCCGGTGCTGGTGGTCCCGCCGGAGATCGACCACCTCGATGCGCAGCGGGTGGCGGTCGCGTGGAAGAGCACCCGCGAAGCGCATCGGGCCGTCCGCGATGCGGTGCCCTTCCTGAAACGGGCGTCCCATGTCGTCGTGCTGACCGTCGATGAGGGCCAGGGCGCCGGCGATACCCGGGACATTGTCAGCCTCCTCCAGGCCCATGACGTCCACGCCACCGCCATGCCGAAGGACGCCTATGGCGCCACGACCGCCGAAGCGCTCGTCGAGGCGGCTAGCGAGTACGCCGCCGACCTGATCGTGGCAGGGGCCTATGGCCACGGCCGCCTGCGCGAATGGGCCTTCGGGGGCGTCACCCGCAACCTGCTCGCCGGCTGCCCCGTCTGCTGCCTCCTGAGCCACTGACGGAGACGAACGCTCGGCTTGGAGCGACCCCATGACCGGCAGGCTGAACCTCATGATCCCGCACGACGGCTCCGTCGTCGTCTGCGACGGCCGCAAGGCCTTGGTGCTCCGCAACGAGGGGCACCCGCGCGCCCTGGACCTGCGAATGGAGAGGGTGTTCGACGCCCCGCCCAACCCGCCGACCCGCGAGCAGGGCACGGACAGGCCTCCGCGGGTCAGGCTGGGCGACCGCCGCAGTTCCATCGAGCAGACGGACTGGCATCGGATGGCCGAGACCCGCTTCGCCCTGGACGTGGTGACGGCCCTGGACCGCATCGATCCTCTCCTCGCCTTGGTCGTGGTCGCACCGCCGAGGATGCTCGCGGAACTTCGGCGTGTCCTGCCCGAGCGCTTGCGGCGGGCCATCGTGGCCGAGGTCGACAAGGACCTGACCAAACACCCGGTCGAGGAGATCGGGCGCCATCTCGCCGATGCCTGAAGGACCGACCCCGGGCCGCCGGCCCGAAGCCGATGGTGGGCGACTCCACAGGCCGCCCGCAAGCCGGGCCTGCCGGGTGAGGCGAGAACGGGAGGATCCGGGCGCGGAGCGCGGCGTGCCGGGACCGGCGCCTCAGTGAGCCATCAGCACCGGCATCCGGGCGTTCTCGATGACGTGGCGGGTGACGCCGCCGAGCAGGAACTCGCGGACCCGGCTGTGGGTGTAGGCGCCCAGCGCGAGCAGGGAGGCGTCTCGCGCCTCGGCCTCCGCCAGGATCGCCGCCCCGACCGAAGCCGTTGCCGTCATCGGCAGGTTCACCGTCTCGGCCACGATGCCGTGCCAGCGCAGGTGTTCCGAAAGGTCGGCGGCGCAGGCCTCCGCGAACCGCTCGGTGCGGACGTGAAGGACGGTCACGCGGGTGGCCTCGCGCAGGAGGGCGATGGACTGGCCGATCAGGCGCGTCGCTTCCAAGCTGCCGTTCCAGGCAATGACCACATGGTAGAGCGGATCGTAGGTGACGGGCTCCCCGATCATCAGGGTCGGTCGGCCGACGGAGAACAAGGCCGTGTCGAGTGCCCGCCCGGTGAAGGGCCGCGCCGGATCGGGGCGGTCGACGATGATGAGATCGTTGACCCGGCCGAGGCGCGTCAGGAGCGGTTCGACCTCGCCGGAATGTTCGGACCAAGCCGCGAAAGTGGCATCGAGGCGCTCGCCGGCCGGCATGAACGCGACGCCCTGCCGGGCGCACCAGGCTTGCAGGGCTGCCTTTCCGGCGATGGCGGCCTCGCGCACGCCCTGCTCGATCGCCTGGATGGTCAGGTCGTCCACGGCCACCAAACTCGCCATTCCGGCGAGGACGTGCTCGGGACCGGGGGCCATGAAGCCGACCCCGATATGGGCGTGCAGGCGGCGGCTGAGGCGCAGCGCGGCATCGAGCCGGGGCGTCGCGTCGTTCCCGGGGGCCGTGGGTACGAGGAGGCAGCGCAGGTACACGAGTTCCTCCTCGATCAGCGTTCCAGCGTCTTCAGGTAGGCGATCAGGTTGTCCGCCTGGTCTGGTTCGAGGCGAAATTCCGGCATGGCGGGATGCCCGGTGGTGATGCCCTCCGCCAATGCCTCCGCGAGATCCTCGACGGGGTAGTGCGTGTGCAGCTCACGGAATGGCGGTGCGTCCCGGAGCGGGCTCGCACCCTGCCGCCCCACGGCGTGGCACCTGGCGCAGTTCGTCCGGGCGATGGTCTCCCCTTGCTTCGCCTTGAGGTCCCAGGCGGCGGCGGGGGCGAAGACGGACAGCCAAAGGAATGGCGCCGCGCTGATCGCCAGCAGATCACGTCGTTTTTGGGAGACGCGGCGCATCAGTGGCTCATCAGGCAGCAGAGGGGGGTCGTCTGAAGGATGTCGCGGGTGACGCCGCCGAAGATCCATTCACGAAGGCGGCTGCGCCCGTAGGCCCCCATCACCACCAAGTCGGCCTCCTCGCGCCGGGCGAACCGAAGGATCTCCTCAGCGGGGCTGATCTCCGGGCTGCGCAGCAGATGCGTGGTGACCGTGACGCCGTGGCCGGACAGATAGGCGGCGGCATCCTCGGCCCCCTCCTGGTCCGCCGCCGGGCCGACCACGGCGATGTGGACCTTGTCCGCCCGTGCGAGGAGCGGCAGAGCGTCATGGACGGCCCGGCGCGCCTCGCGGGTGTCCTTCCAGGCCACCACGATCCTCTTTGCCGCGAGATGTGCGAGTCCGGGCGGCGTGAGCAGCACGGGGCGTCCGACCTCCATCAGGAGCGGACCGACCGAGACAGCCATCACCCCCGGGTCGCCGTCGCCCGGCCCCTGCCGTCCGACGACCACGAGATCGGCGCTGCGCGCCTGTGCGGCGAGGTAGGCCAGGGGCGAGCCGGTCACGGATCTCCAGGCCCGAGACTGCGCCGCTGCCGCCTCGCGCGCGAAGAGGGCCTGGGCCGCGGCGAGATCCTCCTCGGCCGATCGCTCCTCGGCCGCCCAGGCGCGCTCGGCCTGCAGCACGTCCCCGATCGGTATCGGACCGAGGACCGGGCGCCCGGCGACGCCGGTGAGCTTGGACCCGAAGCGCTCGGCGAGGCCGGCGGCAAGCCGAACGCGGTCCGACGCAGCGGCCCCGAGATCGACCGAGACCATGATGTTGGAGATCGTCACGAGTTCCCCCCCGAGCCCGGGCTCGACCGCACTGTCGGGACACCTTGCCTGCGATGGCCCCCGGGGCCTTTGATCCATCTCAAGGACCGGCGGATGGCCGGCCACGTCCGCTTCGCGGCAGCGGCGTCTGGCGCGCGACGGTCCTTCGCGAGGGCGCGCCTGGCGGGGAATCGGGCGGGCGCCGAAGCCCTCCCCGGTCCCCGATCGAACGACCCGAATCCGGGCTTCGCCCTCCATCGGGCCCATCCTCTGCGCGTCCCGCGCATGACGGGGAGTGGCCGCCGCCCGTCCCTTGGACAATCCCTGAAACAGTCCCTCGGACAGCTTCGTGCGCCGCCCCCGCGGGAGGAGACGTCCGGATTGGCAGCGCGCCATCCGGCCCCCCTGATCCGCGTCGGTCATTCCGAACCCGCCTGCATCGGTGGGGCGGGGAAACACCGGTCCCGTCACCAAGCCAGCCGGAGGCGGTCGTCGACGGCATGGACGCCCGGGGTCGACCAGGCCGCACGCTCCGCGAGCTCGCGCTCCCGCCACAGGTCGACGCATCCGTCGAGGATCACCGTGTCGCCCTCCACGCGCACGGTAATCGTGTCGGGATCCCGCGCCGTCCGTTTCAGGGCTGCGAGCACCTTCGCCTTCACGTCGCGCGACCGAACGGAGGGCTTGACCGCGAGGAGGTTCAGGACCTCCCGGACTCCGGCGAGCTTCGCCACTGCGGATTGCGCCGCAGCCCTCTGATAGTACCAGGGGACGCAGCCATCGAGGGTGACACGGCCCTCCTCGACCTTGACCTTGATGGCTTCGTCCGGGACCTGGACGTTCCAGGCCAGAACCTTCACGACGCGGGCGGCGAGCTCCTCGTCGCCGGTTTTCTGGTCTGCGGGGTAGCGGACCTCGATCTCCTCGACGACGGCCCGGACTCCGCGGACCCGCTGCGCGACCTTCTCGGCGGCGATCTTCTCGGCATAGGTGGCGACGTGGCCGGACAACGTCACGAGACCGTCCCGAACGGCCACGCCGATATGCGCCGCGTCCACCTTCGGATCGAAGTCCAATTCCTCCAGCACGTGCTGGCGCAGGGTCCTGTCGTCCATCGTCCGTCTCCCGTTCGCGTTCACGCGGGGCTTCAGAGCACGAGCCAGAGCAGGGCCGGCGTGACCAGCGAGGCCACAATCGCGAGACCCAGGGCCTGCAGGCTGCCGATGCTTCGGTAGCGGTGCCCGTTCGAGACGACCGAGGGTGCATCCGTATTGTGCGCCCGAAGCGTGACCGGCATCCGGACATGCTGGACCGGCCGGATGTAAGTGGATCTCATGACCAGGGTCATCGTCGGCTCCCGTTCGCGATTACGCGAGGCATGATGACCGTCGGACCGGCGACGGCCTTGAGATGGATCAAGGCCGTCCCCTTCGGGGCCTGCGGGCTTCACGTCGTCGGGCGCCGGGCGAGCGGCTGAGGCACCAGGACGGCCGCCCCCCGCAAGATCCCGGACCGGTGATCCGCGATCGCCTCGTTGGCCCGCTCCAGCGGGTAGGGACGCGTGTGGGTGACGATGCCCGCCCGCGGGACGAGCGCGAAGAAGCTGCGGGCGTCCTCGCGGGTCAGGTTCGCCACCGACAGCACCGCGCGCTCGCCCCAGAGAAGTTCGTACGGAAAGGCGGGGATATCGCTCATGTGGATGCCGCCACAGACGACCCGGCCACCCTTGCGCACCGCTTTCAGCGCCGTCGGGACGAGGGCCCCGTCCGGCGCGAAGACCAGGGCGGCGTCCAGCGGCGCCGGCGGCGGCGCGTCCGTCCCGCCGGCCCACTCCGCCCCGACGGATCGCGCGAAGGCCTGGGTCTCGCGGTCGCCGGGGCGGGTGAAGGCGAAGACACGCCGGCCCTGCCATCGGCAGACCTGGGCGATGATGTGGGCCGCCGCGCCGAAGCCGTACAGCCCGACCGTCTCCGCCGCGCCGGCCATCCGCAAGGTTCGCCATCCGATCAGGCCGGCGCAGAGCAGCGGTGCCGTCGCGACCGGGTCGAGATCGGCACCGAGGGGGATCGTGAAGGCTGCCTCGGCCAGGATGTCGGTCGCGAAGCCGCCGTCGCGCGTGCAGCCCGTGAAGCCGGGCGCGTCGCAGAGGTTCTCGCGGCCGGCCTCGCAATGGGAGCAATGCCCGCAGGCATGCCCGAGCCACGGCACGCCGACCCGGCTGCCCAACGGTGGCACTCGGACATCCGGGCCGCGCGCCGCGACGATGCCGACGACTTCGTGGCCGGGCACGATGGGATACGTCGCCTGCGGGAGTTCTCCGTCGATGAGGTGGAGGTCCGTGCGGCAGACCGCGCAGGCCTCGACCCGGATCCGGACCTCGCCGGGCCCCGGTTCCGGGGTCGGGCGGCACTCGGGGGCAAGGAATCCTCCGGCCTCCCGCAGGACCATCGCGAACATGGTGCCCTCCTCCGACAGCAGGCGCGTTGCGGACGTTCCGCAAGGTGACGTCGCGCGACGACCCGCCGGCGCGGCCGGTGATTGCCCCCGCGGACGCTCTGTCGGCCCTCACCCGGCGGTGCGACGGCCGCGTGGCTTCGGGGGCGGTGACCGAGCTTCGACGACCGCTGCGGGTCTCGGATCGAAGGGGAGCACGGAGGCACCGGCGGCGATGATGCCGGCCAGGGTCCGCACATCGTCCGGCATCCTCGGATCGCGCGCGATGCGTTCCGCCTCGCGCTGCAGGCGCAGATTGCAGGGGGCGGGAGGCAGGCCGGCGACAGGGGTACAGGCGTCGTGCCGTGCGCACGCCGCATCGAGGGCGTCGATGGGAGGGAGAGGGGCGTTGTTGCCCAGGCCGCAATAATTGCCGTGAAAGACCAGTGCGGGCGCAGGGGACTGCGCCCGCGCCGGAAGCGAGACGCTCAGACAGACTATGAGGGGGAGAAGGGCAGCCGCCGGCATCATGGTCCGCATCCCCGTGCGCGCAGAACGATCCGCAGGCTGCCTCCGGCAGGACGGAGCGGCGTTGATCCAGCGCAAGGCGGGACGTTTGGCAGACCGCATCATGTCCGGAAGATCACCGCACCCCGGGACCCCGACATGGATGAGCCGCTCACAGGAGGCTTGGATGGAGGCTTGGACGCCGCCAGCGGAGGCACCCCGCTCCCGCCTGCCGACTCCTTCGCGCCCGGTCCCCTCGGCCCGGACCAGTTGCGGGAGATCCACGCCTACTGGCGGGCCGCGAACTACCTGTCGGTCGGGCAGATCTACCTGATGGACAACCCGCTGCTGCGCGAGCCCCTGACGGCGGAGCAGATCAAGCCGCGGCTCCTCGGCCACTGGGGCACGACGCCGGGACTGAACTTCGTCTACGCCCACCTGAACCGCGTCATCCGGCAGCGCGACCTCGACATGCTCGCCGTGTGGGGGCCGGGCCACGGGGCGCCGGGCCTCGTCGCCAACGCCTACCTGGAGGGCACCTACAGCGAGACCTACCCGGACGTGGCGCAGGACCTCGACGGCATGACCCGTCTGTTCCGCCAGTTCTCCTTCCCCGGGGGGATCCCGAGCCACGCCTCGCCCGAATTGCCGGGTTCCATCCACGAGGGGGGCGAACTCGGCTATTCACTGGCGCATGCCTTCGGGGCGGCCCTCGACAATCCGGACCTGACCGTCGCCTGCATCGTCGGCGACGGCGAGGCGGAGACCGGGCCGCTGGCCGCCTCCTGGCACGCGAACAAGTTCCTCGACCCGCGCCATGACGGGACCGTCCTGCCGATCCTGCACCTCAACGGCTACAAGATCGCCAACCCGACACTTCTCGCCCGCATCCCGCAGGCGGAGCTGCGCAGCCTTCTCGTCGGCTACGGCTACGAGCCGGCCTTCGTCGAGGGCCACGAGCCCGCCGCGATGCACCAGGCCATGGCGACGGCTCTCGACGCGGCCTTCGACGCCATCGCGGCGATCAGGAGCGCCGCCCACCGGGGCAAGGTCGAGCGGCCGCGCTGGCCCATGATCGTGCTGCGCAGCCCGAAGGGCTGGACCGGCCCCGAGACCGTGGACGGCAAGCCCGTCGAGGGGACCTGGCGCGCGCACCAGGTTCCCGTCGCCGCCGTGCGGGACAACGCGGACCATCGCGCCATCCTGGAAGCCTGGATGCGATCCTACCGGCCCGAGGAGCTGTTCGGGCAGGACGGCGCGCTGGTTCCGGAGCTCGCGGCACTGCCCCCGAAGGGCCGACGGCGCATCTCGGCCAACCCGCACGCCAATGCCCACACGAGCGCGCCCCTACGCCTTCCAGACCTGCGCCGCCTCGCCGTCGCGGTGCCCGAGCCCGGCCGGGTCCGGGCCGAGGCGACCCGCGTGCTGGGGACCTACCTGCGGGAAGTCCTGATCCTCAACGCGGAGGCCCGCAACTTCCGCATCATGGGTCCCGACGAGACCGCCTCGAACCGCCTCGACGGCGTCTTCGCGGTGACGAGCCGGGCGTGGCAGGAGGCGATCCTACCGGGCGACGACCACCTCGGGCGCGACGGGCGCGTCATGGAGGTGTTGAGCGAGCATCTCTGCGAGGGCTGGCTCGAAGGCTACGTCCTCACCGGCCGGCACGGCCTGTTCGCGACCTACGAGGCCTTCGCGCACGTGGTCGATTCGATGGTGAACCAGCACGCCAAGTGGCTGAAGTCCGCGCGCGAGCTGCCCTGGCGCCGGCCGGTCCCCTCCCTCAACATCCTGCTGTCGTCGCACGTCTGGCGCCAGGACCACAACGGATTCAGCCACCAGGACCCGGGCTTCATCGACTTCGTGGCCAACAAGCGCGGCGACACGGCGCGCATCTACCTGCCGCCGGACGCGAACAGCCTCCTGTGCGTCATGGACCACTGCCTGCGCACCTACGACCGCATCAACGTGGTGGTGGCCGGCAAGCAGCCCGCCCTTCAATGGCTCAGCCCGGACGAGGCGGCCAAGCACTGCGCGGCCGGCGCCTCCATATGGAATTGGGCGACGAACGAGGGCGAGTCCGAGCCCGACGTGGTGATGGCCTGCGCCGGGGACGTGCCGACGATGGAGACCCTCGCGGCCGTGGACTGGCTGCGCCGGCATGTTCCCGAGCTGCGGGTCCGGGTCGTCAACGTCGTCGACCTGATGACGTTGGCGTCGCGCGAGATGCATCCGCACGGACTCGACGCCCCGACCTTCGACAGCCTCTTCACGCGCGACCGGCCGGTGGTGTTCGCCTATCACGGCTATCCCTGGCTCATCCATCGGCTGACCTACAAGCGGACGAACCACGGCAACTTCCACGTGCACGGCTTCATCGAGGAAGGCACGACGACGACGCCCTTCGACATGTGCGTCCTGAACCGGCTCGACCGGTTCCATCTCGCACAGGCCGCCCTGCAGGCCGCGCCGCGGCTGGGCGCCCGGGGGGAACACGCCGAGGAGGCGCTTCGGGACGTGCTGGCGACCCATCGCGAGCACGTCTGCCGGACCGGCGACGATCTGCCGGCGGTCCGGGACTGGGTCTGGCCCGAGGGCCCCGCGCACGCCGACCGGCGCCGGATCGAGGCGGACCTCATGCAGGGCGATCCGCCGGACAGGCACGAGCCCCCGGCCGGCGAGACCGTCGACGGCTGGACGGTCCTGCCGGAAATCGAGCAATGATCCTTGTCCTCAACGCCGGCTCCTCCAGCCTGCGCTGCGCCTTGTTCCGGTCCGGTGCGGATGCCCCGGTCTGGCGCGCGCACGTCGCCGACATCGGAAACGCCCCGCGGCTCGCGGTGGATGGCCTCGCCCGCGGCGACGAGCAGCCCCCGGCCGGGGACCATCCCGAGGTCGCCCGGTGGCTCTTCGGACGGCTGCCCGCCGCGCCGACGGTGGCCGGGCACCGCATCGTCCACGGGGGCTTGCGCTACGCCGCGCCGGTGCGCCTCGATGCCGAGGTGCTCGCCGACCTGGAGACGTTGGTCCCGCTGGCGCCGGCCCATCAGCCCCAGGCGTTGGCCTGCATCCGGACGGTGACGGAGATTTGGCCTGGCCTGCCGCAGGTCGCCTGCTTCGACACCGCCTTCCATCGCACCCAGGACCGGCTCGCCCAGATCTATCCCCTTCCCCGCGCTCTCCTCGACGAGGGCCTCATCCGCTTCGGCTTCCACGGCCTCTCCTACGCCCACGTCGCCCGGCTTTGCCCGCAGGGCCGGGTGCTCGCCGCCCATCTCGGGCACGGGGCCAGCCTCTGCGCCATCCTGGACGGGCGCAGCGTCGCCACCACCATGGGCTTCACGACGCTCGACGGGGTGATGATGGGCACCCGCAGCGGCTCGGTGGATCCGGGCCTGGTCCTGCACCTGATCCGCGGGCGCGGCCTGTCGCCCGATGCGGTGGCCTCGCTCCTCAACGAGCGGTCGGGCCTCCTCGGGGTCTCGGGGATCAGCGACGACGTGCGGGTGCTGGCGGCGAGCCCAAGTCCCGATGCGCGGGAGGCCCTCGACCTGTTCGCCTACAGGATCGTGCGCGAGGCGGGCTCGCTGATCGCGGCCCTCGGCGGCCTCGACACCCTCGTGTTCACCGGGGGCATCGGCGAGCACGCCGCCGAGGTCCGCACCGCCGTCTGCCGCGGACTGGCGTTCGCAGGCGTGGCCCTCGACGCGGACGCCAACGCCCGTGCCGCGGGGGTCATCGGGGCCCGCGCCTCCCGCGTGCAGATCCGCGTCGTCTCCGCCGACGAGGAGCGCGAGATCGCGGTCGCGACCGGAGGCTCGGTGCACGGGGGCCTCGAGGGGCGCGCGGCCCGGGCGCCGGCCCTTGCACATCCGGCGTCCAGACTTTAATTATTCCAGATAAGATCTGTCCCACGTCGGAGGCGGCCGGCGCCGTGCAGTCGAGATGACGCCCAACACGAAGCCCTCACCCGTCCGCCAGCTCAAACGGTATGGCGGGTGCAGGCTCTACGACCCCGAGAGCCGAGCCTATCTGGCGCCCGAGGACCTGGAGCGGCTGATCCGCCGCGGCGTCAGGATCAGCGTGCGCGAAGCCGGGTCGGGTCAGGACGTCACCCATGAGGTCGTTCCCCCGAATCTCCAGTGAGCGGCGGGCCGAAACCCCGCACGGGCCGCGCGCCACCGCTCACCGCCGATCTCGCTCCGCAGCGGTCGCTCCCGAGGCCCGGAGCGACCGGCTCCATCGCCGCGAGCGGCCCGCCTTCCCCCCGTGGGAACCCTCGGCGTCAGGTCTGACGTCCAGCGCCGGCGCGGTCGACGCGGGCGACCATGAACGTGCGGTAGACCCCGTCGTCGGCATCACGGATCGAGACGTAGTCGCCCGGAACGAAGGCGTGCGTGCCGAGGTGGTAGCCCGGCTCGTCGTCCTCGTTCGTCCAATCCTCGTAGTCGATCAGCCAGGTCGCGCCGCCCTCCCCGCCGGCCCGGTGAACGAGGCGACCGTCGCGGTCGCGTTGGCCCGCCCAGAAGCGGCGCACACGGCAACTGTCGCGGGTCTCGCGCCAGAGGGCGGGATCGAGGTGCCCGTCCGGTCCGAGCGGCACGACCATCTCGTAGCCCCGGGCCACGCTGCCGTCCGGAAAGTCCGGGCAGCGGGCCAGCGTCAGGGTCACCCGATACAGCATCCCCGGCAGGGCGTGCTGTCCGGGAGGCTTGCCGTGTCGCTGGTCGGATGGGGAGGATCCCTGTGTCCCATGAGGCATGTCCCGTCTCCTCAGCGCAGGGCGACGATGTGATCGACGACGGTCCGGACGCCCGGTACGGACCAGGCCGCCTGCTCGGCGGCATCCCGTTCGATGCCGACCGTGACGGCCCCCTCCAGGGTGACCCGGTCGCCCTCGACGCTGACCTTGATCGCGTCCGCCTCGAACAGGGCGTTCCGCCGGAACGCCTCCAGGATCTTCGCCTTGACCGCCGTCGGTTGCACGTCCGGCCTGACCTCGACGAGGTTCGTCACACCGAAGACGCCGGAGAGCTTGCGGACGGCCGCCTCGGCGCCCATCGCCTGGTACTGCCAGGGCACCGCCCCGGTGAGCGTCACCCAGCCCTGCGCGACCTTCACCTGGATGGCGTCCTTCGGGAGGTGGACGGACCAGTCGAGGATGGCCAGGGCCCGCGCGGCGATCTGATCGTCCTCGATCTTCTTGGCGTCGGGAAGGCGAACCTGGATCTCCTGGGCGATGGCCCGCACGCCCTTGACCCGTTTCGCCGCGCGCTCGGCCTCCACCTTCTCGGCATAGCTGCCGACATGCCCCGTCAGGGTCACCACGCCGTTCGAGACGGCGATGCCGATCTCGGCGGCATCCAGGCTCGGGTCGAAGTCGAGCTCGTCGAGCACATCGCGGCGAAGATCCTTGTCGGTCATGGCGTCTCTCCCGTCTGCTGTCGTGAGGAAGTCCGGACCAGGATGACGCGCCCTAGGCGGAGGAGCCTTGATCCAGCGCAAGCCCGACGCGCTGTTCGGCGCGGACGAAGGCGATGCAGCGCTCCATTTCCCGGCGCAGGTTCGCGAGGGGCTCGTCGATGCCGCAGGCACGAAGGTCCGCGCGAAGGCGCGCGAGCAAGGCGTCGTCGTCGGACACCACGGCTTCCTCGGCGAAGGACGTGACGTAGGCGGAGGCCGCGTCCCCGGTCAGGTGCATCCGCTCGGCCGCCCAGGTCGCCAGCAGGCGATTGCGGCGGACACGCGCCTGGAAGCGCAACTCCTCCTCGTGGGCGAAGCGGCTCTCGAAGGCCCGCTCGCGCTCGTCGAACGTCGTGTTCATCGGATGCCTCACCTGTCGGGCCACGTCGGGCCACGTCGAAACGGCTCCCTCACTCTCGCCCCGCCGGGATGCGCGCACCTTGAGGCAGATCAAGGCCCGGCGGGCGGCGTCCGGCACGGCTCTCCACCACGGTCCCGAGATGCCGGAGTGCGGTCGCGAGCGGGGCATCGCCGGCCGGATCGATGCGGGCATCCTCGACGATGCCGTTCTGCAGGGACGTGGCGTCCCCGTCGGGATGGCCGGTCGGCACCGCTTCCTCGTCCCGCGTCGTGACATCGCCATCCTGCGCGACCACGAGGTCGGGCTCGATGCCGCGTCCCTGCACCCTTCGGCCCGCCGGCGTGACGAACCAGGCCGTCGTCAGTCGCAGGCCGCGTCCGCTGCGATGGAGATACGTCGTCTGGACGGCACCCTTTCCGTAGGTGCGCGTCCCGACCAGGGTCGCGCGTCGGTGGTCCTGAAGCGCGCCGGCCACGATCTCGGCCGCGGAGGCGGTGTCGCCGTCCACGAGCACCACCAGGGGAAGCCCGTCGACGAGGTCCTTGCCGCCGCGGTCGAGCGCGAAACGCTCGACGTCCCCGGGGCCGCGTCCCACCAGGCGCACGATCTCTCCCCGCCCCAGGAACGCCCCGGCGACCGCCACGGCCTGCACGACGAGACCGCCGGGGTTCCCGCGCAGGTCGAGGACGAGACCCGTGATCGCCTCCGGACCGATGTGAGCCTGGAGGCCCGCCACGGCCTTGAGCAGCCTCCCGGTGGTGAAGTCGTCGAAGTGGTCGAGCCCGACATAGCCCACGGTGCCCAGAAGACGCGTGCGGACCGGGTGCAGGGGAAGCCACTCCCGTGTCAGGGCGACCTCGGTGGCGGCCTGTCTCTCCGAAAGGCGGACCCGCAGGTGCACGGCGGTTCCAGGATCACCGCGCAGGAGGTCGACGATCCCGGTGCGGTCGATGGTGTGGACGGCCCTGCCGTCGATCCGCTCGATGATCGTTCCGGCGTGCAGACCGGCCCGGGCCGCCGGGGCGCCGGGCAAGGCGGACCGGACGCGCCCGCCTGCCTCGACCGTCACGCCGATCCCCGCGTAAGTCCCGGTATCCTCCTCGTCGAACGCCTGAAGCTCGGCCGCGGTCACGTATCCCGAGTACGGATCCAACGATGCGACCATCCCGGAGATCGCCGCATCCACGAGCTGACCGTCGCGGCGCTCCTCCGCCGCCTTCGCGCGGATGGCATGGAACGCCGCTCCGAAGACGCTGAGGGCTTCGTAGAGACCGCCGGGCGTATCCCCGGTCCTTTCCCCGGTCCTTTCCCCGGTCCCCCGCCGGGCGTCCGGCGATGCCGTGCACGCCAGGAGGGCGGCGGCAACGGCCGCGAGGCCGGCCAGCCAGCGGGAGCGGTGGCGAACCCGACGAGGGATCGCCCGTCGCGCGGATTGGGCGTCGTTCGGGCCGGGCATGGGCTGGCCTCGGGATGGGCAGGCCTCGCGATGGGCAGGCCTCGGGGAAGGCATCCGCGAGACTGCCCAGGCCACGGTCACCCCTGCCTTGAGATGGATCAAGGTTCCCGGCTTCCCGTGCGGACAGGGTCTGCGCCTGTTCGCAGCGGAGCACCGCATGACCTGGCGCCTGTCCCTCGGAGCCGCGGCGACCCGCGGGGCACGCCTCGCGGTCGGCGACGAGGGGGGACGGACCGCCGATCCCCGAACGGTCGGGAATGCGACGTCCCTTCGGGGATGGCGCGAGGCCGCCCGCGGTCTCGCGCCGATCCGGATGGCCATCGTCCATCCCTGCGATACGACCTCCCTCCTGGGTGCGGTCGCGGCCTGGGAGGCGGGTCTGATCGAACCCGTCCTGGTCGGACCGGAGGCGCGGATACGGGCGGTCGCCGCCGAGGCTGGCCTCGCGCTCGATGGCTTCGAGCTCGTCGACGCGCGGCACAGCCATGCGGCGGCCGAGACGGCGGTGGCGCTCGCGCGTACCGGGAAAGTCGCCGCCCTGATGAAGGGGGCGCTCCATACCGACGAGATGATGCAGGCCGCCGTCCGAAAGGCGGGGGGTCTGCGAACCGAGCGGCGGATGAGCCACGTCTACGCGCTCGACGTGCCGCACCATCCCAAGCCGCTCTTCATCACGGACGCGGCGGTCAACATCGCCCCCTCGCTCGATGACAAGCGCGACATCGTCCAGAACGCCATCGAGCTCTGCCACGCCCTCGGCATCCGGGAGCCGAAGGTCGCAGTTCTCTCCGCCGTCGAGACCGTCAACGCGCGGATCGTCTCGACCGTCGATGCCGCCGCGCTCTGCAAGATGGCTGAACGGGGCCAGATCACCGGTGGCATCGTCGATGGCCCCCTCGCCCTCGACAATGCGGTGTCGGGACCGGCGGCCGCGGCCAAGCACATCGTCTCACGGGTCGCGGGTGATGCCGACGTGCTCGTCGTGCCGGACCTCGTGTCGGGGAACATGCTGGCCAAGCAGTTGGTGCACCTCGCCGGCGCCGAGGCCGCCGGCCTGGTTCTGGGCGCGAGCGTGCCGATCGTCGTGACCAGCCGGTCCGAGGGCGAACCGTCCCGGGTGGCGTCATGCGCCATGGCGCGTCTCAGCGCGCCCCACCGCTGCATCGGGTCTGGCACCGTCCGTCGATCCGCCGAGGGGCCTTGATCCAGATCATGGCCCCGGCCGACGGCCGCGGCACTGGATCGACATGCCCGCCAGCCCGGTCCCCGCGGGGCCGCGGTCCGGTGCGGAGGATTCCCGAGCCAGACGGAGATTGCGATGTCCTCCCCCATCGACGAGCCCGACCCGTTCGACCCCTTCGGCATCGTCGCCGCGACGGACGAGTGGTGCGGCCTGCTGAAGGCTGCTGAGGAACTCCGGAACGTCGACGGGGAGATGATGGAGACGATGCTGGAGGCCGGGGCGCCCGGCCCGGCCTCCCTCCGGCTCGGGCGCCAGCACGAGGCGCCGCGGCATCGCGGACCCGCGGCGACGCCTGAGTCTCGACCCCGTAGCCAGGCAGCGGCAACAGCTCGCGGCCATGCGGGCCATTGAGGCGGGCTGCTCGGACTGTACGGAACGCAGCCGCTGCGCACGCGAACCGAGGGCGGGAACGCCACCCGGCGCCCACCGGGCGTTCTCTCCGAACGGCTCGCGCTTCGACCGGCGGCAGTCCGTTTAACCCGTCCTCTCGTCCATCTCTCCGTTGCGGTGCCCCGGGCCGTGAGAGGCGGCAATGTGCCCGAACGCGCTCAGCTTTGGGCTTGCAACGGTCATCGCCGCGGCCCCGGTTTCGACAGCGGTCGGCTCGGTCCGCCGGCTCGGGGCAGGCCTCGTGTCACCGACGCACAGACGTATCGTACGCGGCTATCGCGAGCACCGGCATCGTCGCTGCGCCCGGCACCGAGGTCACGACCGCTGCCGTTGAAGGCCTCTGAGCCTTCTTGGGCGAACGGAGCGTCCGGTGCCTGTGGCCGGCTCCA
The DNA here is from genome assembly GCF_059816145.1 of Methylobacterium sp. 001424705. Classification (NCBI taxonomy): domain Bacteria; kingdom Pseudomonadati; phylum Pseudomonadota; class Alphaproteobacteria; order Hyphomicrobiales; family Methylobacteriaceae; genus Methylobacterium; species Methylobacterium sp. 001424705. The sequence continues at coordinate 28,656 of NZ_JCBANU010000006.1, read as the reverse complement.
TTTGCCTTCTCGGGGAATCCGCGCGTCCGAACGCAGGCCTCGGGCGGTGCTTCGATGCTCACAGCGCCCGATGCCGATCCGCTCGGACGTTGACGCGGATCAACGCCCGGCCGGCCGACCATCGGGAGACTGGGACGGGGCGGACCAGACCGGGCTTTCAGATGGCATGCGATCAACCCCACGGCAGCCCCAGGACGGCCTGCGATCCGGCCGTGGCGCCTCACGGTCCCGAACGCCCGATCGCCGCGCACGGATCCACCCGGCAGGACATCGGGGCCGCACTTTGGGACCCGCGCACCGCACCCCGTTCGACGCTGGCTGGGAAGGAGGGCGCCCATGCCGTGCCGAGCGGGGACGTTCCAGAGATGTTCGGAACGTGCCAGAGCGCGGGCCTGACGGACGCGGAGGCCCAGCGACGGCTCGCCCGCTTCGGCCCGAACGTGATTGCCACGAAGGAGAAGGCCGGCACGCTGGCCCTGCTCCTGAACCAGTTCATGAGCCCGGTCGTCTCCCTGCTCGCCGCGGCGGGTGCGCTCTCGCTCTACTTCGGCGACTGGCAGGAGGCGACCGCGATCATCGCGGTGCTGGCCATCAACACCGGCCTTGGCTTCTCGACCGAACTGAGGGCGGCGCGGTCTGTCGAGGGGTTGCGGGCGCTCGGGACGCGCTCGGCCCGCGTGCGCCGCGACGGGCACGCACGGGTGCTTCCCGCAGAGGATCTCGTACCGGGGGACATCGTGTTGGTCGAAGGCGGCGATGCCGTCCCGGCCGACATCCGGCTGGTCGAGGCGTCGAACCTGGGCGCGGACGAGTCCACCCTCACGGGCGAGTCGGTGCCCGTGGACAAGGCGCCGGAGCCGGTCACCCCGGACGCGCGGCTCGCCGAGCGCACCTGCATGCTGTTCCGCGGCACGCTGATCACGCGCGGCAGCGGCCTCGGTATCGTCGTGGCCACCGGCCTGGGAACCGAGCTCGGCGCCGTCGCACGCCTCGTCGCGCAGGCCGAGCCGGACACCTCGCCCCTGGAGCGGCGCCTGGAACGTCTGTCCCGCCAGATGGTCTGGGTGATCCTGGCGCTTGCCCTCGTCCTCGCGGGCCTCGGCGTGGCGACCGGCAAGGATCTCCGCCTCATGACCGAGGCCGGCATCGCGCTGGCGGTCGCGGCCATCCCGGAGGGCTTGCCGGTCGTCGCGACCCTGGCGCTGGCGCGAGGCATGTGGCGGATGGCGCGGCGGAATGCGTTGATCGAGCGCCTGTCGGCCGTCGAGACCCTCGGCGCCACCACGGTGATCCTCACCGACAAGACGGGCACGCTCACCGAGAACCGCATGACGGTGCGGTGGCTGTCGGTGCCGTCGGGCGAGGCCGACCCGACCGATCCGGGCTCCGCCGCCGCCGAGACCGGACGGTTGCTTCGCGTCGCGGTCCTCTGCAACGACGCCTCCCTGGGGCAGGATTCCCGACAGGGCAGCGGCGACCCGATGGAACAGGCGCTGCTGCGGACGGGTCGCTCGGTCGGGCTCGACCGCGCGGCACTCCTGCGCGACCGGCCGCTCGTGGGGAAGCACGCCTTCGATGCGGGCACCCGCATGATGGCCACCGTCCATGCCGTCGAACCGGGCCACTGGGTGGCGGTCAAGGGGGCCCCGGAGGCCGTTCTGGCCGCCTCGCGCTCGGTCGGTGGCGCGGAGCGGGACGTCCCGCTGGACGACGGCGCCCGGGACCTGTGGCGGCGTCGCGTCGAAGACCTGGCCGCGCGGGGCCTGCGGGTCATTGCCTGCGCGGAGAGGTCGGGGGGCGCTGCGGGGGGCCATCCCTTCCGGGACCTCACGTTCCTCGGTCTGGTCGGGCTGGAAGACCCCGCCAGGTCGGACGTTCCGGAGGCTCTGGCCGCCTGCCGCGCCGCGGGCATTCGCGTGGTCATGGTGACCGGCGACCACGCCGTCACGGCCCTCAGCATCGCGCGCGCGGTCGGGCTCGCCGGCCGCGGGGACCGCGTCGTCGAGGGCGGCAGCACCGGCGAGATCCCGGGCCGCCTGGACGAGGTCGCGGTCTTCGCGCGGGTGAGCCCCGCCGAGAAACTGTCCCTGGTCAGGGCGTACCAGGCGAAGGGCGAGATCGTCGCCATGACGGGCGACGGCGTCAACGACGCGCCGGCGCTGAAGCAGGCGGATATCGGCGTGGCGATGGGGCGGAGGGGGACGGACGTGGCGCGTGAGGCGGCTGCCATGGTCCTCATGGACGACGCCTTCCCGACCATCGTGGGCGCGATCCGCGAGGGGCGGATCATCTTCGACAACATCCGCCGCTTCGCCGCCTATCTCCTCGCCTGCAACCTGAGCGAGGTGATGATCGTCGGACTCGCCATCGTCTCCGCCCTGCCGCTCCCCATCCAGCCGCTGCAGATCCTCTACCTCAACGTCGTGACCGACGTCTTCCCGGCCTTCGCCCTGGCGATGTGCGAGGGACGGGACGACATCCTCGCACGACCGCCGCGCGACCCGCGCGAGCCCATCCTCGGACGTCCCCAATGGGTGCGGATCGTTCTGCACGCCGCCGTTCTGACGGTCGCGACCTTCGCGGGGCTGGCGGTCGCCGAATCCTGGTTCGGCCTCGACCGGGCCTCCAGCGTGACCGTGACCTTCCTGACCCTCGCCTTCGCGCAACTCTGGCAGGTCTTCAACATGCGGGCCTCCGGCGCGAAGCCATTTCGCAACGAGGTGACGCGCAACCCCTGGGTCTGGGCCGCCCTCCTTCTCTGCACGGTGCTGCTCGTCGGCCCGGCTTACGTGCCCGCGGCCGGGAAGGTGCTCGGCCTCGTGCCGCCCGACGCGACCATGTGGGCGATCATCCTCGGCGCGAGCGTCGCCCCGCTCCTGCTCGTCCAGGTCGGGACGATGGCCAGGGGCGCCCGCGGACCCGTCGGCAGGACATGACGGCCGCCGTCCCGGCGCGATGCCCAGGCGACCCGACCGGCCGGCGTTGCGATGGATCAACGCGGGACCGAACCGCGGTGCGAAACTGGGTCCGTCAAAACGCCCGGAGCCCCGCATGTCCCGTCCGCTCTCATCCCCGCACGCCGAGATCCGCGATGTTCTCGTGTGCCTCACCGAGGAGGGCCGCGGCGACGAGGCCGAAACCGCTCTGGCTTACGGACTATCGCTCGCCGCCGCGACGCGCGCCCACCTCACCGTCCAATCCGCGGCACGGCGCCTGGCCGTGGTCGCCGGCGGGGCGTGGGGGTTCGTGAACGACCTCGTGGCGACCGAAAACAGGCGGCTGCGCGGCCTCGCGCAGGCCCTGGCCGAATGCGCCGTGGCGGACGCCGCCAGCGTGGGCGTGACCTGCACGGCCGAGGCGCCTTACCTTGCCTACACGGACCTGGTCGCGCGCCTCACCGCCCGCGCGCGGCTCGCGGACCTGACCGTCCTCGATGCCGAGGCGAGGGAGCTCGATCTCGACCGCGACCTCATCGACGGGATCCTCTTCCGGAGCGGGCGACCGCTCCTCGTGGTTCCGCCCGGCTGCGAGACCTACGCCGCGCGGCGGATCCTCGTCGCCTGGGACGGCAGCGCCCGGGCGGCCCGGGCGGCGAACGACGCGCTGCCGTTCCTGCGCGCGGCGGAGCTGGTGGAAGTCGTGTCCGTCGTCGGGGAGAAGGACCTCTCGACCTCCGCGGCCGGCGCCGAGTTCGCCCCGCACCTCGCGCGGCATGGCGTGACGGTTTCCGCGGTCGACGTGCCGGTCGTCGGCGACGTCGCCGAGACGCTCAGGGTCCGGGCCGGCGAGATCGGCGCCGACATGCTGGTGATGGGCGCCTACCGGCATTCGCGCCTCCAGGAATGGTTCCTCGGCGGCGTGACGCAGTCTCTCCTCAAGCGCAGCCCCTTGCCTCTGTACCTGTCCCACTGACCGGGGCGCCGCCGGCGGCCGCAAGCAGGGCCCCACGCAGGACGGCAGGGATCGCGGAAGCCGGCATGGGCTCGAACGAGGTCGCAGCAAGCCATCGCGCTGGGGATGGGTGGGCACGCGATCTCGCGCGCATCGCCGTCTCGGCCGGCTCGGCCGTCCTCTCCGCGGCCGGTCGCGCACCGAGATGGAAGGGGGGGATCGCCTGTCACCGATGTGGATCTCGCCGCCGAGCGCGCCATCGGCGGCCGGCTTTCGGAGCGATTCCCGAGACTGCCCATCGTCTCCGAGGAGCGGATTGCCGCGGGGGACATTCCGGCGACGGGGCCGCGCTTCGCGCTCGTCGCCCCCGGGACGGCACATCGCGTGCCGGCGCTCGGCCGTCGAGGTCCGGGACGTGCACCGCCCGCTTCAGCTTGAAGACGCGTCCGTTGCCGCGAAACACCGCGGAGATGTGCGTGCGCAGGCGGTCGACCGTTCGACCCGGCTGCCGTTCGGCCTCCCCAACGCCCCGCCGTCAGTGCGTCGGTGACGGCTGCGCGGAGCCGCGCTCGCCCGAGCCGCTCTTACCTGCCTTCTTGCCTGCACGCACGATCAGGGCCGCGAAGGCTGAACGCCGGATCTTCTTCTTGGAGACCTTTGGCCAGCGCTCGCGAACGGCCGCAATCAAGTCCTTGGCCCTCATCCCGGGTTTCACGAACTTCACGATCCTCCGGCTGATAGTCGATGTTAATGGCATGATTGGCGCTCCGTTCAACTGGTCGATGTTTCTTCGAGGCGAATTCTTCTTCGTTGATCTGCGTCAAGCCATGCCTGAACGTCGCGTGCGGCTCATGCCTTGCGGCGAGGAACCGGTCAGTCCTCGACGACCCGGCGAAGGCGCGCACGGCGCAGGCTGACCTGACGTCCGCCGGCACGCAGCAGGGCGCCGGCCTCCTCGAGCTGCGACAGGGTCCGCGACACGGTCTCGATGGTCAGGCCCAGGTAGTCGGCGATGTCGCGCCGCGTCATCGGGAGCAGGAACGTCCCGGTGCCGCCGAGCCGTTCGTCGACCTCGATCAGGAACGTCGCCACCCGTTCCACGGCGGAGCGGCGGCCGAGAAGCAACATGTGGTCCTGGGCGTGACGCAAGCCACGGGTGGCCATGTTCCAGAGGTGGCAGGCGACCTCGGCGTTGCGGGTGGCGGCGCGCTGTATCCCCAGGCGCCGGAAGATCAGGACCTTCGTGTCCGAGAGGGCCTCGGCCGAGTGCCGGTGGGTCTGGCCCTGCTCGAAGCCGAACAGGTCGCCGGGCAGGTGGAAACCGGTGATCTGGCGCCGACCGTCGCTGAGGACCTTGTGGGTTCGGACCGCGCCGTCGGTCACCCGGTAGACGAACTCGGCGTCCTCGCCCTCACCGTAGATCTCCTCCTCGCGGCCATAGGCAAACGGTGTTCCGACGATCTCGGGGCAACCCGCGAAGAGGACGCCCTCGCGGCCGATGGCAACCGGGACGTTCGCGGGGGTGAACGACGGAATGGGTCGCGTCATCTCTGTGGCCATGGATCGACTCCTCGTCCGGATCGGATGAGGGGGAAGTTGGCCGCGCCGTCGCCGGAGGGAAATTCCGGCCCGTTTCGTAAGGGCCCCTGCGTAAGGGCAATTACGTAGGTCCGGGGGTCGACCGTCATCCCCCGCCGATCGCCACGGCCATCCATCCGCCGGCATGGTCGGGCGCCATGAGCAGGCCGAAGCGGGCCGCGAGCAGGGACCCGACGGCGGTGGCGAGCGCGTAGGCCATCACCGCGAGGACGAACGTCAGGCCATCGGCGTGATGGCGCAGAGCGTGGATCGAGGCGCAGCCGGAGGTGAACGCCGCAGCGAGGAGGATCGCGAGGGGATCGGACGGCATGACCGTGGTTCGCAGCAATCGGGAGCCCTGGAGCTTCGGGGCTGCGCCGGCCGTGACGGCGCGGCGCAGCCGCTGTTTGACGAACACGCTCCGGTCAGACGGAGCGCGCCTCGGGCGACCGGTACAGCCGCCAGAGTTCAGACCCGGACAGGACGAAAACGGCGAGGCCGATGACCACGTGGGCGCCCGCGACGACCTTCAGCTCCGCGAAGCCCAGCACCCAGGGCGCCGCGGCCACCCAGAGACCGACGGCGAGGTTGAGGTATTCCTCCCAGTCGTAGGACTGGCTGAGCGCAAGCATGGCGATGACGGCGATCGCGGCGCCGCAGATGAAGGCATTTCGCGCTGCGACCGTTTCGCTGCCCAGCTCCAGGTACCAGGGGGCCAGGAACAGGGTGATGCCCAGAAAGACGTTGAGGCCGTTCAAGACCGCGTCCTCGGCTCGGTTCTCGATGGTGCGCATCGACTTCTCCTCGCGAGCAAGGCGCCCGGGAGTCGGGTCCGACCGGACGCCGAGCGACGGACGTCCCGTCGCTTCCACGCGAGGACGATCGTCGCGCGATGGGTCTGCGGCCTTGACCCAAATCAACAGAGGTCCGGTCTCGGCAGCATGAGAACTGCCGAAGATTGGTAAAGCCGTCGCTTTATCTCCAGAACGACGATGCATCCCTCGATGTTTGATTTGGGTCAAGGTCTTTGCCGTGGGCCGGCGCACCCTGCGCCCCTTCGCCAGACAAGGAGATCGCGATGCGTTCCGGACACACGCCGCACCTGCATGCCCATGACCCCAAGGACGCCGCCGAGGCGATGGGGGCTGGCTTGGCCGCCTGGCGCACCCTCGCCGTCGACGTGCCGTTGCGTCTCGCGGCCGAGACGATGCGCTTCACGGGCCGTCGCCTTCAGGCCCAGGCGGACCACCTCGTCGGGCTGGCGCGGTGCGGCTCGCTCCAGGAGGTCGTCGCGCTCCAGGCGGCGTTCGTGACCCGGGGCCTGACAGACGACCGGCAGGAGGCGACGACCCTGTCGCACGACGTCACGGAGACCGCCTTCGCCAAGGCGGCGTGACACGGGCGTCCGCCGACCGGCCAATGGCTCCGGCGGGCTTCTCCCGAGACCCTGAAGCGCTGTTGGCAGGACGGGCTCCGATGCCGGGCAGACCATGCCGCCCCCAGATCTACCGCATCTTCCAGCACCGGCATGCGCCGGGGCTGTGTTGCGCCGTCCGCGAGGACCTGTCGATCCCGTCCTTCGTCGGGGCCCAGGGCTGGAACTTCGGCGCCGAGGTCCGCGAGACCGGAAGCCTGCCGTTCGGCTTCCAACCCGCACCGGCGCGCGAGGCCAGTGCCGCGTTCGGATATTACCTGTTTCATCATCCCTGCGAGACCCTGTCGGCTCGCTACGCCCGTCCCTGGGGCGGCGAGGGGGCCGAGCCGGATCGTTGCAGGCCGTGAGCGGCCGGCGCCCTCACCGCCCCTCCGCGATGTCGGGCGCCCGTTGCGCCAGGACCGGCGGCTCCCCCACGCGTTCCGTCCTTGCCGGGCCTCGCGGCCGCGTCAGGCCAGGCCGGCCAGCACGGACCATCGCACCAGCTCCTGCAGGCTGGCCGCCTGGGTCTTGGCCATGAGCTTGGCCCTGTAGATCTCGACGGTCCGCGGGCTGATGTCGAGGGTGCGGCCGATGTCCTTGCTGGAGCCGCCCGCGACGAGTTGGTCCATCACCTGACGCTCGCGGTCGCTCAGGGTGCCGACCCGTCGGACGAACTCGTCGAGGGTGGGATCGACGACCTTGGCCGCTCCGCCCCGGTTCAGGGCGGAGCGCAGCGCCTGCACCAACGCTTCGTCGTCGAACGGCTTCTCGATGAAGTCGCAGGCCCCGAGCTTCATCGCCTCCACCGCGAGCTGCACGTCCCCGTGCCCCGTCATCACCACCACGGGGAGGGTATGGCCGCAGGCCCGCAGGCGGCGCAGCAGCTCGAGCCCGTCGACGCCGGGCATGCGGATGTCGGTCAGGACGCACCCGCGGGCCGGCTTGACCAGCGTGTCGAGGAGGTCCGTCGCGGCCTCGTAGAGCGCGATCTCGAAGCCCGCGGTGTCGAGCAGGAAGCCGACCGAATCCCGCATCGCCGGGTCATCGTCGACCACGTGCACGAGGCTATGGGCCATGGATGGCATCTCCCTCCGGGGCGGTCGCCAGGGTCAGGCGAAACGTCGCCCCGCCGGCCGCGTTGCGCTCGACCGTGAGGCGGCCGCCATGCGCCTCGATGATGGTGCGGCAGATCGAGAGGCCGACGCCCATCCCGCTGGCCTTCGTGGTCACGAAGGGCTGGAACAGCCTGTCGGCGACCTCCTCCGCGATGCCGGGGCCGGTGTCCGCCACCGTGATCTCGACCGCCTCGGCGGAGAGCGCATGGGCGTCGACGGCCAGTTCGCGCCGTTCGCTGTGCTGCATGGCCTCGCGCGCGTTGCGCATCAGGTTGACCAGGACCTGCTGGACCTGCACCCGGTCCGCCAGAACGGCCTTCAGGCCGGGGGCCACGTGGAGGCGGGCGACGAGGCCCTGCTCCCGGGCGCCGACCAGGGCCAGGGCGCCCGCCTCCTCGATCAGCCGCGAGACCGACTCGAGGCGGCGTTCGGTCTCGCCGCGGGTGACGAACTCCCTCAGGCGGCGGATGATCTGCCCGGCCCGCAGGGCCTGCTCGGCGGTCTTGTCGAGAACCTCGATGGTCTTGGCAATGGCTTCGGGACCCGGGTTCGCGAGCAGGCGACGGCAGCCCTTGGTGTAGTTGGCGATGGCGCCGAGCGGCTGGTTCAGCTCGTGGGCCAGGGTGGATGCCATCTCGCCCATGGCGCTCAGGCGCGAGATGTGGACGAGTTCGGATTGCAGTTCCTGCAGCCGTGCCTGGATCCTCTGATGCTCGGTCAGGTCGTTGATGAAGCCGGTGAAGAAGACCTGCTCGCCCGAGCGCATCTCACCGATGGCGAGCTCCATCGGGAAGGTCGTGCCGTCCGCCCGCTGGCCCGTCACGACCCGATGGATGCCGATGATGCGGCGCTCCCGGGTTCGGCGGTAGTGGTCGAGATAGCCATCGTGCTCGCCGCGCATCGGCTCCGGCATCAGCATCCGGACGTTGCGCCCGAGGGTCTCGGCGGCCGCGTATCCGAAGAGGCGCTCGGCCGCCGTGCTGAAGGAGGTGATGAGGCCGGCCTCGTCGATGACGACCATGGCCTCGGGCACCGTGTCGAGGATCGAGCGCAGGTGCGCCTCGCGGGCGCGCAGGTCCGCCTCGGCCTTCTTCTGCTCGTGGATGCTGAGGACGACGCCCCGGTGACGCACCGGTCGGCCATCTGCGTCGCGGTTCACCTGCCCGCACGAGCGCAGCCAGCAGACCTGACCGTCCGGCCGCACGACCCGGTAGTCGACCTCGTAGCTCCCGCCATCCCGCAGGGCCCCCTGGATGGCATCGGCCCGCGCCTGGCGGTCATCGGGGTGCACCAGGGCCTGGGAGGCCGTGAAGGTGGTCAGTCGCTCTGGCGGAACGCCGAAGAGCCGGGCGCAGGTCGGCGAGACCGTGACACGGCCGGTCGGGATATCCAGAGACCAGATGCAGACGCCCACGTCGTCCAGGGTCTGCCGGAGTTCGTCGACGGTCAGCGTGCCGTCGCCCAGATGGCCGAGGGACATCGAGCCGATGGGGTTCGTCATCGTTCGCCCCCTTCGGCGCTGGCTATTCCAGGGCTCCAAAGAACAATCTCTGCAACCAGTCCGTTCAAGAATGTCACGTGATGGACGCTTCCACGAACAGCAACATCTTCGGCCAACATCATGGCCCGCAGATCAATGGCCGGCGATTGATACGGTTTCTATCACTGAAGATAGTCGATGGATACCGCGCAACTGCTGGCCGCGGCTAAGCATCTTGTGGCGAAGGGGGCGTTTGAGGTGGATCAAGGCGGCTGGGTCGCGACGGGACGAACACGGGACCCAGCAGAACTTGGAGACGCCCCATGGCGAAGCCCCCCTCATCCCCGCTCGCGGCCCTTCGCGACATCCTCGTCGGCACGACCGTCGAGACCGCGTACGAGGAACCCTCGAGCGCCATCGGTTACGGCCTGACGCTCGCGAAAGCCGCCGGCGCCCACCTCACGGTCCAATCCGCCTCGTGGTGCCTCTCGGGCGACGATGCCTGGCTCGGCAGTTTCGATCTCGACGACGACGGGGTCGCGCGCATCGACCGGCGCCTCGATGCGATGGCCCGTTCCGTCGCGGACCGTGCGGCCGGGGACGCGGCGCAGGCGGGCGTGCTCTGCACGACGCAGACGCCGAGCCTGCCTTACCCGGACGTCGTCGGTCGGCTGGTGGCTCAGGCCAGCCTGCATGACCTGACCGTCCTGGATGCGGGACCGCGGACCTACGATCTGGATCGCGAGGTGATCGAGAAAGCCCTCCTCGCAAGTGGTCGTCCGGTCATCGCAGTGCCGCCGGGACACGACGCCTTCACCGGTCGGAAGATCATCGTGGCCTGGGACGGCAGTGCGCAGGCGGCGCGGGCGGCCAACGACGCGATGCCGTTCCTCTGCGCGGCGGACGCCGTCGAGATCGTCTGCGTCGCCGGCACAGAAGAACTGTACACATCGGTTCCGGGTGCCGAGTTCGCGCCTCACCTCGCGCGCCACGGCGTGACCGTCAGCGTCGTCGACGTCCCGGTGGTGGGGGACACCGCGGAGACGCTTCGCAACCAGGCGACGATGTTTCACGCCGACATGATCGTGATGGGGGCGTACGGCCATTCCCGCGTCCGCGAGTTCTTCTTCGGTGGCGTCACGCGCGCCCTCCTGAGAAGCAGCCCGGCCCCCCTGCTCCTCGCGCACTGACGAGGGGAGGTTCGGTCACGAGACCGAGCCGCCGATACCGCGTTCCCGTTGCGGCCGTCCGGGTCGCACGGCCCAACACCCCGTCCCGTCCGCGATCCCGCCGTGGCGCGGGAGGCGCCTTGGGACGAAAACGACCCGCGCGCCGTGACGGATGCCGGGGGGCTGTGGCGTGACCCGTTCGAAGCGGCGCGGGGCCTTCACCGGGGGGCGCGCGCAAACTCCCGCATGAACGCCAGGAGCCGTCGCAGATGGTGGCGGTCGGGTTCCGGCCGCGAGCCCGTCGCGAGGGCGCCGATCAAACCGTCGACGAAGAGAGACCCGCCCGAATAGGCGATCGACCAGTCGGCGAAGTCACGCCGCGGGGCGTCTCGGTCCTGCACCACGTGGACTTGCGTATGCCGCCGGTCGCGGCGGATGCTCTCCATCAGTTCGTCGATGGCGGCGCGCGAGCCTTCCAGGATCTGGGCGAAGCGTCCGTCGGTCGCGATCAGCGCGCCGGTGACGTTCAGCCGAACGTTCCTGACATGGGCGGCGTCCACGATGTCCCGGATGTCCGCTTCCGTCGCCTGCCTGCGACTGACGTAGAGAAAGGATCGCTCCATGGGCTTCTTCGACCTTCGTCTTCGTCCACCGGCCGGATCGCCATCCCGGGGAGGACTGTCATCGCCTCAGGGTCTTCAGATATGCGGTGAGGTCGTCGGCATCGGAGGGATCGAGCTGGAACGCGGGCATGGCCGGGTGACGTCGCTCGACACCCTCGACCAGGATGTCGGCGAGATCATCGATGGGAAAGCGGCGGGCGAGCGTTCGAAACGCCGGCGCCTCGGGCATCGGGCTGACTCCCCGAGAGCCGATGCCATGGCATCGCGCGCAGGTCGCGCGAGCCAACGCCTTGCCGCGTGAGGCCGATCCGTCACGGGCCGTGGCGGGGGGCGCGACGAGCCCGAACAGCGCGACCGATGCGAGGACGAGCGCGCGGCACATCAGTGGCTCATCAGGCAGCAGACGGGTGCCGTCTGCAGGATGTCGTGGGTCATGCCGCCGAAGATCCATTCCCGAAGGCGCGAATGTCCATAGGCTCCCAGGACGATCAGGTCGGCGTATTCCCGGCGTGCGAAGCGCAGGATCTCGTCGGCTTCGACCGACCGGCTTCCGAACAGGGCATGGGTGGTGGCATTCACGTCGTGGCGCGACAGGTGGGCCGCCACATCCTCGATTCCCTGGAATTGCGTCTCCTGTCCGACCGAGACGAGGTAGACGTGGTCCGCCTGTCGCAGGAAAGGCAGCGCCGCCGTGACGGCCCGCCGGGCCTCGAGGGTGTCCTTCCAGGCGACGACGATGCGGTCGGCGCCCAGGTGCTCGATCCCCGGGGGAACGATCAGGACCGGACGTCCCGCCTCCATCAGCAACGGGCCGGGCAGCACCGTCATCGCGCCCGGCACGGCATCGGCCGGGCCATGGCGCCCGACCACCACGAGATCCGCCGCGCGGGCCTCCCGGGCGAGGTTGGCCGTGGGATGTCCCTCGGTGAACCGCCAGTCGGTGCGGAGGCCCTCGCGGGCATGGCGCAGGAACAGGTCCCGGACCCGGGCGGCCTCGTCGCGCGATCGGCGTTCCTCGGCCGCGCGCAGGATCCCGTCCGCCTGCATGTTGGCGAATGCGGACGGTCCGGGGATCGGCCGGGCCGCCACGCCGGTCAGGTCGGCCGCGAAGCGCCGCGCCAGGCCGGCGGCGAGCCGGACGCGGTCGGCGGAACCGCGATCCAGGTCCACGGATACCAGGATGTGCGCGTAACCCACAGCCGCCTCCCCAAGCCGCCGAGCCCGGCGGAAGGGCAATCTGGCTCGGCCCGGCTCCGCCGGCCTTGATCCATCTCAAGGGACCGCACGAGGCCGCTGGGCCGGGCGCGCGGATTCGTCGGCATCGGATGCCGGGGCGGTCATCGGACCACCGAGCGCCCGCATGGCGTTGAGGATGACGGCGACGTCGATGACCTCCTGCAACAGGGCGCCCCGCAGCGGCGTCAGGTAGCCGAGGGCCGCCGCGACCATGCCGGCGAGCGACAGGCCGAGGCCGACCAGCACGCTCTGGAGTGCGATGGCCCGGGCCCGCCGGGCGATGCGGATCGCATCCGGAAGCGGCGCGAGGCTGTCGACCAGCAGGACGACGTCCGCCGCCTCGGCCGCCGCGGCCGCGCCCCTGGCGCCGAGCGCGACCCCGAGATCGGCGGCCGCCAGGGCGGGCGCGTCGTTGACGCCGTCCCCCACCATCATCACCAACCCCTGCCCCCGTTCGCGCGCCACGACCTGCGTCTTCCCCGCAGGATCGAGATCGGCCGCCAGGGCATCGATGGGCAGGCCCGCGATCAGCGCCTGCGCGACGCTGCGCCGGTCTCCGGTCGCGAGCACCACGCGCCGGATGCCGCAGCGGCGCAGGTCCGCGAGCGTCCGTCCGCCATCCGTTCGTACCGGGTCGGCGAAGCTCAGGATCGCGGCGGGCCTGCCGTCCACGGCCACCAGCACCGTCGCGGCCACGGCATCCGCGTTCCGGACGGCGTCCGTCTCCGGGAAGGGGATGCCGTGCGCCCGCATCGTGCGGGGTCCGCCGACCCTCACGGGCCGCCCCGCGACGAGGCCCGACACGCCCTCGCCCGGGACTTCGGCCACCTGCGTCGGCTGCGTCAGCGTAAGGCCGCGGGCGAGGGCCGCATCGACCAGGGCACGGGCCGTCGGATGGCCGGAGGCTTGGTCGAGGGAGGCGGCCAGCCTCAGGACATCCCGCTCCGCGACGGGACCGAGGCGATCCACGGCCGTCAGCCGCGCCGTCCCGTGGGTCAGCGTCCCGGTCTTGTCGACCACCAGGACGCGCACCCGCGCCAGCTTCTCCAGGGCGCCGCCGCCCTTGATGATGACGCCGATGCCGGCCGCCCGCGACAGACCGGAGATCAGGGCGACGGGCACCGCGAGGATGAGCGGGCAGGGCGTGGCGACGACCAGCACCGCGAGGGCCCGCAAGGGATCGCCCGTGGCAGCCCAGGCGCCCCCGGCCAGCATCAGGGTCAGGCCGAGGAAGGCCAGGCCGTAGCGGTCGGCGAGGCGCGCCATCGGCGCCTTCTGGGTTCGGGCGGCCTCGACGAGCCGGACGATCCCCGCATAGGTGCTCTCGGCGGCCCGGCGCTCGGCCAGGAGCGTGAAGGGCGCCCCGACATTGACCGTGCCGCTCAGCACGGACGCGTTCGCTTCGAACGTGACCGGCAGGGCCTCGCCGGTGAGCGTCGCCTGATCGAGGATGGCCCGGCCCGCGGCGACGCGGCCGTCCACCGGCAGGACGTCGCCGACGCGCACGAGGATGCGGTCGCCCGGGGCCAGGCTCTCGATGGGGACTTCCCTCACGCCGCTCGAGTCCTCGCGGAGGGCGGAGCGTGGCTGCCGGGCGAGCAGCGCCGTCATGGCCCGCCCGGCGCGTCCGGAGGCGTAGGCTTCCAGGGATTGGCCACCGGCATACATGAGGGCGATGACGACGCCGGCCAGCGGCTGCGACAGGGCGAGCGCGCCGCCCATCGACAGCAGGGCGACGAGGTCGAGCCCGACGTCGCCGCGCGCCAGGCTGGTCACGACCTGGAGCGCGAGGACGGCGAGGACCGCCAGCGTCGGAAGCGTCCACGCCCAGGCCGCGATGTCCGGGCGACCGAGCGCCTCGGCGGACAGGCCGGCGCAGAGGCCGGCGAGCGGAAGGACGGCCAGCCCTCCGCGCAGGCCCGTCAGCCAGCCGAGGCCCGCCGGCCCGCGCGAAGTCCTGGGGTCAACGGCCGCCGTCGTCATTCTCAGGGTCGCTTCCGGCTGTCGGGGGCCTTCGGGGTGCGCCCGTGTCGACCGGGAAGCCTTGCGCTGGATCAACAGGCGCCCGTTGCGTCGACGGAGAGGGCCCAAGCCTCGCGACGGCGAGCGCTGCGTCGCCGCGCCGATCCCGCATCGCCCGCCGGGAAGAGTTTTCGCTGCCTTGATCCAGCGCAAGGTCGCGGCGTCGGCCCCCCGCCATCGTCGGGCGGATGGATCCGGGCGCATCGCCCGGACGCCCGGAGATCCCGATGCCTTCCCTGACCCTGCCGAGCGCGGTGGACCTGGCCCGCACCCAGTTCGCCCTGACCGTCGTGTGGCACTTCCTGTTCCCGGCCTTCACCATCGGCCTGGCGAGTTTCCTGGCCGTCCTGGAGGGCCGCTGGCTGGCCACCGGCAAGGCCGTCTACCTCGATGTCTACCGCTACTGGCTCAAGGTCTTCGCCGTCGCCTTCGCCATGGGCGTCGTGTCGGGCCTGGTGATGTCCTACCAGTTCGGCACCAACTGGTCGGTCTTCGCCGACCGCACCGCGCCGATCCTGGGGCCGCTCCTCGGCTACGAGGTGCTCACGGCCTTCTTCCTCGAGGCCGGCTTCCTCGGCGTCATGCTGTTCGGATTGGAGCGGGTCGGCCCGCGCCTGCACTTCCTGGCGACCTGCCTCGTCGCCTTCGGCACCCTGACCTCGGCCTTCTGGATCCTCTCGGCCAATTCCTGGATGCAGACCCCCACGGGCCACGAACTGGGAGCCGACGGACGGTTCGCCCCGGCCGATTGGTGGGCCATCGTCTTCAACCCCTCCTTCCCCTACCGTTTCGCCCATACGGTGACCGGCGCCTACCTGACCACGGCGATGATCGTGGGCGCGGTCGCTGCGTGGCACCTCCTGCGCGACGGCCGGAATCCCCGTGCCCGGGTGATGTTCTCCATGGCGATGTGGATGGCCGCGCTCGTCGCGCCGGCGCAACTGGTCATCGGCGACGTGCACGGCGCCAACACCTACCAGCACCAGCCCGCCAAGGTCGCGGCGATGGAAGGGCACTTCGAGACCCGAAGCCGGGCCCCCGCCCTGGTCCTGGGATGGCCCGACGCCGAGGCCGGCGAGACGCGGGGCGCCCTCGGCATCCCGGGCCTGGCGAGCCTCTACCTCACGCACGACCTGAACGGCACCGTGAAGGGGCTCAAGGACATGCCCCGCGCGACCTGGCCGACCAACCTGCCGCTGGTGTTCTGGTCGTTCCGCATCATGGTCGGTCTCGGCCTCCTGATGATCGCCCTCGGGTTCGTCTCGCTCTGGCTGCGCTGGAAGGGCCGGCTCTACGAGACCGTCTGGTTCCAGCGCTTCGCGGTCGCCATGGGACCGTCGGGGCTGATCGCCGTCACCGCCGGCTGGACCGTCACCGAGACGGGGCGCCAGCCCTTCACGGTCTACGGCCTGCTCCGCACCGCCGACAGCGTCTCGCCGATCGCCGCGCCCGCCGTCGCCGCCTCCCTCGCGGCCTTCGCGGTGGTCTACCTCGCGGTGTTCGGGGCGGGCATCTGGTACCTGCTGCACCTCTTCAACCAGACCCCGCAGGTCCACGAATCCGGACCGCCGACCGGCGTGCCGGTGCGAACGGCCGGCATCACCCCGGCACCGGCCCTCGACGCGCCCCACGCGGGCGCGCGCCGTCCCGCCCTCCAGCCCGCGGAGTAGTCCCCATGACCCTCGATCTCACCCTCGTCTGGGCGCTCCTCATCGCCACCGCCATCTTCCTCTACGTGGTCATGGACGGCTTCGACCTCGGGGTCGGCATCCTGTTCCCGGCGATCCGGGAGAAGGCCGACCGGGACGTGATGGTGAACACCGTCGCCCCGGTCTGGGACGGCAACGAGACCTGGCTGATCCTCGGCGGGGGCGGCCTGTTCGCCGTGTTCCCGCTGGCCTACGCCACGCTGCTGCCGGCCCTCTACATCCCGCTGACGCTGATGCTGCTCGCCCTGGTGTTCCGCGGCGTCGCGTTCGAGATGCGGTTCCGGACCGTCACGCGTCTCTCCCGGACCGCGTGGGACGGCGCCTTCTCGGCCGGGAGCCTCGTCGCCGCCTTCTGCCAGGGCATCTGCCTCGGCGCCCTGGTGCAGGGCGTCCGCGTCGAGGGACGGGCCTATGCCGGAGGCTGGTGGGACTGGCTGTCGCCGTTTTCCCTGTTCACCGGGCTCGCGCTGGTCGCCGGTTACGGGCTGCTCGGGGCGGGCTGGCTGATCTGGAAGACCGAGGGTGAGCTCCAGCTCCGGGCCTATCGCCTCGCCCGGGCCTTCGGCTGGGCGACCGTCGCCGCCATCGCCGTCGTGTCCCTGGCGATGCCGTTCCTCAGCCCCGCCTTCCGCGGTCGTTGGCTGACCTTTCCGGCGATGGCCTTCGTCGCCCCCGTCCCGCTTCTCGTCGGCCTCCTGGGCTGGCGCCTGCGCGACGCCCTCGACCGGCGCGAGGAGGTCATGCCCTTCCTGTGCGGGCTCGGCCTGTTCCTGCTGTCCTATGTCGGGCTCGCCATCAGCCTGTTCCCGATGATCGTGCCGCCCTCGGTGACGATCTGGGACGCGGCCACGCACCCGAGCAGCCAGCGCTTCCTTCTCGTCGGAACGGTCGTGCTCCTGCCGATGGTGCTTGGCTACACCGCCTACGTCTACTGGCTGTTCCGGGGTAAGGTCACCGCCGGCGCGCCCGGCTACCATTAGGGAGGCGGACCATGACCATCCCCCGCTGGATGCGCCGCCTCGGTTGGTTCGGGGCCCTGTGGGCCGGCGGCATCGCCTGCCTCACGGCGGTCGCCCTGCCCCTGCGATGGCTCCTCAAGGTCGTATGACGAGGGCCGTCTCGGCCGAGCCGCGTTCACCGACCCCCTCCCGGTTCGAACGGGTCATCGGGCAGGCCGCATCGGCGCAGGCCACCGTGTCTCGCGCGGCCGAGGCGAAGCGGCCGAGGCGACGCGATCCGTCGCAAGGTCGGGGGCTCCCTGTTGGCCGCCGAAGCCCGATGGGGTTCGACGGCCGCGAGGGGGCGGTTCAGGCCCGAACCCGGCCCGCCTCAGACGTCGAGGTTGGCGACGCTGAGGGCGTTGTCCTGGATGAACTCGCGGCGGGGTTCGACCACGTCGCCCATCAGCTTCACGAACAGGTCGTCGGCGTCCTGGGTGTCCTTGACCTTGACCTGGAGGAGCGAGCGCACGTCGCGGTCGAGGGTGGTTTCCCAGAGCTGCTGGGCGGTCATCTCGCCGAGGCCCTTGTAGCGCTGGAGCTGCAGCCCCTTGCGGCCGAAGGCCATCACCGCCTCGAACAGGCCGACGGGCCCGTGCAGGGTGGTCTCGTCGCCCTTGCGCGCGTAGGTGACGGGCTGGTCGTAGATCTCGCGCAGGGCCTCCGCCCGGTCGGCGAGGCGGCGCGCCTCCTGCGAGGCCAGCAGCGAGGCGTCGAGGGTCGCCACCTGGCGCACGCCGCGCAGGGTCCGGCTCAAGACGTAGCCGCCCTCCGAGACGGCGCCCTCCCAGCCGCGCTCGATGTCGTCGGCGATCCAGTCCATGCGCCGGGCGACCTCCTCGGCCAGCACCTCGGCCTCGGCCGCGTTCTCGTCGACATTGGCCCGGAAGGCGCCGGCGATCAGGGCCTGCTCGACCACGGCGCGGTCGTAGCGGGTGTGGAGCGCCTGCATCAGCCCGCGGAACTGGCGGGCCTCCTCCACCAGGGACTTCAGCTGCGGGCCGCCGAACTCGGTGCCGGAGGCCAGCCGCAGCACGGCGCCCTCGACGCCGGCATCGATGAGGTAGTCCTCCAGCGCCCGCTCGTCCTTGAGGTAGAGCGCCGACTTGCCCTTGGCGGCTTTGTAGAGGGGCGGCTGGGCGATGTAGAGGTGCCCGCGCTCGATCACCTCCGGCATCTGCCGGAAGAAGAAGGTCAGCAGCAGGGTGCGGATGTGCGAGCCGTCCACGTCGGCATCCGTCATGATGATGATGCGGTGGTAGCGCAGCTTGTCGGGGTTGAAGCCCTCGCGGTCCGTGGACGAGCGGCCGATACCGGCGCCGAGCGCGGTGATCAGGGTGCCGATCTCGGCCGAGGACAGCATCCGGTCGGCCCGCACCCGCTCCACGTTGAGGATTTTTCCGCGCAGCGGGAGAACGGCCTGGAAGGTGCGGTCGCGGCCCTGCTTGGCCGAGCCGCCGGCGGAATCGCCCTCCACCAGCAGGATCTCGCACTTCGAGGGATCGCGCTCCTGGCAATCGGCGAGCTTGCCGGGCAGTGAGGCGATGTCGAGGACGCCCTTGCGGGTCACGGTCTCGCGGGCCTTGCGGGCCGCCTCGCGGGCCGAGGCCGCCATGATGACCTTGGCCATCACCGAGCGGGCGAGCGCCGGGTTCTCCTCGAGCCAGTTCGACAGGCCCTCGTTCAGCACGTTCTCCACGGCCGGGCGCACCTCGGAGGAAACCAGCTTGTCCTTGGTCTGCGAGGAGAATTTCGGGTCCGGCACCTGCACCGAGATCACGGCGGTGAGGCCCTCGCGACAATCCTCGCCGGTGAGCGAGATCTTTTCGCGCTTGGCGATGCCGGACGATTCCGAATAGCCGGTGATCTGCCGGGTGAGGGCGGCGCGGAAGCCCGCCATGTGGGTGCCGCCGTCGCGCTGCGGGATGTTGTTGGTGAAGGGCAGCACGGTCTCGTTGAACGAGTCGTTCCACCAGAGCGCGACCTCGACGCGGATGTTGTCGCGCTCGGCCCGCACCATGACGGGCTTCTGCATGCCCTCGATGGGTTTGCGCGAGCGGTCGAGGTAGCGCACGAAGGCCTCGATGCCGCCCTCGTAGTACAGCTCCTCGCGCTTGTGCTCGGCGTGGCGGGCGTCGGTGAGGACGATGCGCACGCCGGAATTCAGGAAGGCGAGCTCGCGCAGGCGCTTCTCCAGCGTCGCGTAGTCGAACTCGATCATCGTGAAGGTGTCGGTGGAGGGCAGGAACGACACCTCGGTGCCGCGCCGGCCGTTGCCGTCGCCGACGACGATCAGCGGCGAGACCGCGTCGCCGTGGCGGAACTCCATCGCGTGCTCGCGGCCGCCCCGCCAGATGCGCAGGCGCAGCCATTGCGAGAGGGCGTTGACCACCGAGACGCCGACGCCGTGCAGGCCGCCGGAGACCTTATAGGAGTTCTGGTCGAACTTTCCGCCCGCGTGCAGCTGGGTCATGATGACCTCGGCCGCCGAGACCCCCTCCTCCTTGTGGATGTCGGTGGGGATGCCGCGGCCGTTGTCGGAGACCGTGACGGAGCCGTCGGCGTTCAGCGTGACGGTGACGAGGTCCGCGTGGCCCGCGAGCGCCTCGTCGATGGCGTTGTCGACCACCTCGTAGACCATGTGGTGCAGGCCCGAGCCGTCGTCGGTGTCGCCGATATACATGCCGGGGCGCTTGCGCACCGCGTCGAGGCCCTTGAGGACCCGGATGGATTCCGCGCCGTAGGCATCGGCGGCGAGATTATGGGAACTGTCGGACATGAACTTCCTCGGGCAGGCGGGCATTCAGGCCGGACTTGCCGGCCCAGGCCGGGCCCCCGCCGCCTGCATTTCTTCTTGACCCGCGCAATATAAGCATTTCCCACTGGGAATGCATCGTTTTCGGGCCCGTGGACCCCCGGAATCGCGACCACGATGCCCCGTTCGCGTTAACCCCCCGTCAAGGCCCCGCCGGGATCCGGCCGACGGGGCCCGGCCGGCCTCAATCCTGCAGGAACGGGTTCGACACGCGCTCCTCGCCGAGCGTGCTGGTGGGGCCGTGGCCGGGGATGAAGGCGACGTCGTCGCCCAGCGGCAGGACCTTGTCCTTGATGGCCCGGATGAGCTGCTCGTGGTTGCCGCCGGGCAGGTCGGTGCGGCCGACCGAGCCCTTGAACACCACGTCGCCCACGAGGGCGAAGCGCGCGTCGCGGCTCATGAACACCACGCTGCCGGGGGAGTGGCCGGGGGCGTGCAGGATGTCGAAGGCCAGGCCGCCGACCTCGACCACGTCGCCGTCGCCCAGCCAGCGGTCCGGCGTCACCGCCCGGGCCCCGTCGAGGCCGTAATTGGCGCCCGTCTCCGGCAGGCTGTCGAGGAGGTAGCGATCGGCCTCGTGCGGCCCCTCGATCGGCACGCCGAGCCGGTCGCGCAGCTCGGCCGCGCCGCCGGCGTGGTCGATGTGCCCGTGGGTGAGCAGGATCTTTTCGATGGCGATGCCCTGGGCGGCGATCGCCGCCTCGATCCGGTCGAGGTCGCCGCCCGGATCGACCACGGCGCCGACCTTGGTCTCGTCCGACCAGATCAGGGTGCAGTTCTGCTGGAAGGGGGTCACCGGAATGATTCCGGCGCGGGGCGTGCCTGGCATCAGGGGTCTCGCGGGATGGCGCCGCGGCGGCGCGGGGGTCGGCGCCGCCGGAGCGCGGGGTGGACGTGAGGGCGGGCGCCGCAGCGGCGCCGGTGGCGGCCTGTCTAGCCCGAGATCGGTGCGGGCGCGAATCCGCCGCGCCCGTCGCGGCCCCCGCCGCGCGGCTCCCCGGTCGCCGTTCCCGTGTCGCGGCCCCCATGTCGCGGCCCCCATGTCGCGGCCTCATGGTCAAACTTCGGCCTCGCCACGGGCCTAACGGAGCCTTAACCACGGTCCGGCCGCACGCCTCGCCGGGCGAGCCACCGTCCCCCTCCCCCATCCGGGCCCCTTGCGCACATGCTGAAAACCGCCTTCGTCGCCGCACGGGACCGGCAGCGCCTCGGGGAGATCGCGTCCGTCCTCATCGGCTTCGGCGTCACCAAGGTGGTGGAGCGCCTCGGCCTCGCCCAGGTGGCGCGCCTCGCCAAGCGCCGGACGCCGCAGGTGGACATCGCCCGCCTGTCGCAGCCCCAGCGGGTGCGGCGCGCCATCGAGACCCTGGGGCCGACCTTCGTGAAGCTCGGCCAGATCCTGGCGAGCCGGCCCGACCTCCTGACCCCGGAATGGACCGAGGAGCTGGAGAAGCTCCACAGCCAGGTCTCGCCGATCCCGTGGGAGCGCATCCGGCCCCAGCTCGAGGAGGACCTCGGCGGCCCGGCCTCGGAGATCTTCGCCGAGTTCGACACCACGCCGCTCGCCGCCGCCTCCATCGCCCAGGTCTACCGCGCCCGCCTGCAGACCGGCGAGGAGGTGGTGGTGAAGGTGCTGCGCCCGGGCCTGCGCAAGACCATCGAGGCGGACCTGCGCCTGATGGGCCACGCCACCCGCATCGTCGTGGACGAGTGGCCGGAATTCGGGCGCTACCAGCCCCAGGAGCAGATGCGCCACCTGGCCAGCGGCCTCTACGGCGAGCTCGACCTCATCAACGAGGCGCGCAACTGCGAGACCATCGCGGCGATCTTTGCCGACCGCGACGACATCGTGGTGCCCAAGATCCACTGGGAATGGACCTCCGAGCGGGTGCTGGTGCAGGAATTCGTGCACGGCATCCCGCCCAACGACCATGCCCGCCTGGACGCCGCCGGCTACGACAAGGTGCTGCTCGCCCAGAAGGGCACCGACGCCTTCCTGCAGATGGCCCTGATCGAGGGCGTGTTCCACGCCGACCCGCATCCCGGCAACATGCTGATCATGCCGGACAACCGGATCGGCTTCATCGATTTCGGCATCATCGGGCGCCTCTCGCAGCGCCGCCGCACCCAGCTCCTGATGCTGATCGGCGCCATGCTCAAGGAGGATTCCGACGGGCTGATGGCCGTGCTCCTCGACTGGAGCGGCTCGAGCAACCCGGACCTCACCAAGCTCGAGGCCTCGTCGCAGGCCTTCGTCGCCCGCCACACCGGCGCCTCCCTGGATTTCGGGGCGCTGCTCACCGACTTCATGACCATGGCCCGCGAGAACGACCTCGCCATGCCCACGGATCTGGCCATCCTGTTCAAGGGGCTGGTGACCGCCGACGGGGTGATGCGCCAGCTCGACCCCGGCTTCGACCTGTTCTTGGCCGCCGGGCCGACCGTGCGGCGCAAGCTCGCCTCGCAGTTCTCGATCAAGGGCCTGACCCGTAAGGTCGAGGCGGTGGGCGCCGGCCTGTTCGGCGCGGCCTCCGAGCTGCCGACCCTGATCCACCTCATGCTGGTGCGCCTGAAGCAGGGCCGCGTCACCGTCGAGATCGAGCTCAAGGGCATCGAGAAGCTCACCCGCGGCATCGAGCGCGCCGCCGCCCGCATCGCGGTGGCGCTCATCGTCGCCGCCTTCGCCACGCAGCTCGCCCCCCGCTTCATGGACCTCGGCACGCCGGCCTTCATCACGGTCGGCGCCATGGTCTGCGTGATCGGGATCGGCTGGCTGGTCCTGCTGGGGCGCAACAAGTAGCGGGGCGGGCGCCCCCTAGGACGCCGCGGCAGGCTCGGCCGCGCGGGGGCGGACGCCGGAATCATCCACCGTCGCCCGCGCCTTCGACAGGTCGTGGGCGTTCTGGAGGTTGAGCCAGAATTGCGGCGTGGTTCCGAAGCGGACGCCGAGGCGGATCGCGGTGTCGGCGGTGATGCCGCGCCGGCCCCGGATGATTTCGGAGACCCGGTTGGGCGGCACGCCGATCTCCGCCGCGAACTGCCGGGCCGACAGGGCGAGCGGCGTCAGGTACTCCTCCACGAGGATCTCGCCGGGATGGGTGCGGATGCGGGCCATGGCCGATCTCCTGTGCGGTCGCGCGAGGATACATCGGCCCGCGCCCCGCGGAAAGTTTCTCTCAGGTTGCATTTCTGATGAAACAAATTACCTGAAGTTCGTATGCCCCATCGGGCTGCCAACGGAAGGACGCGGACACCATGGCTGATCGTGCGGTCAGGAAGACCGGAAAGAACGCTGAAGGCGACATCACGGCGTTGTGCAACGATGGCGACGCGTGGTCGCCGCGCCGGAAGCAGGACGCCATCAACGACATCGAACTCGGGCTGCACAGCTATCACGTGCCCTGGACAAACGGACGGACCGAGATCCGGGTCGTCCAGGGGCCGAACGGCAAGTACCTGCGCACGGATCGGGATACCACCACCCGGAACAACCTGGACGATCTTCCGGATTGCTGATCCGGTTCGGGGTTCGGGCGTGAACGCCGCGGCGGTCCTGCTCCCAGCAGGGCCGCCGTCCCGGCGCCGGGGCGGCTGGCCTACCCCACCCGCCGCTTCAGCGGGGCGTCGAGGCCGCCGACGCGGAACCAGTGGTAGCCGTAGCGCTCCATCATCAGGCAGTGGCGGCCCTCCGCGTCCGCTTCGCAGCGGCGGCCGGTGAGGAGGTCGACGAGGAGGTGGCCCTCCGGCCCCTCGATTCCGGCCGAGAGTGCGATCTCCATCGGCGTGCCCGCGAGGTTGTGCACGCAGAGCACGGAATTGCCCTCCCAGTCGTAGCGGATCGCCAGGATCGCCGGCGAGGCCGTCTCGATCACGGTGAAGTCGCCCCAGCCGATCTCCGGCACCTCCTTGCGGGTGCGGATCACGCTCTCCATCCAGTTCAGGAGGGAGCCGCGGTCGTGGCGCTGGCTGGCCACGTTGACGTGGTCGAAGCCGTAGGCGCCGTGGTCGATCACCGGCAGGGTCGGGGTCTCGCTCTTGGTGAAGCCGCCCTGGGCCTCGCCGCTCCACTGCATCGGCGTGCGGGCGCATTCGCGCTCCTTGAGCGAGAGGTCGTCGCCCATGCCGATCTCGTCGCCGTAGCGCAGCACGGGTGTGCCCGGCAGGGTGAACATCAGCGAATAGGCGAGCTCGATGCGCTGCTGGTCGCCTCCGAGCATCGGGGCGAGGCGCCGCCGGATGCCCCGGTCGTAGAGCTGCATGCCCTTCTCGGGCCCGAAGGCGGAAAACACCGCCTGGCGCTGGGCCTCGGTGAGCCGCCCGAGGTCGAGCTCGTCGTGGTTGCGCAGGAACACCGCCCACTGGGCGGAATCGGGCCGGTTCCAGGTCTTGCGCATGGCCTTGGCCAGGGGGCGCCCGTCGCCGGCCGCGAGGCCGTAGAACAGGGCCTGGTTGACGGGGAAGTTGAACAGCATGTGGAGCCGGTCGGCGTCGTCGCCGAAATAGGCGAGGTCCTTCTTGGGCAGGATGTTGGCCTCGCCCAGGATGATGGCGTCGCCCTGGCGCCACTGCAGGAACTCGCGGAAGTCGCGCAGCATGTCGAACTGCTCGTCGGGCTCGCCCGTGACCTCCGGCCCCTTCTTGGCGATGACGAACGGCACCGCGTCCATGCGGAAGCCCGAGACCCCGAGCTGGATCCAGAAGCCCATGATCTTCTGGATCTCGGCCCGCACCGCCGGATGGGCGGTGTTGAGGTCCGGCTGGAACGGCATGAAGCGGTGGAAGTAGTAGGCCCCCGCCTTGGCGTCGCGGGTCCAGGTGGTGGTCTGGACGCCGGGAAAGACCATGCCCTCGTCGGCGTGCGGCGGCCGGGTCTTCGACCAGACGTACCAGTCCCGGTAGGGCGAATCCGGGTCGGAGCGGGCGGACTGGAACCAGGGATGCTGGTCCGAGGTGTGGTTGACCACGAGGTCGATGAGGACGCGCAGGCCCCGCTGCTTGGCCGCGTGGGTGAAGGCGACGAAGTCGCCGAGCGAGCCGTAATCCGGGTCGACGCCGTAATAGTCGGAGATGTCGTAGCCGCCGTCGCGCTTGGGCGAGGGCTGGAACGGCATCAGCCAGATCGCCGTGATGCCGATGCCCTGCAGGTAGTCGAGCCGGCGCTCCAGCCCGGCGAAGTCGCCGATGCCGTCGCCGTTGCCGTCGAGGAAGGTCCGGACCGAGAGGCAGTAGACGATGGCGTTCTTGTACCAGAGGTCCTTGATCATGCCGTCATCCCCGGGGGCGGGGGCCCCGGGCCACAACGCGGGCCCGCGGGAAAGCGTTGCCGTGAGCGTTGCCGTGAGCTTGGCCAGTGCGGAACGCCCCGAGCGTGGCCGTCCCGTCCTTAAATCAGCCGCCTTGTGCAGCGCATCTGCCACGCTCCGGCGCGCGGTCTCGGCTATGACCGTGCGGCCCTCCGCGCCACGACCCCACTCCCGGTATCCCGGCCCGCATGAACATCATCCTGATCAAGCTGTTCGCCACGGCGCTGACGCTCAGTCAGGTCACGACGCGGCCGGATGCGGTCAAGACGCAGTTCGATCCCGTGGCCGACAAGGCCCAGGTGGTGCAGATCCTGCGCGACGGCTGCGCCCACATGCGCAAGGCCTTCGACATCGAGGACATCAACCTCGACGAGCTGATCTCCACCGCCATGGAGGACCCCAGCGCGGTGGCGGGCGCGAGCGCCCCCAAGATCCTGCACGGCCTCGACATCGGTGAGCTCAACGTCAGCTACCGCCAGTTCTGCAAGGGCGAGACCCCCAAGGACTCGCCCTTCGACGCGGCCGAGGTCATCGCCTTCTACAACAAGGCGGTGGCCGACCTGCCCTCGGCCGAGGCCCTGAAGGAGCGCAAGCTCCCCGGCGCCTCCCTGATCCTCGACGGATCGGGCAAGCGCTACGCCGAGGCCTTCGAGGCCAACGGCCGGCGCCTCAGCGTGCCCATCGCCGAGGTGCCCACGATGGTCCAGAAGGCCTTCGTGGCGGCGGAGGACAAGCGCTTCGAGACCCACCGGGGCATCGACGAGCGCGGGGTGATCCGCGCCTTCATCGGCAACCTCGCCTCCCCGGGCCGCCCGGCCGGCGGCTCCACCATCACCCAGCAGGTGGTCAAGAACCTCTCGGTCGGCGACGACGTCACCTACGAGCGCAAGATCCGCGAGATGATCGTGGCCTCCCGCCTGGAGCACATCCTGGGCAAGCCGCAGATCCTGGAGCTCTACCTCAACGGCATCTATCTCGGCCGCGGCGCCTACGGCATCGAGATGGCCGCGCGCAGCTATTTCGGCAAATCGGTGGGCCAGCTCACCGTGCCGGAGGCCGCGCTGCTGGCCGGCATGCCCAAGGGCCCGAACTTCTACAGCCCCGACAAGTACCCCGACCGGGCGCGCGAGCGCCGGGCCTACGTGCTGGCGCGCATGAAGGAGGAGGGCGTCATCACCGAGGCGCAGCTCGGCGAGGCCGCCAACGCGCCCCTCGGCCTGAAGCCGATCGACGCGGTCCGGCGCGATTCCGGCTTCTACTTCGTCGACCACCTGGCCCGGGAGGTGCGCACCTTCGCGGGCGTCGACTCCCTCACCGCCGCCAGCCACGTGGTGCGCTCCACGATCAACGCCGGCCTGCAGACCGCCACCGAGACCGCCCTGCAGGAGGGCCTCTCCACCTACGAGCGCGCCACCGGGCGCGCCCGCTACGAGGGGCCGGAGCTCAACCTCGCCGAGGCCGTGCGCAAGCTCGAGGCCGCGATCCCCGCCGCCGAGGCCTCGCCCCTGGGCGTCCCCCTCCTCACGGGCGATCCGGTCAAGCCGGCCGCTGCCCCGGCTCCGAAGCCGGCCCCGAAGACGAAGGCGGAGCGCAAGGCCGCCGCCGCCGAGAAGGCGGCGGAGCAGGCCGCGCCCAAGGTCGAGCGCCCCAAACCGGCCTGGCAGCGGGCGCTGGAGACCGCCCGGCCCGTCCTCTACGACGTGCACTGGCCTCTGGCCGTGGTCCTGGATACCGGGCGCGGCGGCACCGCGAAGGTCGGCCTCGCCGACGGCCGCACCGCCAGCCTCGAGCCCGGCCCGGCGCGCGGAAAGCTCCAGCCCTACGACGTGGTGCGGGTCAAGCTGCGCGATCCGAACGCGAAGGCGCCGCGCGCCGACCTGCGGGTCCGGCCGAGCGTCCAGGGCGCCGCCCTGGTGCTGGAGAACCGGACCGGGCGCATCCTCGCCATGGCGGGCGGCTTCTCCTATCCGGTGAGCCAGCTCAACCGCGTCACCCAGACCGTGCGCCAGCCGGGCTCGACCCTGAAGCCCCTCACCTATCTGGCCGCGCTCAATGCCGGCCTGCAGCCCAACACCCTGGTGCTGGATTCCGCCATCACCCTGCCGCCCATCGGCGGCGTCGGCGATTCCTGGTCGCCCAAGAACTACGAGGGCACGGGAGCCGGGGCCACGACCCTGCGCCGGGGCCTGGAATTCTCCAAGAACCTCGTCACTGCCCGCCTGCTCCAGGGCGGCATCGCCGACAAGGCGCCGGCCAGCCTGCAGAAGGTCTGCGACCTCGCCCTGGAGGCGCAGATCTACGCCGAGTGCGAGCGCTACTATCCCTTCGTGCTCGGCGCGCAGCCCGTGCGGATGGTGGACCTCGCCGCGTTCTACGCCGCGGTGGCCAACGAGGGCGCCCGGCCCGCGCCCTACGCCCTGGAATCGGTCGAGCGCGACGGCAAGACCCTCTACACCCGCGAGGCCCGGGCCCCGACCCGGATCGGTTCGGCCGACCGGGTGGCGTTCTACCAGCTCAAGACCATGCTGCAGGGGGTGACGAACCACGGCACGGCCGCGGCGCTCGCCCGGTTCTCGTCGTCGATCGCGGGCAAGACCGGCACCTCGGAGAACGAGAACGACGCCTGGTTCGCCGGCTTCACCAACGAGATCACCATCGTGGTCTGGGTCGGCTACGACAATGCCGACGGCACCCGCCGCACCCTCGGGCGCGGGCAGACCGGCGGCCACCTCGCGGTGCCCATCGCCGGCACCATCCTCCAGGCGGCCTGGGCCAACGGCGTGCCGCGCACGGCCCTGGCCCCGCCCTCCCCGGAGGCGCGCCAGGACCTCCTCGAGGCCAGCATCGATCCGCGCAGCGGCCAGCGCGTCGACGGCGGCGGCGTCCTGGAGCATTTCCGGATCAAGGACGGCCGCATGGCCGACACCCAGTACAAGCTGCTGCCCCGCGAGACCCGGACCGCCATGCGGCCCGATCCCGAGGACGGCGACCTCGGCGCCGAGGACGACGCCCCCGACCTGGCCGGGGGCCTGTTCGGCGGCCTGCGGGGCCAGCCGGACGACGATCGGCGCCGGGCCCAGCCCGAGAGCGACCTCCTCGATCCCTACGGCGAGCGGCGCAACCGCCGGGCCCAGTCCGAGACCTACCAGCCCTGGCCGGGCACGCAGCGCTCGCCCTTCGGCGACGAGGAGGAGATCCGGCCGCGCCAGCGCCGCCGCGATCCCGACTACCTGTTCGGCGACGAGCCGCGCTTCTGAGGGCGCCCCGCCCGGGGCACGGCCCCGACCCCCTCTCCTCGAC